>NZ_VLKF01000001.1:2105517-2406306 GCF_007994135.1 Modestobacter roseus
CCGCGACGACCACCGCGCTCACCTCGTCGCGCAACAGCGAGCGGACCAGGCGCTGCACCGCCTCCTCCCGGTCCTCGGGAGCCGGCAGGTCGACCCGTGCGGTCACCCTGACCGCGCGCGCCGGGGAGCCCGTCAGGCCCACCACGACCAGCGACTCGGCCGGGTGGAAGCCGACCAGGTGCGGCAGGGCGGCGGCGACGTCGCCGGGGTCGGAGATACGGACGGTGATCGGGCGCTCGGCTGCGGGCATGCCGACGACCCTGGTCCGGCGGAGGCCGCCGGGGACCGGCCCCGGACGAACTGTGGACGGCGCCGCCGGCTGTGGACGACGACCGGCCGGGGCCCCTCCGCGGTGCTACACCTCGTACTGGACCGCACTCCGGCTGGCCAGGTGCGGCCGCACGTGCTCGGCGATCACTGCCAGGTGCCGGGGGTCCTCGGCGTAGGCGCGGAAGGCCTGCACGTCGGGGAAGTCGGCGACCAGCGCGGTGTCGGCGTTGCCGTCGACCAGGCCGGCGTCCGGGCCCACGGCGAAGGAGGTCATGCCCCCGACCTCCTCGGGCAGGCGGCGCAGCGCCTCCAGGGTGGCGAGGCGGACCTCCGGGGAGGTGTCGGGGTTCCAGGTGAAGAGCACGACGTGGCGCAGCATGCCCGCACCCTGCCAGGCCACCGGGCGGGGTGCGACGGGGCGGTCGCGGGCCGCGCCGGAGCCGTCGGGCGCGCTGGTTAGAGTCCGGGCATGGGACGGTCGTTGCGCGTCGCACTGCTGTCCTACCGGAGCAAGCCGCACGGCGGCGGTCAGGGCGTCTACGTCCGGGCGCTCTCCGCCGAGCTCCGCGAGCTCGGCCACCGGGTCGAGGTGTTCAGCGGCCAGCCCTACCCGGAGCTGGCCGACGGGGTGCCGCTGACCGAGGTGCCCAGCCTGGACCTCTACCGCGAGCCCGACCCCTTCCGCACTCCCCGGCCGCGGGAGTTCCGGGACCTGGTCGACGTCCTGGAGTGGACGACGATGTGCACCGCCGGCTTCCCCGAGCCGCTCACCTTCAGCCTGCGGGCGGCCAGGCTGCTGCGCGGCCGCGCGGGCGACTTCGACCTGGTGCACGACAACCAGTCGCTGGGCTGGGGCCTGCTCGGCCTGCGCCGCGCCGGGCTGCCCACGGTCGCCACCGTGCACCACCCGGTGGCGATCGACCGGGACCTGGAACTCGCGGCGGCCACCGGGCTGCGGCGGCAGCTGACCCTGCGCCGCTGGTACGCCTTCACCGGCATGCAGGCACGGGTGGCCCGGCGGCTGGACGGGATCACCACCGTCTCGGAGAGCAGCCGGCGGGACGTCGAGCGGCACATGGGGGTGCCCGCCGACGCCGTCGACGTCATCCCGGTCGGCATCGACCCGGACGTCTTCCGGCCCGGCACCACCCCCCGCGACCCGGCCACCGTGCTGGTCACCGCCAGCGCCGACGTGCCGCTCAAGGGGCTGGTGCCGCTGTTCGAGGCGGTGGCCAAGCTGCGCACCGAGCGGGAGGTGCGCCTGGTCGTGGTCGGCACCCTCCGCCCCGGTGGACCGGCCGCCGCCGCACTCGACCGCCTGGGACTGCAGGACGCCGTGCGCGTCACCGGGCCCGTGCCCCAGCCCGAGCTGGTGCGGCTGCTGCAGACCGCCACGGTGGTCGCGGTCCCGTCGCTGTACGAGGGCTTCTCGCTGCCAGCGGTCGAAGCGATGGCCTGCGCCACGCCGCTGGTCACCACCGACGCCGGGGCGCTGCCGGAGGTGGTCGGCTCGCACGCCGGCGTGCAGGTGCCCGCCGGCGACGTCGACCGGCTGGCCGGCGCGCTGCAGCTGGTGCTGGACCACTCCTCGCTGCAGGACCAGCTGGGGCGGGCCGGGCGCACCCGCGTCCTGGCGAACTACACCTGGCGTCGCACGGCCGAGCGCACCGCCGGCTGGTACGAGGACGTGCTCGCCCGGCGGGCACCGGCCGGGAGCGCCCCCGCGTGCTGACCGTCGACTACGACCTGCTCGACGTCGGCCCGGGCATGCGGGTGCTCGACCTGGGCTGCGGCGAGGGGCGGCACGCCTTCGAGGCTTTCCGCCGCGGCGCATCGGTGCTGGCCATCGACTGGGGCGCGTCCGAGGTGGCCACCACGCGCACGTGGCTGCACGCCATCGCCGCCGCCGGCGAGGCCCCGGCCGGCGCCTCGGCGGAGGTCACGCGCGCCGACCTGCGCGCCCTCCCGGTGCCCGATGCCAGCGTCGACCGGGTGATCGCCTCCGAGGTGCTCGAGCACATCGCCGACGACCGGGCGGCGATCGCCGAGATCGCCCGGGTGCTCAAGCCGGGGGGCCGGGTCGCGGTCACCGTCCCCCGCTACGGGCCCGAGCGGGTGTGCTGGGCACTGTCCGACGAGTACCACGCCAACGAGGGCGGGCACATCCGCATCTACCGCGGCGACCAGCTGGAGGAGCGGCTGGCCGCCGCCGGGCTCCGACCGACCCGCACCCACCACGCGCACGCGCTGCACGCGCCCTACTGGTGGCTCAAGTGCGCGGTCGGGGTCGACCGGGACACCCGGGCCACCCGGGCCTACCACCGGGTGCTGGTCTGGGACCTCGTGCACCGCCCGTGGGCGACCCGCACCGCCGAGCGGCTGCTGGACCCCCTCATCGGCAAGAGCCTCGTCGTCTACGCGGAGAAGCCGGGGTCCACCGGTGACTGATCGGCTCCCCGAGGTGCCCGGCGTGCTCTCCGCCGACCAGGTGCGCGCGACGGTGGCCGCCATCGCCGCCGAGCAGGCGGGCGACGGCGCGCTGCCCTGGTACCGCGGCGGGCAGCTCGACGCCTGGGACGCCGTCGAGGCGGCGATGGCCCTCGACGTCGGCGGGGAGCACGCCCGCGCCGCGGCCGCCTACGACTGGCTCGCCGCCCGGCAGCGCCCCGACGGCTCGTGGGCGGCGGAGTACCGGGACGGCGCCGTCGTCGCCCCCGGCACCGAGAGCAACCACGCCGGCTACCTCGCCGTCGGGGTCTGGCACAGCTGGCTGTCCAGCGGCGACGCCGGCCTCGTCGACCGGCTGTGGCCGGCCGTCCGCCGGGCGCTGGACCTGGTGACGGCGATGCAGCTGCCCAGCGGGGCGATCGGCTGGGCGCTGCGCCCCGACGGCACCCCCGACGACACGGCGCTGCTCACCGGGAACGCCAGCCTGTTCCAGTCGCTGCGCTGCGGGATCGCGCTGGCCGACCTGGTCGGCGAGCCCCATCCGGACTGGGACCTCGCCGCGACCGGTCTGGGCACGGCGCTGCGCGAGCACCCCGCGGTCTTCGCCGACCGGTCCCGCTGGTCGATGGACTGGTACTACCCGGTGCTCACCGGCGCGGTCACCGGCCGCGCGGCGGAGGAGCGGCTCGCCGCCGGTTGGGGCACGTTCGTGGTGCCCGGGCTCGGCGTCCGCTGCGTCGCCGACCGCCCCTGGGTCACCGGGGCGGAGACCTGCGAGCTGGCGCTGGCGCTGGCCGCCTGCGGACGCCGGGACGACGCCGCCGCGCAACTGGCCGCCATGCAGCACCTGCGGGCCGACGACGGGTCCTACTGGACCGGCCTCGTCTGGCCCGACGACGCCCGCTGGCCGGTGGAGCGGACCACCTGGACCGCGGCCGCCGTGGTGCTCGCCGCCGACGCGATCGACGGCACCGGCCCCGCCGGCCGGGTGTTCGCCTCCCCCGCGCACCTCGACGCCCCGGTCGCCGATGTGATCCAGGACCGGGGTTGATCGTCCCCCGTACCGGGCACCGTGCGCAGGTGATCACCGAGCTCGACCCCACGCGGCCGGCGGTGACCTGCGTGGTCGCCAGCCGCAACCGGCGGGAGGACCTGCTGGCGAGCCTGCCACGGCACGAGGCGCCCGTGGTCCTGGTCGACAACGCCTCCACCGACGACACCGTGGCGGCCGTCCGCGCCGCCCGCCCCGAGGTCACCGTCGTCCCGCTGCCGGACAACACCGGCGCCCTGGCCCGCACCGTCGGCGTCGAGCGCGCGGGCACGCCGTTCGTCGCCTTCACCGACGACGACTCCTGGTGGGCGCCGGGCGACCTGGCGAAGGCCGTGGAGATCATGCGCGCCCACCCCCGCCTCGGGCTGCTCGCGGCGCGCATCCTGGTCGGCCCGGAGGAGCGCCTGGACCCGGTCTGCGAGGTGATGGCGGCCAGCCCGCTGGGCACCGACCCGGACCTGCCCGGCCCCTCGCTGCTGGGCTTCGTCGCCTGCGCCGCGCTGGTGCGCGCCGAGGCGTTCACCGCCGCCGGCGGGTTCGACCCGGTGGTCCGCTTCCCCGGCGAGGAGGAGCGGCTGGCGCTGGACCTCGCCGCCGCCGGCTGGGGGCTCGCCTACGTCGACGAGGTCACGGTGCACCACCACCCCTCGACCCGCCGGGATGCCTCCGCCGTCCGGCAGGCCGGGCTGTGGCGCAGCCGGGTGCTGACGGCGCTGATGCGCTACCCGCTGCGCGACCTCGCCGGCCAGGTGCTCAGCGCGCTGCGCGCCGGGCGGCCGGGTCTGCGGGGCCTCGCCGGCGCGCTGCCCCGGGTGCCCGCCGCGCTGCGTCGGCGCCGGGTGCTGCCCACCACGGTCATGTCCGGAGTACGGGAGCTGAGGTCGTGACGAGCGAACTGGTCGAGCCGGACACCACGGGAGCGGGCGCCGACCCGCGGGTCGCGGTCGTCGTCATCACGCACAACCGGCGTGACGAGCTGCTGCTCGCGCTGACCCGGCTGCGCGGGCTGCCCGAGCAGCCGCACGTGGTGGTGGTCGACAACGGGTCGTCCGACGGCACCGCCGACGCCGTCCGCGGCGAGCACACCTGGGTGGAGCTGATCGCCAGCCCGGAGAACCTCGGCGCGGTGGGCCGCAATCTCGGCGTCGCCCGGCTGGACACCCCCTACGTCGCCTTCTGCGACGACGACACCTGGTGGGATCCGGGCTCGCTGCGCGCCGCCGCCGACGCCTTCGACGCCCACCCGCGGCTGGCCGTGGTCACCGCGCGGATCCTGGTCGAGCCGGGCGGCACCGAGGACCCGATCGTCGCCGAGCTGCGCGACTCCCCCGTCGTCGGCGCCGACTGGCTGCCCGGCCCGGCGCTGGGCAGCTTCCTCGCCGGGGCCAGCGTGCTCCGCCGCGAGGCGTTCGACGAGGTCGGCGGGTTCGACGAGCGGCTGTGGCTGGGCGGTGAGGAGGAGCTGATGGCCGGTGACCTCGCCGCCCGCGGCTGGGAGCTCTGCTACCTGCCCGAGCTCACCATCCACCACCAGGCGAGCACCGCCCGCGACCCGCACAAGCGCCGGGCCGACGGCATCCGCAACACGCTCTGGACGACGTGGCTGCGCCGGCCGTTCAAGCCCGCGCTGCGCCGCACGCTGCACCTGCTGCGCACCGTGCCCAAAGACCGGGTGACCGCCCGCGGCCTGCTCGCCGCGCTGCGTGGGCTGCCGTGGCTGGTGCGGGAGCGCCGGGTGCTGCCCCCGCACGCCGAGGCACGGTTCGCCGCCCTGGAGGCCGCTCAGCACCGGTCCACCGCCCGCCGCTACGTCAGCTGAGGCCGGGGCAGGTCGACCGACGCCGGAGCGGGTCGGCGCACGTCCGGTGAGCGAGCTCAGCTCGCTCGTGCCCCGGTGCGCTCGGACGCCCGGCCGACCGGGGTGCCGCGGCGGGAGAGCAGGTAGACCCCGACGAGCGCGCCTACCAGGGCGCCCACCGTCACCGTCGTGCGGACCGCCGACCACGCGGGCATCGCCGGGTCGACGATCTCGGTGGACCGCAGCCCGTCGGCGAGCGCCACCCCCGCGCCGGACCAGTCCCCCACCACGACCGCGGGCTCGACGCGCTCACGCACCATCCTGCCCACGGCGTTCGGCTGGAGCGTCGACTCCGCCCCGATCCACCACTCGTACTCGGCATCGTCCGTGGCCACGGCCAGCAGCACCTGGTCATCGCCGAGCCCGGACTCCACAGCGGTCAGCTCGGCCCAGTCGGCACCCTGCTCCTCGCCGTCGAAGGACGGCACGAAGACCGTGGAGAGGACGATCCCCGTGCTCGAGCGGAGCTCGGCCACGGCCTTCTCGACCGCCGCGGTCTCGGTACCGAGCACGCCGGACTCGTCCGTGACCGGGGCGTCGAGCGCCAGCGGCTGTGCCGCACCCGCCACGCCGGCAGGCAGCAGGACGGCCAGCGAGACCGCGAACAACGCAATTCGGGTGCGCACCCGACACTTCCTTACACTCGGTGATTGGATGATTTCCTCGAGCAGCATCTGCGGCGCCCACGAACGCACGTGCTGCCACGAGCGTGATCGGTGGCGGCGGGCAACGAGAGGCCGCGTCGAGCCATTGCTCGACACGCCGCCAACCCTTACTCCTGAGTAGCGAAAAGCGAACTCAGGGTTGTTCACACTGGTCACCATCCGAGATGTTCGACGCCCCCGGCCGGCTGTCGACACCCATCCTGGCGAGGTCCGCGACCGAGCAGACCACGGGTGGGCCGGCACCGGCGACCGCGATCAGCACGCGCCGATCCGGGTCGCACCAGTCGACCAGACGGTGGTCGCCGTACCGGCTCACCGACCAACCGTGCCGGCGCCGCGGGCGAGCCAGCCGGGAGAGGTCCACCTCGTGGAGTCCGGCCAACGTCGCCACCCCCACCTTGACCAGACACTCCTTGCGCACCCAGTACCGGAGGCCGAGCAGTGCGGGATCGACGGCCGCCGCCACCCGCCGCTGCTCGGCCGGGGACAGGCCGAGGGCAGGACCGGGAGCCGCCACGCCGGCAGGAGCGGCCGGCATCCTCTCGACGTCCACCCCCACGGGGTGCCAGGCAGCGGTGGCGACCACCGCCCCCCGGGTGTGCGCCCAGCTGACGTGCACGCCGGGGACCTCGGTGAGGGAGGGCCGCCCGTGCCCCGTCACGCCGCAGGTGGCACACCACTGGCGCACCATCAGCTCCGCCGCGGGTCGTCCGGTCAACGCCGCGGCGCACCGGCGCACCAGCAGGTGTGCGGCTTCGTATGCCGCCCGGTCGGCGGGGTCCCGCATCGAGGCGCTACGGGCCCGTTCGCCCGCACTCAGCAAGCCGGGGTCGCAGCCCTGGAACACCTCGTCGGGCGTGGCCACCGCGACCAGCGGTCGCAGGGCCGCACGACGGCACATCCGCACGTCGACCCTCCTCTCCTCCCGACCCTCCTCCGTGCGACGCCCCCGGGACGGTTCAACGCTTCGAAGGCGAACGATCACGACGAGCAATTTCGCTCGTGGTCGATCTCCAGAAAATGCAACGTGCAGACATCGGGCAACCACGGGACGTGATGATCTTGCGCCATGTCGACCATTCCGGACGAACCGGTGGCACGACGCTCCGTTGATACCTAGCGTCGACACGGATTCCAGATTGTCAACTGCGAGAGCGAGCCGATGACGACCGAGCACGACACCTCGGACTTCATCCCGGGTTTCACCTCCCCGAGCGATGAGCGGGTCGACTCCCCGGACCGGGCCTTCTCCTTCGCGGGCAACATCGCCGCACCCCCGTCCCCGTCGCGGCAGGGCACGACCCGGCTCGCCGGGTTCTTCGAGCGTTCGTGCGATCAGAACCCCGCGGCGACCGCACTGGAGTGCGACGGCGAGCGACTGAGCTACACCGACCTCGACCAGCGGGCCAACCGGCTGGCCCACCACCTGCTCGGCCTCGGCGTCCGGGCGGGCATGCGGGTCGGCATCCTGCTGGACCGATCGGTGCACACCTACGTCACGCTGCTCGCGGTGACCAAGACGGAGGCGACCTTCGTCCCCATCGACCCGGCGGCACCCGCCGACCGGGTGCAGTTCCAGGCCGAGGATGCCGGCCTCGGCCTGGTGATCACGACCACCCCGTTCGCCGAGACCTGCCGTGCGCTGCCCTGCCGGCCGGTGTACCTGGACCAGCTCGGCGGCGATCTCGCAGCCGCACCGAGCTGGCGCCCCGACCTGGACACCGGTGGCGACCCGGTCGCCTACATCATCTACACCTCGGGCTCGAGCGGGCGCCCGAAGGGCGTCGAGATCGCCCAGTCCAGCATCTGCAACTTCATCGGCATCGTCCCCGTGCTGTACGGCGTGGAGCCGACCGACCGGGTCTACCAGGGCATGACGATCGCCTTCGACTTCTCCATCGAGGAGATCTGGCCGACCTGGGCGGTCGGGGCGGCGCTGGTGGCCGGACCCACCGACGGACGGCGGGTGGGCACGGGGCTCGCCGACTTCCTGGCCGAGCACGAGATCACGATGATCTACTGCGTCCCCACGGTGCTGGCCACCCTCGACCGCACGCTTCCCCTGATCCGCACGGTGAACGTCGGCGGCGAGGCCTGCCCGCGCGAGCTCGTCGACCGCTGGGGCCCGGGCCGCCGAATCCTCAACACCTACGGTCCGACGGAGGCCACGGTCACCTGCACCATGGCCGAGCTCCACCCCGGCAAGCCAGTGACCATCGGACGACCGTTGCCGACGTACCGGATCACCCTGCTGGACGACGAGCGACGGCCGGTGGCCAATGGCGAGGTCGGCGAGATCTGCGTCGGCGGCCCCGGGGTTGCCCTCGGCTACGTCAACCGACCCGACCTGACCGCCGACCGCTTCCTGCCCGACCCGAACGGCTCGCCCGGCGAGCGGCTCTACCGCACCGGCGACCTGGGGCGCTTCCTCCCCGACGGCGAGCTGGAGTACCTCGGGCGCGCCGATGCCGAGGTCAAGGTCCGCGGCCACCGCGTCGACCTCGGCGAGATCGAGGGCACGCTGCTGCAGCACCACCGGGTCACCGCCGCGGTGGTCACGCTGCTGCCCGCGCCGGACACCGGCGGGGAGCTCGCCGCCTACGTGATCCCCCGCGCCGGGGACGACACCGACGATCTCGTCGCCGAGCTGCACGACATGGTGCTCGACCAGCTGCCGCCGTACATGGTGCCGTCCTACCTCGACGTGGTCTCCAGCATCCCGATGCTGCCGAGCGGCAAGGCCGACCGGAAGGCGCTCCCCGCACCCCGGGGCCCGCGCCTGATGCGCAGCACCGGGGAGCACGTGGCACCGGACACGCCGGTGGAAGCCTGGATCGCCGGGGTGTGGGAAGAGGCGTTCGGGCTGCCCGCCGGCGCGGTGTCGGCCGATGCCGACTTCTTCGACGCACTGGGTGGCCACTCCCTGCTGGCCGCTCGGATCGTCTCCACGCTGCGCTCCAGCGACCTGGGCGCCGGGTTGTCCATCCTGGAGCTCTACCGGAACCCGACGGTCCGCTCCCTGGCCGCACACCTGGAGGACGCCGCAGAGCTGGAGGACGCCGTGCGAGCCGGCGCCGCCGGCACCGAGCCGCGCCGCCGCCCGGCGCCGTCCGCGCGCGGCCGCATCTCCGCCTTCGGCTCGGCGCAGCTGGCCAGCCTCTACGGCATCGTCCTGCTGTTCCTGCTGCCGGCCGCCGTGCTGTACCAGCTCAACGGCGGGGAGCCGTCGACGACCTTGGTCGCCCAGCTGGTGGTCGTCCTGCCGGCGTTCTTCCTCCTCGTGCGCTGGGTGCTCCCGGTCGTCGGCTCGCGGCTGCTCTCGCGCGGGCTGCGGCCCGGTGACCACGCGCTGTGGAGCTGGACCCACCTGCGGGTCTGGATCGTGCAGAAGCTGATGATCATCTCGCCGATGACCGTCCTCAGCGGGTCCCCGTGGGCGGCGACCTACCTGCGGCTGGCGGGCGCCCGGATCGACGACGACTGCCACATCGGAACGGCGGAGATCAGCCTTCCGGTGATGCTCGACGTGCGCCCGGGCGCGACCGTCGGCTACGGCACACAGCTGCACGGCCACCGGATCGCCGACGGGGTCCTGTCGCTCGGCACGGTCACCCTGGGGGCGGGCGCCACCATCGGCTCGCAGTCGTTGCTGGAGGCGGGCTCGGCGGTCGAGGAGGGTGGCGTGCTGCGCGAGCAGTCGCTCCTGCCGGCCGGGCAGGTCGTCCCCGCCGGCGCCACCGGCACCGGGTCACCGGCCCAGGTCTCGGCTGGGACGACCGACCCGGTGCTCGACCTGATGATCGGGTGCGCCCGCGCCCCGCGCACCTGGTCGCGCCAGCTGCGCACCGGTTTCGCCGCCGGGATCACCATGCTGGAGCTGCTTCCCTTCGCCGTCCTGCTGCCCGTGGTCGGGCTCGTCTGGTGGGTGCTGCTCACGTTCGGCCTCGGCCCCGCTCTCGTCGCCACCGCGCTCTCCGGCCCGGTCTTCGTGGCGGGCTCCCTCGCGCTCGTCCTCGGGTGCCGACGGCTGGCCCTCACCGAGACCCCGCCGGGCGTGCACCACCTGCGCTCTCAGCTGGGGCTGGAGAAGTGGCTCGGTGACAAGCTGCTGGAGATGAGCCTGACGCTCAACAACAGCCTGTACGCCACCCTGTACACCTCGATCTGGCTGCGGGCCCTGGGCACCAAGGTGGGCCGCGGTGCCGAGGTCTCCACCATCGCCAACATCGACCCCGACCTGCTCACCCTCGGCGAGGGCAGCTTCGTCGCCGACATGGCCAGCGTCGGCAGCGCCACCTACGCCAACGGGCACGTGGCCTTCCAGACCACCGAGATCGGCGCCCGGGCCTTCGTGGGCAACGCCGCCTTCGTCCCGTCCGGGTCGCGGCTGGGCGACGGCTCGCTGATCGGCGTCCGCAGCCTCCCGCCGACCGGGGGCGCCCCGGCGGACAGCTCGTGGCTCGGCTCCCCGCCCATCAACCTGCCGCGCCGGGAGACCTACGAGGGGTACACCGAGGAGGAGACGTTCGCGCCCAGCCGTCGTCGGGTCCGGGCCCGGTACGCGATCGAGTTCCTGCGCATCGTGCTGCCCAGCTCGATCCTGGCCCTGGCGATGTTCGGCACGCTGTACGGCGTCTCCGTGCTCGCGGCGAACCAGGGCCTGCTCGTGACGGTGCTCGTCGCGCCGCTGATCGCGCTGCTGTCCAGCCTCGCCGTCGTGGTGGCGGTGGCCCTGCTCAAGTGGGCCGTGATCGGTCGCTACCAGCCGCGCGTCCGGCCGCTGTGGAGCGGCTTCGTCCGCCGCACCGAGTTCGTCACCGGCATCTACGAGGCCGCCGCCGTGCCCGCCCTGCTGACCTGGCTGACCGGCACCCCCCTGCTCGGCCCGCTGCTGCGCCTCTACGGGACGACGGTCGGCCGGCGGACGCTGGTCGACACCACCTACGTCACCGAGTTCGACCTCGTCACCCTGGGCGACGACGTCACGGTCGGCACCAACGCCTCGCTGCAGACCCACCTGTTCGAGGACCGGGTGATGAAGATGGACCACGTCGTGGTCCGGGACCGGGCCAGCGTCGGGGACAAGTCCGTGGTCCTCTACGGCTCCATCGTGGAGGAGGACGCCACGATCGCCGACCTCTCGCTGGTGATGAAGGGCGAGGTGCTGCCCCCGGGCACCGCGTGGAGCGGCATCCCCGCCCAGAAGGTTGGCCGCGCGCCGGCCAGCACGCTGCCGGTACGGGACGACGTCTCCCTCGACGCCGCCGGGATCGAGAACCCCGCGACGGAGAGCCGGCAGCTCAGCACCGCGTCGACCGAGAGGGGAGCGTGACGGTGTCCCGGACCAGCGAGCACCAGAACATCGTGGCCCCGCTGCCACCCGAACCGCCGGACGCACCGGCGACCCCGGCGCTGCCGCACAGCTGCGCACCGGCACCGGCCGGTGACGTCGCCGGCACGCCGGCCGAGGGTGCTGCCGGTACGCCGGCCGAGGGCGCTGCCGGACCTCCCGCCGAGGGTGCTCCCGGCGGTCCGGCGGCCACGGCCCCCCGGCGACGGCGGGTGCGGCTGGTCGGGATCGACGCCGCCCGCGGCCTCGCCCTGATCGGCATGATGTCGGTCCACCTCATCGACCCGGCCACCTCCGACAACGACGTGTCGCTGGCCTGGGCCCTGTCCAACGGCACGGCATCGGCGTTGTTCGCGCTGCTGGCCGGCGTCGGCATCGCCTTCTCCACCGGTGGACGACGCCCGCCGACCGGCCGGGCCTGGCGGGCCGGCGCGCTGTCGCTGCTGACCCGGGCGGTGATCATCGGCGCGATCGGCCTGGTCCTCGGGTACGTCGTCGGCGTCACCGACGCCGCGGTGATCCTGGCCTACTACGGCGTGCTCTTCGCCCTGGCCATCCCCTTCCTCCGGCTGTCCACCCGGGGCCTGGTCGTCGCGGCCGCGGCGGCCGCCCTGGTCATGCCGCTGGTCAGCTACGCGGCGCGCAGCGCGATCGACCCGGTCGGGGCGAGCAACCCGACGCTGACCGACCTGGTCACCGACCCGCTGGGGCTGATGTCCCGGCTGACCCTCACCGGGGTGTTCCCCGCCCTGGTCTGGATCTCCTACCTGCTCGCCGGGATGGCCGTAGGGCGGTCGCTGCTCTCCTCGCGGCGGGTCGCCGGCATGATCATGCTGCTCGGCGTGGCGCTCGCCCTGGCGTCCAGCCTGCTGTCGATGCTCCTGCTGACCGTCGGCGGTCTGGGCAGCCGGCTGCGGTCGGACGCGCTGCAGACCATGGACTTCGAGGTCTACCAGGACACGCTGACCTGGGGGCCCTCCGGCACGACGCCGACCAACAGCCCGTGGTGGCTGGTGGCCATGGCGCCGCACAGCGGCAGCCCGCTGGACCTGGCGTTCACCATCGGGGTCGCACTGGCCGTGCTGGGGGCCTGCCTGCTGCTCGGCCGGGGGCTGCAGCCGCTGCTGCTCCCGCTGGCCGCAGCCGGCAGCATGACCCTGACGCTCTACGGCGCGCACCTGCTGCTGGTCGCCGCACCCTTTCCCGGTGGGGTGCTCACCTGGGTCGGCCAGGTGGTTCTGGTCGTCGCCTTCGCCGTCGTCTGGAACCGGCACCGGCTGCGCGGGCCGCTCGAGGAGCTCGTCTGGCGGGCCACCGACGCGGTGCGCCGGAAGGTGCTCGGCGGGGGCGAGCCGCGGCGCACCGCCACCGGGCACTGATCATGGGCACCCGTCCCGGCGACCGACCGCTCGCCCTCGTCTACCGTGGTCCGGCCTCCACGGACGGGTGCCCGGAGGCCGTGGCCGGCGCCCTCTCCCGGAGCCGGTGGGGCTTCGACGTGCGGTTCGTCGGGCCGAAGGAACGGCTGGCACCGGAACCGGACGTGCTCGCCACTGCCGCCCTCTACGCCCAGCCCGGCGGCGGCGAGCTGGACAGGGCCTGGCGCAAGCTGCGCACGCGGGGCCCGGCGATCCGCGAGTACGTCGCAGCGGGCGGCCGCTACCTGGGCTTCTGCCTCGGCGGCTACCTCGCCGGGGGGACGCCGGGGTTCGGCCTCCTCCCCGGGGACACCGACCAGTTCATCTCCTCCCCCGGCGCGCGGCCGACGCACACCGACGACGCGGTCGCCACCGTCATCTGGAACGGGCGCCGCCGCGAGATGTTCTTCCAGGACGGCGCCTGGTTCGACCTGGATCCCGCCCGGGGGCCGGCCGAGGTGCTGGCCACCTACGAGAACGGGCTGCCCGCGGCGGTGGTCGCGCCCTTCGGCGCCGGCGCGGTGGGCGTCGTCGGCCCGCACCCCGAGGCGACCCCCGACTGGTTCACCGACAGCGGCCTGCCGGTGCCGGCGGACCTGCGGGCCGACCTCACCCAGGACCTCGTCGACCGGGTGATGCTCCTCCACCGGGCGACCTCCGCCGGCTGACGCGCTCCGGCCACCGCCACGAGCTGCGGGCTCGCGACGGTGGCCGGTGGGTGTGGCGGTGACGCGCCGCCGGAGGTTCAGCCCTCGTCGAGGAAGGTGCGCACGATCGAGCCGAACTGCCCCGAGCGGTTGTGCCCGACCCCGGCCGGGGCGACCAGGCGGGTGTTCAGCCCCTGAGCCGAATACCACTGCTGCCCGGCCTGGGCGCCCCAGGGGCCGGAGAGCGCGTCGAACCCGCCGCCGGCGCCGGTGTCCAGGGCACCGGTGTCCCAGCGCATCACGACCTTGCCCTTCACGTCCGCCGGGATGGCAGCGCGACCCGCCGGCGCGCCACCCCCACCGATGGCGATGACCCCGCCACCACCGGACCACAGGCCCGGGTGGGCCGGGAAGACGAAGCGGGTGGCTGCCTGCGCGCCCGACGAGTAGCCGGCGAACCACAGCTCACCGGCGCCGAACTGGGCCTTCGTCTGGCTGATCAGCTCGGCCAGGTACGCGGCGTACCCGGGGGCGTCCCCGCGCTCCCAGCACTTGCACGAGCGGTTCGGGCTGAACGGAGCCAGCAGGACCATGTTGTGCTCCCGCGCCACCGCGGCCAGCCCGTTGGCCCCGCCGATGGCGTAGGACTGGGTCGGGTTCTCGAGTCCGTACTCACCGGTGCCGTCGGCGTACACCAGCAGGCCGATCGGCTTCGCCGGGTCCACACCTTCGGCGAAGATCCGGTAGTCCGCGGTGTGGCCGGCGGCGCTGAAGGACGCGGTCCGGTTGCTCGTCGCCGCGGCAGGCGCCTGGCGCACCGGGGTGTCCGCGACCGGAACCGGCGCAGGGGCCGGGGCCGGCGCAGGGCCGGGGCCGGCGCAGGGGCCGGGGCTGGGGCCGGCGCAGGGGCCGGCGCTGGGGCTGGGGCCGGCGCTGGGACTGGGGCCGGCGCAGCCGGGGAGGTCGTCGTTGCGGTCGCCGGGGGCACCGGGGCGGGGGTGCCGCGCCGGACCCGGTCGGCAGCGTCCCGCGAGGGCCGTTCGGCGCGGGCCGCATCGACCTGGACCGTGCCGGGTGCCCGGTCCGCGCTGACCGCGCTGCCCGCCGTCGGCCGGTCGGTCGCCCCGTCCCCGACGGTGGTCGCCCCCGCGGCGGCGGTCATGCACAGGACGGCAGCGACGGCCCAGCTCCGCGCGTGCCGGCCACTGCGGCTGGAGAGGGCGGACAGGAAGCGGCGGCGACGGCCACCACCCCGGATGCGACGTCTGGACAAGAGGCGACCCTTTCGGACGTCCGGTACCGCGGTGCCGAACGGTGTGCAGCAATTACGGAACGAATCGTTACACGCACTCCGCGCATCCGTAAGGTCACGCAGCGGCCACAGTCACCTCGTTCGCCACAGCAGTCACACCCACCTCTGTGGCAGGTCGCCGGCACCCGTCAGCTGCCGATGACGTCGGTTGGCCCACGTGGCGGGCAGCCGGGAAGATGGTGGTGCACGGGGTGCTCCCGTCATCGGTCACGAGAGGCGGAGATGCGCGCGGTTCGTCGTCGGGCCGCGGTCGCTGCAGTGACCGGAGCCGCCTTCACCGGGGTGGCCGTGCTCGCCGGCTGCTCCCCGGGCGGCTCTCCCGCTCCCCGTCCGACGTCCTCACCCGCCCCGGATGCCGCGCCGTGGACGGAGCCGTGGGCGGACCGGCCGGTGGTCGACCTGCGGTTCGAGATCGCCGAGGACCTGGCGACGGTGTCCGGTCAGGAGCGGGTGGTCTTCACCCCCGACCTGAGCACCTGCGTGCTGGTCTTCCGCTCCTGGCCCAACAAGCCGGCGACCGCGCGGGCGGGCAGTGGACTGACCGTGTCCGAGGTCGTCGTCGACGGCCGTCCGGCGGAGGTGCGCGACGTGCCGGCCGGCGCACCGGAGAGCGCACCTGCCGGCACCCTGCAGGAGGTGCCGCTCGCCGAGTGCGCCGAACCCGGCGACGAGATCACCGTCGAGCTGGAGTTCCAGGTCCGGCTCGGTGCCGACGTGAACGAGCGGGTGGGCAGCTCCACCCAGGTCGAGGCCGTCTGGTTCGCCACCGCTTTCCCGTTGCTCGCCTGGGAGCGCGAGCAGGGGTGGGCCCGCGACGAAGCCGTCCCCGTCGCCGGTGAGATGGCGAGCAGCGAGGACTTCGAGCTCGCCTCGCTGGAGGTGGTCGCGGACGCCGACCACGAGGTGCTGGGCACCGGGCGGCTGGTCAGCACGTCCGACGGTCCGGGTGGCACGACGGTCCACGAGTTCACCGCACCGGCGGTCCGGGACGTCGCGGTGACCGTCGGCGAGCTCGACGTGGAGACCACGGAGATCGACGGCGTCCGGGTGCACCTCGGCCTGGACCGAGGGGTCGACGAGGCGACGCCGGAGGAGTGGCTGGCCCGGCTCGAGGAGTCGATGGGCGCCCTCGTCGAGCTGCTGGGGCCCTTCCCCTACGACGACCTCTGGGTCTCCGTGCTGTCGGCCCAGACCAGCGGCATCGAGTTCCCCGGTGCCATCCAGTTCGGTGACGTCGACCCGGACTTCCGCCGGGCGCTGGTCTCCCACGAGCTGGCGCACATGTGGTTCTACGGCCTGGTCGGCAACAACCAGGGCGTGCACCCCTGGCTGGACGAGTCGTTGACGACCTTTGCGCAGATGGTGCTGCACGGTGAGGGTTCGGCGGACCTGGCCGACGTCCCCGGGGCTGCCCGGCACGCGGTGGGTGCGTCGATCGACTACTGGGAGCAGTTCCCGAACGCCAGCTCGGCCTACTTCGACACCGTGTACAACCTGGGTGGAGCAACGCTGGTGGCAGCTCGCGCCGAGGTCGGCGCCGATGCCTTCGACACGTCGCTGCGGGAGTACATCCGCGCCAACGCCTACTCGATCGCCACCCCGGACGACGTCGCGGAGGCCTTCGCGGCGCTGCCCGAGGTGATCGCCGCGCTGGAGGACATCGGCGCGCTGCCCTGACCCGGGTGCCCCCGGCCCTGCCGGTCATCCTCCGGCGGCGAACCGGTCGAGGGCTGCGGTCACGGCGTCCCCCATGCTCCCGCCACCGTGCCCGGCATCGTCGAGGACCACGAGCTGACTGCCCGCCCATGCCCGGTGCAGCTGCCACGCGACGTCCAGCGGGCCACTGACGTCCAGGCGTCCGTGCACCAGCACCCCCGGGATACCGGCCAGGCGGTGCGCGTTCCGCAGCAACTGGCCGTCGTCGAGGAAGCAGCCGTTGCCCCAGTAGTGGGTGACCAGCCGGGCGAAGCAGAGCTGGAACGCCGGATCCGCCCCGGACAGGTCGGGGGCGAACCCGCCGGCCAGCGAGACGTGCGTGTCCTCCCACCGGCACCACTCGTGGGCGGCGGCCGCCCGGACCGCCGGGTCGGGGTCGTGCAGCAGCCGGCTGTAGGCCGCGGCCAGGTCGCCGTCCCGTTCGGCGGGCGGCAGGTGGTCCCGGAACCGTTCCCACTCGCGCGGGAACACCCGCCCCATGTCCCGGGTGATCCAGTGCAGCAGCCAGCGGTCACCCGAGGTGATCGCGCCCAGCACCAGCTCGGTGACCCGCTCGGGGTGGGCCTGCGCGTACGCCAGCCCGAGCGTCACGCCCCACGAGCCGCCGTGCACGAGCCACCGCTCGATGCCCAGGTGCGCCCGCAGCCGTTCCAGGTCGGCGACCAGGTGCGGGGTCGTGTTCGTGGACAGGTCGACCTCCGACTGCCCGGCCCAGGGAGTGCTGCGCCCGGCGTTGCGCTGGTCGAACTGCACGATCCGGTAGCGGGCGGGGTCGAACTGCCGCCGGGTGCCCGGTGAGCTGCCCGAGCCGGGGCCGCCGTGCAGCAGCACCGCGGGCTTGCCCGCCGGGTTGCCGCTCACCTCGTAGTGCAGCGAGTGACCGTCCCCTACGTCGAGCCTCGCGGTCGCGTACGGCTCGATCGGCGGGTGACGGCGGTCGCTCACCCGGCGCAGCGTAGGCGCACGGAACGGCGCCTCGATCTGTTGATCATGGGCGTATCGCCGTCCGACCCGCGGCCGACGGCGTGTCCCGCGACCGGACGCCCATGATCGACACCGGGGGACGGCGTCAGGCGGCGCAGGTGATGCAGGTGCGGGCCTGCGGGCGGGCGGCCAGCCGCTCGGCGCCGATGGGTCCCCCGCAGCTCGCGCACCGGCCGTAGTCGCCGGCGGCGGCGCGGGCCAGCGCGTCGTCGACGTCGGCCAGCCGCCGGTGCGCGGACTCCAGCAGCGCGGCGAGCTGCTGCCGCTCGAACGCGATGGTCGCGCCCTCCGGGTCGTGCTCGTCGTCGGCGTTCGACGCCGCGGACGCCGCCACCACCTCGTCGAACTCGCGGGTGAGCGCCGCGATCTGGGCGAGCGCCTCCGCCCGGGCGCGGGTCAGGTCCTCGGTCACCGTCACCGGTCCATCGTCCTCTCCCCCACCGACACCGTCAGCGCCCGTCAGCGCCCGTCAGCCGCCGTCAGCGCCGCATCGGCGGCGCGTCAGCGCTGCGGCCGAACCTGTCCGACGTCACCACGACTCCGGAGGAACACATGGAGAACACCATCGAGGCCGTCGGCCTCGAGCTGAGCTACGGCACCACCCGGGCGCTGGACGGGGTGGACCTCAGCGCCCGGGCCGGCTCGGTCCTCGGCGTGCTGGGCCCCAACGGTGCGGGCAAGACCACCGCCGTCCGGGTGCTGGCCACCCTGCTGCGCCCGGACGCCGGCAGTGCGCGGATCTGCGGGCACGACGTCGTCGGCGAACCGGGCCGGGTCCGCGAGCTCATCGGCCTCACCGGCCAGTACGCCTCGGTCGACGAGGACCTCACCGGCCGGCAGAACCTGGTCATGATCGGCCGGCTGCTGGGGCTGAGCCGCCCCGAGGCGCACGCCCGGGCCACCGACCTGCTGGCCCGGTTCAGCCTCACCGACGCCGGCAGCCGCTCGGCCAGGACCTACTCCGGCGGCATGCGCCGGCGCCTGGACCTGGCGGCGAGCCTGGTCAACCGGCCGCGGGTGCTGTTCCTGGACGAGCCGACCACCGGTCTGGACCCGCGCAGCCGCACCGAGGTCTGGGACACCGTGCGCGGCCTGGTCGACGACGGCACGACCGTGCTGCTGACCACGCAGTACCTGGAGGAGGCCGACGAGCTCGCCGACGACATCGTCGTCATCGACGGGGGCACCGTCGTCGCCCACGGCACCAGCGACGAGCTCAAGCACCGCACCGGCGCGCAGACGCTGACCGTGCGCCCCCGCGACCGGGCCGACCAGCCGGTGGTCCTGCAGGTCCTGGAGCAGGTCACCGGCGCCGTCCCCACCACCGACTCCCGCGGCACCGCCGCGGTCCCCGTCCCCGACGAAGCGCTGCTCGGTGCGGTGCTGGACCAGCTCACGGTGGCCGGGATCGGCGTCTCCGAGCTCGCCGTCCGGTTGCCCAGCCTCGACGACGTCTTCTTCGCCCTCACCGGCCGCCCGGCCGAGCAGACCACGCCCACCGCCGAGGAGGCCCTGGCATGAGCACCACCCTGACCGCCCCGATCGCGACACCGTCCGCCACCGAGCGGCACGGCTCCGCGGTGCAGCAGTCGCTGACCCTGGCCTGGCGCAACGTGGTGACGATCCGCCACCAGCCCGAGGCGCTGATGGACGTCAGCCTGCAGCCGATCGTCTTCACCGTGCTGTTCGTGTTCGTCTTCGGCGGCGCGATCTCCGGCGACTGGCGCGACTACCTGACCTACCTGGTGCCCGGGATCATGGCCCAGACCCTGCTGTTCGCCACCGCCGGCATCGGCACCGCGCTGAACAGCGACATCAGCAAGGGCGTGTTCGACCGGTTCCGCAGCCTGCCGATCGCCCGGTCCGCGCCGCTGGTCGGTGCGGTGCTCGCCGACGTCGTCCGCTACGTCACGGCCGTCGGGGTGCTGCTGGCCTTCGTCACCGCCCTCGGCTTCCGGACGACGGAGGGGCTCCCGGCGGCCGCGCTCGCGGTGCTGGTGGCGATCGCGTTCGCGATGTGCCTGTCCTGGGTGTTCGTCTGGATCGGCCTGGTCGTCCGCTCCCCCGGCGCCGTGCAGGGCATCGGCTTCCTGGCGATGTTCCCGCTGGTGTTCGGCAGCAACGCCCTGGTGGACGCCGACACGCTCCCCGGCTGGCTGCAGGCGTTCACCCGCAACAACCCGGTGACCCACCTGATCGAGGTCGTCCGCGGGCTGCTGCTGGGCGGGCCGGTGGCCGAGCCGCTGGCCTGGACGGCGGGCTGGGCGGCGCTGCTGCTGGTGGTCTTCGTGCCGTTGGCGATGCGGGCCTACCGGCGCCGGGTGTGAGCCCTCGCCCCCGGGTCGGACCCGTCCGGCAGCGGGACCGGCAGCCAGCCGCCGGTCGGGTCCACCCCGAGGGCGGCGAGCACCTCCTCCCGGGGAACGGCCTCACCGGCGGCCCGCAGCTGCTCGAACCGGGCCTCCCCCAGCTCGGCCTGCAGCCGCGCCTCCGTGACGTTGGCGAGCGCGTTGCCGCGGTCGCGTCGGCCGCGGACCGCGCTCGCCCGGCCGAGCAGGTCCGCCGCCCGCACCGGGTCGCCGCCCACCCGGGCGACGGCGGCCAGCGCCGAGACGACGCCGGCGGCGATCGGCATGTCGCCGGCGGCCTCGACGGCCAGGCGCAGCGCGGTCGTCAGCCGCCGGTGCGCCTCGTCCAGCAGGCGCGTCGCCGCCTCCGGGTCCGCCCCCGCCAGGGCCTCGGCCCGGGCAGCCAGCGTGAGGGCGGTGCCGTCCTGGACCATCGCCTCGATCTGCGGCGGGCCGGAACCGGCGTCCCGGACGTGCTCCAGCGCCTGGGCGTGCCACCGTTCGGCGTCCGCCAGCCGCCCGGCCAGCAGGGCGAGCTCACCGGCCGCGGACTCCGCCATCGCCAGCTGCATGCCGCCGCCGTCCCGGCCGAGTTCGGCCAGCACCCCCGCGATGTCGGCCTCCGCCCGGGCGAGGTCACCGGCCAGCGCGTGCGCCTGCGCCAGCCGGACCCGCATCAAGGGGGTGTCGTCGTCGGTGCCCAGCTGCTCGGACAGCTCCAGCGCCCCGGAGAACCAGCGGACGGCGGCGCTGCTGTCGCCGTCCACCAGCGCCAGCTGACCCAGGGCGGACGAGGCGAGGGAACGGCCCCACCGGTCGCCGATCCGGGTGAACGCGTCGTAGGCCTCGCGCAGGTCGGCCTCCAGCCCGTCCAGCTGACCGATGTTCTCCGCCACCTGTGCCCGCATCGCGTGCGCGGCAGCGACCACCCAGGGGTCGGGGTGGTCGGCCAGCAGCTCCAGCCCCTCGACGGACCGCAGCCCACCGCTGAAGACGGTGGCGATCGCCCAGGCGACGGCGCCCAGCGGCTCCGCCGACCGGTGGGTGTGCTCCGGTGGCAGCTCGGCGACCCGCCGCAGTTCCGGCACGGCGTCCTGCCAGTTCCCGAACTCGGCGCTGCCCATCGCGCTGAAGGCCCGGCAGGCCGCGCGCAGCGCCGGTGGCCCACCCGGTGCGGTCAGCGCCTGGGTCACCCACCGGCCGGCGGCCACCTGGCGGCCGGTGAGCTGCCAGAACCAGCTCAGCCGGGCTCCGAGGTGGACGGCGAGGTCCCCGTCGCCGGCGGCGACCGCACGCTGGAACACGGCCAGCAGGTCGTCGTGCTCGGCGCGCATCCGGGCCATCGCCACCAGCTGGCCCGGCCCCCGCAGCTGCGGGTCGTGCTCGTCGACGAAGGCCAGGCACCAGGTGGCCTGCGCGGCCTCAACCGCCGCCCGCTCCCTCGCGGCGGTGAGCTGCTCGGCGGACCAGGCCCGGATGGTCTCCAGCATCCGGTACCGGATGCCGCCGCCCTCGGGGTCCTCGACGGCCAGCAGCATCGACTTCTCCACCAGCCCGGTGATCGCGTCGAGCACCGCGCCGCGGCCCCAGCCGGGGTCGGCGCAGACCTGCTCGGCGGTGTCCAGGGTGGCGCCCCCGGCGAACACCGACAGCCGCCGGGCCACCGCCTGCTCGCGCTCGTCCAGCGCCTCCCAGCTCCACTCGACGACCGCGCGCAGCGTCTGGTGCCGGGGCAGGGCGACCCGGCTGCCGCCGGTGAGCAGGGCGAACCGGTCGTCGAGCCGGGCGGCGATCTGCCCGATGGACAGCGTCCGCAGCCGCGCCGCGGCCAGCTCCAGCGCCAGCGGCATCCCGTCCAGCCGGCGGCAGACCTCCAGCACGGCGGGCAGGGTCGCGGCGGTGACGGCGAAGTCCGGCCGGACGGCGGCGGCCCGGTCGGCGAGCAACCGGACCACGGGGGCGTCAGCGGCCGCCTCGTCGCCGGGCGCGGGCACCTCCAGCGGCCCGACCGGCAGCACCGCCTCCCCGGGCACGCCCAGCGGCTCCCGGCTCGTGGTGAGCACCTGCAGCCCGGGGCAGTGCGCCAGCAGGTCGTCGGTCAGCGCCGCCACCGCGGCCACCAGGTGCTCGCAGTTGTCCAGCACCAGCAGCGCCCGCCGGTCGCTGAACGTCTCCTGCAACCGGGCCCCGGCCTCGACCATCGTGGGCACCCGCTCCAGCGAGGTGCCCTCGCGCTGGCCGACCGCCGACAGCACCGCCGCCGGCAGCAGCCGAGCGTCGGCCACCGGCGCCAGCTCCACCCACCACACGCCGTCCCGGACCCCGGCGGCGCGGCGGTGCGCCGCCTCCAGCGCCAGCCGGGTCTTGCCCGCCCCACCCGGCCCGAGCAGCGTCACCAGCCGGGCGCCGTCGAGCAGCGCGGCGACCGCGGACAGCTCGTCGTCCCGCCCGCGGAAGCTGGTCAGCGGGGTGCGCAGCGCCGTGCCCGGCCGGGACGCCGGTGCCGGCGGCTCGGCCCGCAGCACGGCCAGCTGCTCGGCGCGGAGCTCGGGTGAGGGGTCCAGACCGAGCTCCTCGGCCAGCGCCGCGCGGCACCGCTCGTAGGCGGCCAGCGCCTCGGCGGGGCGGCCGAGCAGCCGCAGCGCCCGCACCTGCAGCCGGCAGAACGGCTCCCGCAGCGGGTGCGCGGTGACCAGCTCGTCGAGCTCGGCCAGCGCCGCGGCGGCCGAGCCGGTGGTGAGCACCGCGGCCAGCCGCTGCTCGGTGGCGGTCAGCCGCAGCTCGGTCCAGCGGGCGACGGGGGCGGCGGTGAAGGCGAGGTCCCGGAGGTCGGCCAGCGCGGGCCCGCGCCACAGCGCCTCGGCCTGCTCGAGCAGCTCCACGACGAGCCGCGGGTCGGTCGCCTGCCGGGCCCGGGCGAGCAGCTGCTCCCACTCGGTGGCGTCGACGGCCGCCGGGGCGACGTCGAGCAGGTAGCCGTGCCCGGCGGCGCGCACCGGCACGTCGGGCAACGCACGGCGCAACCGGGAGACCAGCGCCTGCAGGGCGTTGCCCGGCGCCGCCGGCAGGTCCTCCTCCCAGACCGCGGCCAGCAGCTCGTCGGCGCCGACCACCCGGCCGGGGTCCAGGGACAGCCGGGCCAGCAGCGCGCGGGCCCGGGGGCCACCGACGTCGACCGGCCGGCCGTCGTCGGTGACGGCGACCGGGCCGAGGAGGCAGATGCGGACGGGCACGGCGGCCATCGTCCTCCACCGCCCCGCGGGATCAGGCGGAGCGGCGCAGCAGGCGCAGCGAGCCGGTGCCGGGCAGCTCGGTGAACTCCCCGGACGCCAGCACCCGCGAGTACACGCCGAAGGGGGCCTGGCCGCCGTCCGCGGGGTCGGGGAAGACGTCGTGGATCGCCAGCGTGCCGCCGACGGCGAGCTTGCCGACCCAGGCGTCCTGGTCGCGACGGGCGGAGGCCTCGGTGTGGCTGCCGTCGAGGAACAGCAGCGCCAGCGGGGTCGACCACAGCGGCGCCAGCACCTCCGACCGCGCGACCACGGCGACGACGACGTCCTCCGCGCCGGCGGCGGCGATGGTGCGCCGGAAGCCGGGCAGCGTGTCGATCCGGCCGACGAGCGGGTCGACGAGGGACGCGTCGTGGTACTCCCAGCCCGGCTGGTGCTCCTCCGAGCCGCGGTGGTGGTCGACGGTGATCACCTGCCGCCCGGTCTCCCGGGCCGCGGCGGCCAGGTACAGCGCCGACTTGCCCAGCCAGCTGCCGACCTCCAGCAGCGGACCGGGCACCGGCACCGCGCGGGCGGCCTCGTACAGCGCGCGCCCCTCGTCGGCCGGCATGAAGCCGGGCGCCGCGGCGGCCGCGGCGAGCAGCGCCTCGCCGGTCACCGCGGGTCCCGCGGCCGCGGCGGGTCGCTCCCCTCGGCGGCGGCCTGCCGCATCGCCCGCAGCCGCTCCCGGCGGCGCTCGGCCTCCTGCTCCTCGGGGGTCGGCTCCGGCGTCGGTGCGGCGCTGCCCGGGGCCGGGGCCGCCGAGCTCGCCGCGGTGGCCACCAGCGCGCCGACGAGGGTGGTCACCGGCACGGCCAGGACGAGCGCGATGCCACCGACCAGGGTGCGGATGACCTCCTCCCCCACCTCCGCGCCGGTGAGGGTGGTCCAGAACGGCCGCTGGTAGATCTCGAACAGCATCAGCAGCGGCAGCGCGGCCCCCGCGTAGGCGAAGACGATCGTGTAGACGGTCGAGGCGATGTGGTCGCGGCCGATGGCCATGCCGCGGGCGAACAGCTGGCGCCAGCCCATCTCCGGGGAGACGTCGTGCAGCTGCCAGACCGCGGAGGCCTGGGTGATGCTGACGTCGTTGAGGATGCCGAGCCCGGCCACCACGGTCGCGGCGATGACCAGGCCGGAGAAGTCGAGGCTGCGGTCCAGCTGCAGCAGCTGCAGGTTCTCCTCGTTGTTGAACCCGAGCAGCCGGGCCGCGCCCACCGCCACCGTGCCGAGCACCGCGCTGAGCGCCAGCCCGAAGAGGGTGCCCACCAGCGCCGTCGTCGCCCGGGCGTTGAACCCGTGCGCCAGGTACAGCACCACGAACATGATCGCCGAGGAGCCGATCAGGCTGATCCACAGCGGCGAGCCGCCCTCCAGCAGCGCGGGCAGCATGAACTCGAGCAGGACGACGAAGGCGAAGCCCAGCCCCACCAGCGAGAGCAGCCCGCGCAGCCGGGCCACCGCGCCGACCACTAGGGCGAACGCCAGCGCGAGGACCACGATCGGGGTGCCGCGGGCGAAGTCGGAGAACTGGTAGGTGGCCTGACCGCCCTCGACCGGGTCCCGGGTGAGCACGAGCTCATCGCCGGCCGCCACCCCCGCGCTCACCACCTCGGGGGGCAGGTCGACCTGCACGAAGTCGCCGCGGCTCTCCCCCTCGCCCACGACCATCACCGCGGTGGCGCAGGTCAGCGCCTCACCCCCGGGGTCGGAGCAGTCGTAGGGCTGCAGCGACGACACGGTGGCCACCGGGTAGGTCTGGCCGGGCGGGAAGAAGTCGTCGGCCGCCTGCTCGGCCGCGGTCGGTTCGCTGCTCGGCCAGAACACGACCAGGCCGGCGACGGTGGCCAGCCCGACCGGGACGAGCAGGTAGAGCATCAGCCGCACCGCCCAGCGGCGCCGGGCGACGGCGGCGGGATCGGGCGGCGGCAGCTCGCCGTCGGTGGCCGGTCCGTGACCGTGGGAGTGGGCCGTCACCCGGTCAGGCTAGGCGGCGCCCCGCCCGGATCGTGGCGGGACAGGCGGACCCGGCGGACGCGGGGCGCCTACGTTGGGGGGATGAGCAGCGCCTGGAGCCTGGCCGACGTCCCGCCGCAGCAGGGCCGGACGGCGGTGGTGACCGGCGCCAACAGCGGCCTGGGCCTGGAGACCGCGCGCGCCCTGGCCGCGGCCGGCGCCCGGGTGGTGCTGGCCGTGCGGGACGTGTCCCGTGGCGAGCAGGCGGCCGCCGGCCTGACCGGGGAGGTCGAGGTGCGCCGGCTGGACCTGGCCGACCTCGCCTCGGTGCGCGCGTTCGCCGCGGGGTGGACCGGGGACCTGGCCGTGCTGGTGAACAACGCCGGGATCATGCACGTGCCGGCCGGGCGCACCGCCGACGGTTTCGAGCTGCAGTTCGGCACCAACCACCTCGGGCACTTCGCGCTGACGGCGCTGCTGCTGCCGCACGTCACCGACCGGGTGGTCACCGTCTCCTCGATGCTGCACCGGTCCGGGGAGATCGTGCTCGACGACCTGAACTGGGAGCAACGGCCGTACTCGGCCACCGGCGCCTACGGGCAGTCGAAGCTGGCCAACCTGCTCTTCACCCTGGAGCTGCAGCGCCGGCTCACCGCGGCCGGCGCGCCGGTGCGGGCACTGGCGGCGCACCCGGGCTGGGCGGCCACCAACCTGCAGGGCCGCACCGGCAACCGGGTGAAGGACGCCGCGATGGCGGTGGCCAACCGGGCCTTCGCCACCGGCGCCGAGCAGGGCGCGCTGCCCACGCTGTTCGCCGCCACCGCCGACCTGCCCGGTGGGGGCTTCACCGGCCCGGACGGGCGGACCATGCGGGGTGCGCCGACGCTGGCCGGCCGCAGCGCCGCGGCGTCGGACCCGGAGCTGGCCCGCCGCTTGTGGACCGCCTCGGCCGAGCTCACCGGGGTGGACCTCCCGGCTCAGCTGCCCGGCTGACGCGCCGCACGCTCCGCGGCCGGCGCCGCCACGAGCACCAGGACGGCGGCCGCTCCGAACGCCGTCCGCAGTCCGGTCGCGCCCGCGACCGCGCCGAGCACCAGGGCGCCGACGGCCTGCCCCACGGTGAGGGCGATGAAGAGCACCGCGGCGGCCTGCGGTGCCGCGGCGGGGAGCCGGTGCCCGCCCCAGACGATGAGCACCCCGCTGAGCGCGACGAACGCGGCGCCGAAACCGCCCAGCGCAACCCCCGCGACGACCGGTGCGCCGGGCAGCGCGGCGAGCAGCGCGGTGGCCGCGGCGGCGATCGCGGTCGACCACAGCCAGGCACGGCGCAGCCCGAACCGGACCACCAGGTCGCCGCTGAGCCCACCGACGAGGCCGGCCCCGCCCAGCACGCACCACAGCAGCCCGGTCGTGCCGGCGGGCAGCCCGCCGTCGGCGGTCATCAGGTCGCGCGCGAACGTCCACACGGCAGCGCAGCCGGCGCCGGCCACCAGCGCGGCGACCAGCGGCCGGGCGAGCGCGCGCACCGGCACCTCCGGTCGGGCCTCGGCGACGGTGGGCCAGCGGCTGGACCGGTCGGCCCACGCGGTGACGAGCACGGCCGCGACCGCGAAGCCGGCCCAGGCCGGCCGCCAGACGTCGGGCACGCTGAGCACCAGCAGCCCACCGACGACGACGCCGACCCCGGTGCCGCTGTTGACCACCGCCTGCGCCCGCGGCTGGGCGTCCGGCCGCACCGTCGCCGCCACCGCGGCGACCAGCGCCGGGGTGGCCGCCCCCGCCCCGCTGCCCGCCAGGAGTGCACCGACGGCCAGGGCCGGGACCGACCACGCGGCGGCCACCAGCAGCGACCCCAGCGCGGCCGCGCCCCCGGCCAGCCACAGGGTCGTCCGTGCCCGCGCCCGCCCGGTGAGCCGCTGGGCGACGGCGGCGGCCAGGCAGTAGGCGAGGTAGCCGGCTGCCGCGATGCCCCCGGCCGTGCCCGGTGAGATGCCGAACGCGTCGCGGAACTGCGGCAGGTAGAGCCCGAAGCCGTACCTGGCCAGCCCGTAGGTGACCGCGATGACGGCCAGCCCGGGCACGACCAGGGCGGCCGGCCGGTCGACGGGCCGCGACTGTAACGATCGTTTCATCATAACGAGCGTTACAGTAGGCGCATGAGCACCCGCCCCGCGACCCGACCGGCCCGCGAACGGCTGCTCGCCGCCGCCGGCGAGCTCTTCTACGAGTCCGGCATCGCCGCGACCGGGGTCGACGCGGTGCTCGCCCGCGCCCGGGTCGCCCCGGCCACGATGTACGCCCACTTCGCCGGCAAGGACGGCCTCGTGGCGGCCTACCTGCAGCGGCGGTACGAGCTGTGGGAGCAGACCTGGGACGAGGTGCTCGCCGAGCGCACCGACCCGGTCGACCGGTTGCTGTCGGTCTTCGACGCCGTCGACCGGTTCCGCGAGCGGGAGGGCAGCGGACGCGGGTGCGCGTTCCTCGCCGCAGCCACCGAGCTGCCCCACGGACACCCCGGCCATCCGTGGCTGCAGGCCGACTCCCGACTGCTCACCCAGCGGCTGCGCGAGCTCGCCGCCGCCGCGGGCGTGACCGACCCGGACGAGGTCGCCACCACCCTGCTGCTCTGCTACGACGGCGCACTGGCCCGGGCGGCCCGCGAGTCGACCAGCCCGGAGCTCGCCGCCGGGTCCTCGGTCACCCGGGCGCGCGCTCTCGCCGCCGGCTGGCTCGCCGCCCGCGGCCACCTGCGCGCCGGCTGACCCCGGGGCACCGCCGCGGGTTCGCGTGGTGTCGGGACCGGGCTCGTGGTGCAGTGAGGCCGTGCCCGTCGTCGACAAGCTCGATCGGTTGCAGCGCAGACACCGGGCCGCCGGGTTCCCCATCGCCGTCGTCTACAAGTACGTCGACGACTCCGGCCCCTACCTCGCCGCGCTGATCACCTACTACGCCTTCGTCTCGCTGTTCCCGCTGCTGCTGCTGTTCTCGACCGTGCTGAGCAACGTCCTGGTCGACAACCCGGAGCTGCAGGAGCAGCTGCTGGACTCCGCGATGAGCCAGTTCCCCGTCGTCGGCGAGCAGCTCGGCGAGCCGCGGGGCCTCAGCGGCGGCGTCCTCGGGGTGGTCGTCGGCATCCTGGGTTCCCTCTACGGGGCCCTCGGCGTCGCCCAGGCGATCCAGTACGCGATGAACACCGCCTGGGCGGTGCCGCGCAACAGCCGGCCCAACCCCTTCCTCGCCCGCGGGCTCAGCCTGCTGCTGGTCGTCACCGCGGGGGTGGCGGTGATCGGGACGACGGCCCTCGCCACCGTCACCGCCGGCCACGCCGGGTCCCTGGGTGCGGCATCCCGGGCCCTGACCGTGCTCGGCTCGGTCGCGATCAACGCGGTCGTCTTCGTCTTCGCCTTCCGGCTGGCCACCGCCCGGCCGCTGACGATCCGCCAGGTGCTCCCGGGGGCGTTCATCGCCGCGGTGCTGTGGCAGCTGCTGCAGACCTTCGGCGTCACCTACGTCAGCCGGGTCGCCAGCGGTTCCAGCGCGACGAACGGCGTCTTCGCCCTGGTGCTCGGGCTCCTCGCCTTCCTCTACCTGGCCGCGGTGGTCGGCGTGCTCTGCGTGGAGATCAACGTGGTGCGCGTGCACCGGCTGTGGCCCCGGGCGCTGCTCACCCCCTTCACCGACGCGGTCGACCTCACCCCCGGCGACCGGCGCAGCTACACCGGCATGGCGAAGGCGCAGCGGACCAAGGGCTTCGAGACGGTGCACGTCACCTTCGACCCGCCGGACCGCGACCCGGACTGAGGTTTACTGCGATCGCCCATCGAGGTATTCTGCAGTCGTCGCTAGAGGTTCCTGGCGACGAGCCACCGTCCCACCGCACGTGTTCTGGAGGTAACCAGCCATGATGCTGACGTCCTACGACCCCTTCGCGTCCTCGTCGTCGCTGTTCCGGGCACTGGACCAGCTGACCGGCCGCACCGGCACCACGACCGCCCGGCCGCTCGCCGGCATGCCGATGGACGCCTACCGGGTGGGCGACAACTTCGTCGCCCACTTCGACCTCCCCGGCGTCGACCCCGGCTCCATCGACCTGCAGGTCGAGGGCACCACGCTGACCATCAGCGCGGAGCGCTCCGTGCCGCAGATCGAGGGCGCCCAGTGGCAGGTCGCCGAGCGCCCGTTCGGCAGCTACACCCGCCAACTGGTGCTCGGCCGCAGCCTGGACACCGACCGCCTGGACGCCAGCTACCACGACGGCGTGCTCACCGTGAGCATCCCGGTCGCGGAGCGGGCCAAGGCCCGCAAGATCGCCGTGACCCGCGCGGACACGCCGGCTGCGGTGGATGCACACACCATCGACGGCGAGCAGCCCGCGATGGAGTCGGCCGCGCCCGCGGCGGAGCAGCCGGCACAGGGCTGACGCCGACCGACCCTCGACGGGGGCGGGGCCCGACGGCCCCGCCCCCGTCGTCGTCCCGAGCACTGGAGGACCCATGGGCAGCGACCCGCTCGACCGGCTGGACGACCCCGACCACCCGGTGCTCACCATGAGCCAGGCCGCCGAGCTGCTCGGCGTGCAGGCCGCGTTCCTGCGCAGCCTGGACACCTCCGGCGTCCTCCACCCGCACCGCTCGGCCGGCGGCCACCGCCGGTACTCCCGACATCAGCTGGAACTCGCCGCCCGGGTGCGAGGGCTGCTCGACGACGGCCACCTGCTGGCCTCCGCGCAGGTGATCGTGCAGCTGGAGGACGACCTCGCCGAGGCCCGCGACGAACGCGACACCGCCCGCCAGGAGCTCCGCGACCGCGACTGAACCCCGTCCGGAGGGCGAAAATGGCCATTTTCGCCCCGCGTCGGAGGGCGAGGATGGCCATTGTCGCCCAGGGGGGGACGGGTCAGGCGACGGCGGGGAGCAGCAGCAGGACGGTCGGGACCAGGAGCAGCCCGAGCGCGGCGGCGATCGCCCCGGCCCGGCCGGCCGGGGGCAGCGGCGCAGCCGGGGCCAGCAGCCGGCGCACCCGGGCGGCGACCGCTCCCCCGGTGACCGCCAGCGCCCCGGCCGGCACCCCACCGCCGGCGCCCCCGGCGGAGGCGACGATGGCCGCGGCCAGCGTGCGGCGCGGGTCCGGTCCGGGCAGCGCGGTCAGCGCCACGTCGTCGGCCCGCATCTCGACCAGGTCGCGGACGGCGTCGTGCGCCCGGTCGGCGGCCGGCAGCACCGGCAGCGCGGCCCGCCAGGCGACGAACGGCAGCAGCAGCAGGTGGTGGTGCTCGCGCAGGTGGGCCCGTTCGTGCGCGACGACGGCGGCCAGCTGCTCCCCGGGCAGCTCGGCGACCATCCCGGAGGAGAGCACCAGCAGCGGCCTGGCACCGGGGATGCAGAAGGCGACCGGGGCCGGGTGGTCCAGCAGCAGGGTCTCGTCCGGGTCGGGCGCCGACGAGCCGGGCCGGACGACGAGCTCCAACAGCTCGCGGTGCCGCCGCCGGGTACGGGCGGTGCGCACCCAGGAGAGCGCGAGCACCCCGAGCAGCTCCAGCGCGAGCACCGCGGCCAGGGTCTGCGCCACCCAGTGGTCACCGCGCACCGGCTCGACGGCCGGCTGGCGGGTGACCCAGTGCCACCACGCCTCGGGCAGCGAGTGCCCCCAGGGCGCCAGGCCGTGCACCAGCAGCGCGCCGATGATGGACAGCCCACCGGCCAGCCCGATCGCCTGCCAGCAGACCAGGGCGGCCAGCGGGTCGCGCCGCGCCCAGCCGGCCCGGGCGAGCGCGGCCGGCACCGGCCAGGCCAGCAGTGCGGCGAGGACGGCGAGCGCGGTGGCGGTCGCGGGCAGCACGGTCAGCGGCCGCCGGCGTCCTGCCCGGGCCGGTCGGCGCCGGCCAGCAGCGCCCGCAGCATCTCCGCCTCCTCGGCGTCGACCCCGCCGACGAAGCGGGCGAGCACGGCCTGCCGGTCGGCGGCCTGGCCGAGCACCTCGCGCATCAGCCCGGCCGCGTGCTCCTCGCGCGAAGCGCGCGGGGCGAACCGCCGGGGGCGGGCGTCGTCGTGCACCAGGAAGCCCTTCTGCTCCAGCCGGCCCAGCACCGTGTGCACGGTGGTGAGAGCGAGATCACGGTCCCCATCGACGGCATTGAGGCCGTCGCGCACTTGCGCAGCGCTGACCGGGCCGCCCGCCGCCCAGAGCCAGTCCATGACGGTGCGTTCCAGCTCTCCCATCGAGGCCAAAGGTCCCTCCCCTGTCCGGCGTCTCACAGCCGATCGTCTCTACCGGTCGTAGAACTTCGGTTCTACGAGGCGTAGAAAAGGGTTCTACGAACCGTAGAAGAACGTGTCGATCGTACGACGCGAGAAGAGGGGCAGGCCCGTGGACGTCCTGGACGTGGCGCGCTGGCAGTTCGGGATCACCACCGTCTACCACTTCCTGATGGTCCCGCTGACCATCGGGCTGGGGATCCTGGTGGCGGTCATGCACACCATGTGGGTGCGCACCGACAAGCCCGAGTGGCTGCGGATGACGCGCTTCTGGGGGCGCGTCTACCTGATCAACTTCGTCCTCGGCGTGGCGACCGGACTGGTCCAGGAGTTCCAGTTCGGTCTGGCCTGGAGCGAGTACAGCCGCTTCGTCGGCGACGTCTTCGGCTCGCTGCTGGCCCTGGAGGCCCTGCTGGCCTTCTTCCTGGAGTCGACCTTCCTCGGCCTGTGGATCTTCGGCTGGGGCCGGATCCCGAAGAAGCTGCACCTGGCCTCGCTGTGGGCGGCGGTGATCGGGTCGATCATCAGCGCGTACTTCATCATCGCGGCCAACTCCTGGATGCAGCACCCGGTCGGCGTGGTCACCAACGACGCCACCGGCCGCCCCGAGCAGGTCGACTTCTTCGCGGTGCTGACCAACAACACCGCACTGGCCGCCTTCAGCCACACCATCGCCGGCGCGCTGATGGTCGCCGGCGCGGCGCTGGTCGGCATCGGCCTCTACCACCTGCGCAAGCGGCGGCTGGCCGGCCGCTCGCCCGAGGAGACCGATCACGCGGTGTGGCGCCGCTCGGCCCGCCTCGGTGGGTACGTCTCGCTGATCGCCTTCGTGCTCGTCGCGATCACCGGCGACTACCAGGCCAAGCTCATGTACGAGCAGCAGCCGCTGAAGATGAGCTCGGCCGAGGCGCTCTGCACCACCGAGGCGCCGGCCCCCTTCTCGATCTTCGCCTTCGGCAAGCTGAGCGACAACGAGTGCGACGACGTGCACTCCTGGACCGTCCCCTACCTGCTCTCCTACCTGGCGCACGGTGACTTCTCCACCGCCGTCCCCGGGGTCAACGAGCTGCAGGAGGAGTACTCGGCCGCCTACGGCGCCACCTACCCCGACGACCCGTCGTTCGGGGACAAGGCGGGCGAGCCGATCGACTACACCCCGGTGCTCGCGGTCACCTACTGGAGCTTCCGGCTGATGATCGGCATGGGCATGGTCTCGGCCGCCGTCGGCGCCTACGCCCTGTGGTCCACCCGGCGCGGGAGGGTGCCGACGTCCGCGATCGGCGTCTACGGCTCGCTGCTGGCCATCGGCACGCCGTTCCTCGCCAACGCCGCCGGCTGGATCTTCACCGAGATGGGCCGCCAGCCCTTCGTCGTCTACCCGAACCCCGACGTGCCCCGCGAGGAGCAGGTCTACTTCTTCACCGCGCAGGCGGTCTCCCCCGGCGTGAGCGCCGCCGAGGTGTGGACGTCGCTGATCGCCCTGACCCTGGTCTACGGGGCGCTCGCGGTGGTGGAGCTGTGGCTGCTCACCCGCTTCGTGCGCCGCGGCGTGACCACCAGCGACGGGGCCCCGACCCCGGGGCACACCCCCGAGGGCAGCCCGGACGACGACGTCAGCGGCGGCGCCGACGTCACCCCCGGCAGCGCCAGCACCCGCCGCAGCGACGAGGACGACGTCCTCTCGTTCGCCTACTGATCCGCGATCCAGGGAGACGAGGACATGGACCTGCAGACTGTGTGGTTCGCCGCTGTCGCGGTGCTCTGGACCGGGTTCCTGCTGCTGGAGGGCTTCGACTTCGGCGTGGCCGCCCTGCTGCCGGTGATCGGCCGCAAGGAGGCCGACCGCCACCTGATGCTGCGCAGCATCGGCCCGCTGTGGGACGGCAACGAGGTGTGGCTGATCACTGCCGCCGGCGCCGTCTTCGCCGCCTTCCCCGGCTGGTACGCCACCTGGCTGCCCGCCCTGTACCTGCCCTTCGTGCTGGTGCTGTTCGGGCTGATCATCCGGGCGGTGGCCTTCGAGTGGCGACACTCGCACCACACCGCGGCCTGGGACAGCACCTGGACCCACGTCATCACCGCGGGCTCGCTGATCGCCGCACTGGGCATCGGTGCCGCGCTGGGCGCCACCACGCTCGGCCTGCCGATCGACGGCGACGGCAACCGGGTCGGCGGCGCGTTCGCCGGGGTCGGCTGGCCGGCGCTGCTGGGCGCGGTGGCGGTGCTCGCCTACTCGATGGTGCACGGTGCGGTCTTCCTCGCGCTGAAGACCGACGGCCCGGTGCGGGTGGCCGCCCGCCGGTTCGCCACCCGCTGGGCGCCGGTGGCCGCCCTGCCGCTCCTGCTGTGGGCCGGGCTGGTGCACCTGCGTTCGGGCACCGTGGTCACCGCCGGGCTGTGGCTGGTCGCCGCGCTGGCGGTGCTGGTCGCCTGGACGTTCATCCGGGTGGACCGGGAGGGCCCGGCGTTCACCGCCTGGGCGGTGGTGATGCTCGGTTCGGCCGCGACGATCTTCGGCGCCGCCTACCCGGTCGTCGTCCCCTCGACGGTCGACAGCGCCTTCGACGTCACGATCGCCGACGCCTCGGTCAGCGACTACACGCTGACCGTGATGACGTGGGCGGCCGCCGTCGGCCTGCCGATCGTGCTGGGCTACCAGGCCTGGACGTACTGGGTGTTCCGCAAGCGGCTGACCGCCGAGCCGGTCGAGCCCGCGGGGGAGACGGTGTCCGCGTGACCTCCCGCAGCACTCGGCGCCGGAGGGGCCCCTCCGGCGCCGAGGGGCGGGGGCCGCTGGGTGCCCTGGCGGGGGTGCCCGGGCTGCCCGGGGCGCTCGCCCGGTCCGCCGTCCTGGCGCTGGTGCAGACCGCCGGGGTGGTGTTGCTGGCCGCCGGGCTCGCCCGGGCGATCGCCGACGTGTTCTCCGGCACCACCCCGACCGCGGCGCTGGGGGTGGCGCTGCTCGGCGCCGCGGTGCGGGCCCTCGCCGGTGGGCTCGGCACCGTCGTGGCCACCCGGGACGCCCGCCGTGCGGAGGACACGCTGCGCCGCCGGCTGCTGGCGCGGCTGCTCGGCGGGCAGGGCGAGGCCGTGACCGCGGCAGGTGGCACCGGCCCGGCCGCCGTGCTGGCCACCACCCGGCTGCACGACCTGGGCCCCGCGCTGGCCACCTACCTGCCGGCGCTGGCGCAGACCGCCGTCGTCCCGCCGGTGCTCCTCGTCGTCCTCGGGGTCACCGACTGGCTGTCCGCCCTGCTGGTGGCGGTGACCCTCCCGCTGGTGCCGCTGTTCATGGCGCTGGTCGGGCTGCACACCCGCGACCAGACGGCCGAGTCCGCCCGGGCGCTGGACCGGATCGCCGGGCACGTCGCGGAGCTGGTCCGCGGGCTGCCGGTGCTCAGCGGCCTGGGCCGCGCCGCCGACCAGCTGACCGCCCTCGCCGAGCTCGGCGAGACGCACCGCCGGCGCACGCTGGCCACGCTGCGCACGGCGTTCCTCTCCTCCCTCGTGCTCGAGCTGCTCGCCACCCTCTCGGTCGCGCTGGTCGCGGTGACGGTCGGCGTGCGCCTGGTCGAGGGCGGCATCGGCCTGGACGTCGGGCTGCTCGCGCTGCTGCTGGCCCCCGAGGCGTTCGCCCCGCTGCGCGCGCTGGGCTCGGCCCACCACGCCTCGGAGGACGCCGCCGAGGCCGCGGCCGCCGCGCGCGGGGTGCTCGCCACCCCGCTGCCGCGCCCGGTCGTCGGCCCCCCGCCGGCCGGGGAGCCCCGGGGCATCACCGTCGCCGACCTGACCGTGCGGTTCCCCGGCCGGGGCGGCCCCGCCGTCACCGGGGCGGCGCTGACCGTCGCGCCCGGTGAGCTGGTCGCGCTGCGCGGGCCCAGTGGCTCGGGCAAGTCGACGGTGCTCGCGGTGCTCGCCGGCCAGCTGGGCGACGGCGCCGGCGTCGAGGTCACCGGCACGGTCCGGCGGCCGGAGGACGTCGCCGTCGTCCCGCAGTTCCCCCGCACGGTGGCCGACACGGTCGTGGACGAGCTGCGCCGGCACGCCGGGGACGTGGAAGACAGGGACGGGGACGCCGACCGGGCCACCGGGCTGGCGGAGACCGCGCTCGAGTGGGTCGAGGGCGGGCACCTGCGCGACCGGGCCTGCCGCACCCTCTCCCCCGGCGAGCTGCAGCGGGTCGCCCTGGCCCGCGCGCTCGTGCGCGTGCAGCGCGGCGCCCGGGTGCTGCTGCTCGACGAGCCGACCGCCTCCCTCGACGCCGCCGCCACGGCCCGGGTCGCCGCGGTGCTGCACCGGCTGCGCGGCTCGCTGTGCACCGTGCTCGTCACCCACGAGCCCGCGCTGGCCGCGCTGGCCGACCGCACCGTCGAGCTGCCCGCCCCGACCGGCACCCCGCCCCTGACCTCCGTTCCGCCCAACCTCCACCCCGCGGACGAAGCCCCCTCCCCGGGTTTCGGCGCCGAAACCCGGCCGGGTTTCGGCGCCGAAACCGGGAGTGCGACGGCGGGGACGGCGTCCGCGGGGCTGGGCTGGCCGCGGCGGGTGCTGGCGACGGCGGTCGGCTACGGCGCCGCCTCCACCGCGGCCGGCGTCGCCCTGACCGCGGTCTCCGGCTGGCTGATCGTGCGGGCCGCCGAGCAGCCGCCGATCCTGACCCTGCTGGTGGCCACCGCCGGGGTGCGCGGCTTCGGGCTGGCCCGGGCGGTGCTGCGTTGGCTGGAGCGGTTGGCCACCCACGACGCCGCCTTCCGGCTCGCCTCGACCACCCGGCTGCGGTTGTGGCGGGCACTGGTCGCCCAGGGGCCGGCCGCCGACCGCACCCCCGGGCGGGCGCTGGCCCGGCTGGTCGGCGACGTCGGCCTGGTGCAGGACCTGTCGGTGCGGGTGGTCACCCCGCCGCTGGTGGCCGGCTCGGTGCTGGTGCTGACCACCGCCGTGCTCACCGTGCTGGACCCGCTGGCCGGCGGCCTCGTGGCCGCGGTGCTGGAGGCCGCGGTGCTCCTCGTGCTGCTGGTGCACCGCTGGGCCGACCGGGGTGCGTCCCGCGCCGCCGCCGAGCTGCAGACGGTGACGCTGCGGGAGACCACCGCCGCCCTCGACGCCGCCGCCGACCTGCGCGCCCACGGCCTGGTCGCCGGAACGGTCGAGCGGCTGGACGCATTGGGCCGCCGGCAGGGGCGGGCGGCCCGGGCGGGCGCCGCCGCCGTCGCGGTCGGGGAGGCGCTGGCCGCCTTCGCCACCGGGTCCGCCGCGGTGCTGGCGCTCGCCGTCGGCGCGGCCGCCGTGCGTGCCGGTGACCTCTCCACCCCGGTGGTGGCCGTGCTGGCGCTCGCACCGCTGGCCCTGCTGGAGCCGCTGGCCGCGATCAACGCCGCGCTGCGCCACCGGCGGGCACTGTCCGACGCCCGGTCCCGCATCGCGGCGGTGCTGGCCGAGCCGGTGGCCGCCGATCCGGCGCCGGCCGAGCGGCTGCCCGCACCGCGGCCGGTCCGGGAGCTGGCCACCGAGTCGCTGTCCGCCGGCTGGCCGGGCCGCCCCGGGGTGCTCTCCGACCTCGACCTGGTCGCCACCGCCGGCACCGGCTGGCTGGTGGTCACCGGACCGTCGGGCACCGGGAAGTCGACGCTGCTGTCGGTGCTGCTGGCCGCGCTGCGGCCGTCGTCGGGCGAGTACGTGGTCGGCGACGGGCGGCGCCCGGTGCCGGTCTCCCGGCTCACCCGGGCCGACGTGCAGTCGGCGATGGCCTGGTGCCCGCAGGACGCGCACGTCTTCGACGCCTCGCTGCGGGCCAACCTCGCGCTGGCCCGGCCCCGCGGGGAGCTCACCGGTGCCGACGGGGAGACGGCGATGCGCCGGGCCCTCACCGACGCCGGGCTCGGCCCGCTGCTCGGCACGCTGCCGGCCGGGCTCGACACCCCGGTCGGGGCGGGTGGGACGTCGCTGTCCGGCGGGGAACGGCGGCGGCTGGCCGTCGCCCGCGCGCTGCTGGCCGACCGGGAGGTCGTGCTCCTGGACGAGCCGACCGCCCACCTGGACCCGCCCACGGCGGCGGCGCTCGTCGCCGACCTGCGCCGGGCGCTGGCCGGCCGGCTGGTCGTCTGCGTGACCCACGACCCGGCGCTGCCGGCCGGGGAGGACAGCGTGGTGGACCTCGGCACGCACGCACAGGTGGCGGCGCGCCGCTGATCGTTGCGAGACCCTGTGGTCCGCTCCCACCACGGTGATCATCGGGTCGTGAGCCTCGACGACCGCTTCGCCGCCGCCCTCGCTGCGGCGTCCCCCGACCCCGGCGAGCCGGCACTGCTCCCCGACCGGCTGGCGCGGGCCGCCGCCCGGGTGCTCGCCGTGGACGGCTCCGGGTCCGACGTGGGCGTGGGGTTCAGCGTGCGGGCAGGAGCCCGGGGCCGCACCCCGCTGGCCGCGAGCTCCGCCGAGGCCGGCCGGGCCGAGCGGCTGCAGTTCACCGTCGGCGCGGGTCCGTGCACGGCGGTCTACGACACCGGGCAACCGGTGTTCGCGGTGCCGACGGACCTGCGCTCCCGCTGGCCGGCCTACGCCGACCTGCTGTTCGCCCGCACCCCCTACCGCGGGGTCGTCTGCCTACCCCTGCGGTCGACGCTGACCGGCATCGGCGTACTCGACGTCTTCCTGGCCGAGCCGGCGGACGTGCCACGGCTGGACGTCTTCGACGCACTGGCGGTCGGCGAGCTGATCACCTCGGCGCTCGGCGATACGGCGCTGTGGTCGTCGTGGACGGCGGCGGACAGCCCGGCGTGGCTGCACACCCCGGCCGCTCTCCGCCGCGCGGCGGTCTGGGAGGCGGTCGGCCGGGTGGCGGCGGCGTGGGACGTCGACGCCCCCGCGGCGCTCGCCCTGCTCCGGGCGCACGCCTGGGCCACCGGCCGGTCGGTGGACTCGCTCGCCGCCGACCTGCTGGCCGGCCGGCTCACCCCCGCCGACGTCGCCGGCCGCCCCGCGGACTGACCGGCGTCAGCGCGGCTGGGGTGTCAGCGGCAGGGGCCTCAGCAGCAGGGCGAGTCGAGCGCGACGTCGACCCGCACCTCCGGTCCCAGCTGCGCGTCGATCAGCTCCAGGGCGTCGCCGGACCAGAAGCTGCCCGGGTCGTAGGCGCTCAGCGGCCGGTCGGATGGCAGCAGCCCCATCGCGGTGTAGGTGGCGGCGACCAGCTCGGCGCAGAAGACCGTGTCGTTGGTCTCGTGCCGCCGCAACCGGCCGTTGACCCAGCCGCGGGCCAGCCCCCGGGTGGTCGGGAACGGCTTGCCGTCCAGCCGGGCGATGGTGCGCAGGACGGCGTCCTCCATCTCCCGGGTCACCCCGCCGTCGTCGGCCGGGCCGACCAGCTGGCGCAGCCACGCCTGCTGGCCGTACCGCTTCTTCCAGACGCAGACGGCGTCGGCGAGGTCGTGCAGCTGCACGCCCCGCTGGTGCCGGCCGGTCCAGACGTCGGCCAGCGAGTGACCGAGCTCGGCGTGCCACAGCAGCGGTGGCAGGTCGTCGAGGACGACGGCCATCCCGACGTGGTTGACCGGGGCGTTGGTGACCGTCTGGATGGCGCGGTCGGCCAGCGAGCCGCCGCGGAACACCCACACGTCACCGGTCCGGGTCAGCTCGCCGGCCTCGTGCAACGAGAGGGCCCGCGCGGAGGTGCCACGCACGAACCCGGTGCGATTGTGAGCCACACCACTACGGTATCGGTCATGCGGGTCGGGAAGCTGCTCGGAGTCGCCGGGATCGTCGGGGTCGCCACGACAGGGGCGGTGCTGCTGCGCCACGAACGGCACCGCCGCGCCTACTCGGCCGAGGAGGTGCGGGCCCGGCTGCAGGGCCGGGTGGCGGAGGTGGCCGAGGCCCCCGCCGACCCGGACATGGTGCCCGACTGGCCGGCCGAGGTGCAGCGGCCGCAGCGCCACCCCATGGAGGTGCTGCTCAGCTCGGTCATGCGGATCGGGCCGCTGCGCCGGCTGGAGTTCCCCACCCGCGCGCACGCCGACCGCTGAGCCGGGCTCAGCCGCCGGACGGCAGCGCGATCCCCTCGTCCTTGAGGACGACGCCGCTGGCCCCGAGCTGCCGGGCGGCCTGGAGCAGCGCGACCAGGGTGTCGGCCGCCTGCGCGTAGCCGAGGCCGTGCGGTGGGCGCACGTTGGAGATGCAGTTGCGCTCGGAGTCCGCCCGGCCCGGCCGCGGGTCGTGCGTCAGGTACAGCCCGAGGCTGTCGGCCGAGCTCAGCCCCGGCCGCTCCCCCACCAGGACGACGACGATCGCGGCGCCCAGCGCGGCACCGACCGGGTCGCCGAGGGCCACCCGCGCCTGGTGCGCCAGCACCAGCGGCGCCACCGACCAGCCCGGCAGCCGGTCGAGCACCGCCGCCACCGTGCCGGCCGCGTGCTCGTGCACCGCCCGCGGGGAGAGGCCGTCGGCGATCACCAGCGCCAGGTCGCAGGTGCCGCCGGGCAGCGTCGTGCCGTCGGCGAGGCGGCGGCCGAGGTCCGGTCGCTGCAGGTAGGTGCCCCGGTCCGGGGCGGCGCTGTGCACCTCCAGCACGTCCAGGCCGACGCCGGCGGCGGTGAGCGCGGCGCGCACCCGGTCGCCGTCCAGCGCGGTGTGCACGGCGTCCCGGGCGGCGGCGTGCGCGGCGCGGAACTCGAGCTCGCGGGCCGTCGGCAGCCCGTCACCGGCCCGGCCCAGCGCGACCCGCGCCCGGGTCGCGTTCCGCAGCACGCCCCACGGGTCGGGGGCGACGTCGCTCATCGGGCCGCCGCCAGGAGCGCGCGGGCGGCCGGGGCGTCGGGGGTCAGCGCGCGCACCCGGCCGGCGTCGTCGAGCAGGTCCATCCGGGCCAGCCACGCCTCGAACTCCGGCGCCGGGCGCAGGTCCAGCACCGAGCGGGCAGTGAGCACGTCGGTGAACGACAGCGACTGGTAGTGCAGCATCACGTCGTCCGAGCCCGGGACGGCGATGACGAACGCGCAGCCCGCCGCCCCCAGCAGCAGCGTGAGCACGTCGGTGTCGTCGCCGTCGACGTCGGTGTGGTTGGTGTAGCAGACGTCCACGCCCATCGGCAGGCCGAGCAGCTTGCCGCAGAAGTGGTCCTCCAGCCCGGCCCGCACCACCTGCTTGCCGTCGTAGAGGTACTCCGGCCCGATGAACCCGACGACGGTGTTGACCAGCAGCGGGTCGAAGTGCCGGGCGACGCCGTAGGCGCGGCACTCCAGGGTCTGCTGGTCGACCGGCCCGTCGACGCCGTGGTGCGCGTCGGCGGACAGCGCCGACCCCTGCCCGGTCTCGAAGTAGGTGACGTTGCTGCCGACCGTGCCCCGGCCCAGCTCCAACGCCCCGGCCCGGGCCTCGGCGAGCTGGTCGAGGGTGACGCCGAAGCCGCGGTTGCCCGCCTGCGTGCCGGCCACCGACTGGAACACCAGGTCGACCGGGGCCCCGGCCTCCAGCGCCCGCAGCGTGGTGGTCACGTGCGCCAGCACGCAGGACTGGGTGGGGATCTCGTACCGGCTGATCACCGCGTCGACCAGCTCCAGCAGCGCGATGGTCTGCGCCGGGGAATCGGTGGCCGGGTTGATCCCGATCACGGCGTCGCCACTGCCCTGCAGCAGCCCGTCCAGGATCGAGGCGGTCACACCGACGGCGTCGTCGGTGGGGTGGTTGGGCTGCAGCCGGGACGCCAGCCGGCCGGGCAGCCCCAGCGTGCTGCGCAGACCGGTGACCACCCGGGTCCGGCGGGCGACGGCGACCAGGTCGGCGTTGCGCATCACCTTGGAGACCGCGGCGGCCATCTCCGGGGTCAGCCCGCGGGCGAGGCCGGAGATGGCCGCCTCGTCCCGCTCGGCCGCCCGGGCCAGCAGCCAGTCGCGGAACTCCCCCACCGTCAGCGCGGCGACCGGGGCGAAGGCGGCGCGGTCGTGGGTGTCCAGGATCAGCCGGGTGACGTCGTCCTCGTCGTAGCCGACCACCTGCTCGGTGAGGAAGGTGGCCAGCGGGACGTCGGCGAGCACGTGCTGGGCCGCCACCCGCTGCGCCTGCGACTCCGCGGCGACGCCGGCCAGCACGTCGCCGGAGCGGGCCGGGGTGGCCTTGGCCAGGACGTCGCCGAGCGAGCGGAACTCGTACGTGTGCCCGCCCAGCGTCGTCCGGCGCACGGTCATTCGAGCTCCTCCTCCGCCGCGGCCAGCAGCGCGAACTCCTCCTCCGGGGCCGAGGCGACCAGGTGGTGGCGGCTGTGCAGGGCGAAGTAGGCCAGGAAGGCGAGGAACGCGCCCAGGGTCCACAGCGCCGCCGTCCGGTCGACCAGGAACGTGGCGACCACCGCCGCGGCGGCGAGCACCAGGGCCACGCCCGTGGTGACCGTGCCGCCGGGCGTGCGGTAGGGGCGGGGCAGGTCGGGCTCGCGGCGGCGCAGCACGATGTGGCTGACCATCATCAGCACGTAGGACACCGTCGCCCCGAAGACGGCCATGTTCAGCAGCATCGCGCCCTGCCCGGTCAGCGAGAGCGCGAAGCCGATCGCACCGGGCACCAGCAGGGCCAGCGTCGGGGCCTTGCGCCCGTTGGTCACCGACAGGGACCGGGGCAGGTAGCCGGCCCGGGAGAGCGCGAAGGTCTGCCGGGAGTAGGCGTAGATGATCGAGAAGAAGCTCGCGACCAGGCCGACCAGCCCGGCGTAGTTGATCACCGTGGTCAGCGCGCTGGAGGCCCCGGCCACCTCGAGCGCCTCCACCGGTGGGTTGCCGCTGGCCGACATCGCGGCCGAGCCGCCGGCGCCGGCGGTGAACACCAGCATCAGCACCGCCAGCACCAGCAGCAGCCCCATCGCCGCGACGATCCCGCGGGGCAGCGACCGGGCCGGGTCGCGGGCCTCCTCCGATGCCAGCGGCACGCACTCCACCGCCAGGAAGAACCAGATGGCGAACGGGAAGGCGGCCCAGATGCCGATCAGGCCGAAGGGCAGGAACTCCGAGGCGCCGGCGGCGTCGGTGGGCGCGATGTCGGTCAGGTTGGCCGCGTCGAAGGCCGGGATCGCGCCGACCAGGTAGAGCACCAGGCCGGCCACCGCGACCGCGGCGATCACCAGCATCACCTTCAGCGCCTCCCCGACGCCGAGCAGGTGGACGCCGATGAACAGCGCGTAGGCCGCCAGGTACACCCACCAGCCGTCGGTGATGCCGAACAGGCCGAGGGACTCGACGTAGGCGCCGATGAAGGTGGCGATCGCCGCCGGGGCGATCGCGTACTCGATCAGCACCGCCACCCCGGTGGCGTAGCCACCCCACGGGCCCAGCGCGCGGCGGGCGAAGGTGTAGCCGCCGCCGGCGGTCGGCAGCGCCGAGCCGAGCTCGGCCAGCCCGAAGACCATCGCCGAGTACATGACGGCCATCAGGACGACGGCGATCAGCAGCCCGCCGAACCCGCCCTCGGCCAGCCCGAAGTTCCAGCCGGCGTAGTCACCGGAGATGACCGCGGCGACCCCGAGACCGGCCAGCAGCACCCAGCCGGCGGTGCCCCCGCGGAGCTGGCGCCGCTCCAGGTAGCCGGTGCCGACCGTCTCCGCCTCCACCCCCCGCCCCGGTCCGTGCGGTGCGTGGGTGGGTGCGGGCTCGACGGTCATCGCGGTCCTCCGGCTCGGGTCCCCCGGGTGAGGTGGCAGCCAGCGTCTTCCGGTCCACCCCGCCGGTCAACGGGGTGCGAACGATCGGAACACCGAGTTCACGAGCGGCGTCACCGACGGCTCATGCACCGTCCAGCGCGGCGGCTGCCAGCTCGGTCGCGTACGGGTGGCCGAACAGCCCGGCGAGGCCGCCGGTGTGCAGGAAGACGGTGCGCCCGCCCGGGCGCAGGGTGCCCTCGGTGACTGCCGCGACCAGCCCGGCCAGCGCCTTCGCGGTGTACACCGGGTCGAGCACCAGGCCCTCGGTGCGCGCCGCGGTGCGCAGCGCCGCCGCGGCCGCCGCCGTGAGCACCCCGTACCCCTCGCCCACCTGGTCCCGCCGCAGCCGCAGCGCACCGGGGGTGGCACCCAGCGCCGTCGCCAGCTCGTGCACCCGGGCCTCCGGGTCGGGCACCGCACCGGTGTCGACGCCGACGACGTGCTCGGCGCCGAGCCCGGCGACCAGGCCGGCCATCGTGCCGCCGGAGCCGACGGCCACCACCACGGTCTGCAGGTCGGGGAGTTGCTCGGCGAGCTCGGCGGCGCAGGCCAGGTAGCCGCGCGCCCCGGTCGGCGTCGACCCGCCCAGCGGCAGCACGGCGGGCACCTCACCCGCCGCCCGCAGCTGCCCGGCGACCGCGGCCATCCGCTCCTCGGCGTCCTCGCCCGGTGCGCAGACGACGACCCGGGCGCCGAAGAGCTCGTCCAGCGCGAGGTTGCCCGGTCGCGCGGCGGAGGGCTCCCCGGTGAGCACCAGGACGGCGCGCAGACCCCGCTGGGCCGCTGCCGCGGCGGTCATCCGGGCGTGGTTGCTCTGCACGCCGCCGGTGGTGACCAGCACCGTCGCCCCGGCCGCCTCTCCCGCGGCGACGAGGTGCTCCAGCTTGCGCACCTTGTTGCCCCCGCCGAAGGACGTCAGGTCGTCGCGCTTGACCCAGAGGTCGTCCGGGCCGAGCCCGACCGCCCGGGCGAGCCTCGGGGCGGGCTCCAGCGGGATGGGCCAGGACGACAGCCGGACGGGTGCGGTGCTCACGGGAGCACAGCCTGGCCGGTCCACCCTCGCCTGGCCAGTGCCGTGCGGTCAGCGGAGCTCGAGCAGCTCCAGGTCCCGCACGTAGCTGCACACCCCGAGGTGCGCGCGCGCCGCCGCCGGGCGCAGCACCCCGCCGACCGGCCGCAGCACCACCGCGACCGGACGCCGCCCGAAGGACACCGGCTGCGCCCAGCCCCACGCCGGCAGCACCGGTCGCCGCACCTGCTCGCCCTCGACGCCGAGGACGAGCACCGCGGCCAGCACCGCGGCCAGCGACACCGTGCCCAGCGCAGCGGGCAGCCCGGCGTGCTCGGCGAGGAAGCCGATCACCGGCGGGCCACCGAGCAGCCCGGTGTAGCCGACCGTGGTGGCCAGCGCCACGCCCGAGGGGCCGCCGAGGGCGCCGGCCCGCGCGATGGCCAGCGGGAAGACGTTGGCCAGGCCGAGGCCGACGAGCACGAAACCGGCCAGCGCGACCGGCAGCGACGTCGTCGTCACCGCGGCCAGGGCGCCGGCCGCGGCCAGCAGCGCGCCGCCCACCAGCAACCGCCGCTCACCCAGGGCGAGCACCAGCCGCCCGCCGGCCAGCCGGCCGACGGCCATGGCCGAGGAGAAGCCGGCGTACCCGGCGGCCGCGAGGGCCGGCGCGGCGGCCACCTGCTCGCGCAGGTGCAGCGCACCCCAGTCGCTGAGCGCGCCCTCGCCGTAGGCGGTCGCGCCGGCCACGGCGCCGAGCAGCACCAGCACGCCGGTGGGACGGCGCCCGGGCACGACGTCGGCAGCGGGGCCGGTCGCGGCGGTCACCGGCCGGCCGGTGTCGCCACCGAGGAGCACCGGCCCGGCCCAGGCCATCGCCGCCAGCCCGACGACCGCCACCGCGGCCAGGTGCGGGGCCACGCCCATCGCGGCGGCGGCGACCCCACCCAGGAGCGCACCGAGCAGCCCGCCACCGCTGAAGGCGGCGTGCAGCCCGGACAGCAGCGGGCGGCCGGCCCGCGCCTCCACCTGCACCCCGACGCTGTTGGCGGCGACGTTCACCGCACCCGTGGCGGCGCCGAAGAGGACCAGCCCGGCGCACAGGGCCGGCACCGACCCGGCCAGTCCGGGCAGGACGGCGGTGACGGCGGCGCCCACGCCCGCCAGCGCCGCCACCCGCCCGGTGCCGAACCGGGCACACAGCCCGCCGGTGACCTGCATGCAGGCGAGTGCGCCGAGCGAGAGGCACAGCAGCGCGACACCGAGGGCGGTGTGGTCCGCGCCGGTGGCGACGCTGACGTCGGGCACCCGGGCGGCCCAGCTGCCGAACACGAACCCGTCGAGACCGAAGAGGACGGCGACGGCGGTCCGCAGCCGGCGCAGCGAGGGCGGCGGCGGGGCGGGGCGACGAGAGGGCAGGGAGAGGACCACGGCAAGACCTTCGGGGAGTGGGCGCGCAGCACCGCGGAACGGCTGGCGGGGGTCGGGGAGCACACGACCTCGGGCGCTGTCCTCCACGGTGCCAGCCCAGCGTGTGCGCCGCCGGTCCCGACGCCGTGAGAGCGCCCACGGTGTCGCCCCACCGGGCCCACCCGGCCCTGCGGTTGCCGGTTGCCCGATCCCCGCGCAGGGTCGGACCATGACCGGGACCTTCACCCGCGGCCTGCTCGCCGGCGCCGCCGGGACCACCGCACTCAACGCCGCCAGCTGGCTGGACATGGCCGTGCGCGGCCGGTCGGCCAGCGACCTGCCGGCGCGCACCACCGACGCCCTGGCCGACGCGGCCGGGTGGTCGATCCCCGGCCGGGGCAGCGAGCGGGAGTCCCGCCGCACGGCGCTGGGCGCGCTGACCGGGATCGCCAACGGCCTGGCGCTGGGCGTGGTCTCCAGCGCGGTGCGGTCGGCCGGTGTGCGGCTGTCCTTCCCGGTCGGCACGGTGGTCAAGGGCGCCGCGTCGAGCGCGGCGACCAACCTCCCGGTGGCGGCGCTCGGGGTCAGCGACCCGAGGTCGTGGAGCCGGCAGGACTGGCTCTCCGACGCCCTCCCGCACCTGGCCTACGGGGCGACCGTGCAGGCGGTGGTCTCCGGGCTGCCGACGCCGCGGGAGCGGGCGCTGCCCCGGCAGAAGGCGCGCGCCGGGCTGGTCGGCCGGTCGTTGCTGCTCGGGGTGGCCGCCGGCGGTCGCAGCTCGCTGGGCGTCGCCGGCCCCACCCTGACGGCGCAGGACACCGGGGTGGTCAAGAAGCTGGCGTCGCTGGCCGCGGTGGCCGGTGAGGTCTACGGGGACAAGCAGCCCGGCGTCCCGGCGCGGACCAGCCCGCAGGTGCTGCCCGGCCGGCTGGTCAGTGGCGCCGGTGGCGGCGCGCTGCTCGCCCGGCGGGCCGGGGCGAACGCCGCCCTGCCGTCGACCGCCGGGGCCCTCGGCGCGCTGGCCGGCTCCTACGGCGGCCTCGCCTGGCGGCGGTGGGCCGGGTCGTTCATGCCGGACTGGCAGGCCGCCGTCGTGGAGGACGCCGCGGCCGTGCTGCTCAGCCTCACCGCGTGCCTGCCGGGACGGCGGCGGTCGACGCGCGTCACGCGCGTCTACCACCCGCCTCGCGCCTGAGCCGGTCAGCCAGTCCAGTCGGGGTCGCGGCCGGTGAGCGCCAGCGCGCGGTCCAGCGGGTTCGCGTCTTCCGGCACCGGGACGGCGGGGCCGTACCAGCCGCCGTCCCGGCCCATGGGGGCGACCTGCTCGACGGCCGCGAGCGTGACCGGGGCCAGGGTGGCGGAGAGGAACAGCGGTGCGCCGACGGCCGTGGCCAGGTCCCAGCCGTGCACGACGAACTCGGTGAGCATCAGCGGGCCGACGACGGCGGCAGGCACCGTGGCGCCGCCGAGCACCGTGTCGCCCTGCCAGGCGGCCGGGTCGGCCCAGGCGTCGGCGGCGGCGTCCAGCTCGGGGGCGATCGCGGCCGCCCACTGCTCGGGCAGCAGCCCGTCGAGGAACGGCGCGGGCCGCCCGGGCGTCGGTGGGTCCAGCGGCATCCGGGTGGCGGCCCGCTGGGAGATCAGCGCCGCCCAGGCGAGGTGGTCCAGCAGCGCGCGGACGTCGAAGTCGGCGCAGGGGGTGCGGGCGGTCAGGTGCTCGGGGCGGACGGCGGCCAGCGCGCCGGCGGCCAGGTCGGCGGCCGAGCGGACAGCAGGAGGCCCGGAGACGGGGTCGGTCACGGGGCCTGATCCTGCCCGGTGACCGAGTCGGCCGCAGCGAGCAGCCAGCCGGGGCCGGTGACCCGGGCAGCGGCCGGGAGCCGGGCGCGCAGCCCCCGGTCGGCGGTCACCACCAGGACGTCGTCGTCGCCGTCGGCCAGCTCCCCGGCGGTGGCGGCGAGCGCGTCGTCGCCGCTGCCCGCGGCGCGGACCAGCCGGATCCCGGCCGGGGACTCGACGTCCCGGGCCTGTCCCTCGACGACGGCGACCAGGGCGGTGACGACGACCGGCGCACCGTCGGGCCCGTCGAGGGTCGACGTGCGCAGGGCGGCGAACCGGTCCAGCAGCCGGGCCGTCGCGCCGGCCCGGTCGCGCCACCAGCCGTCGGGGCGGGAACCGAGCACGTTGGCGACGTCGACCAGCAGGACGGTCACGAGGGTCAGCGCCGGCGGGACGAGTTCAGCATGGCGGTGCCGGCGACCACGGCCAGCGCGACGACGGCGAGCCAGAACAGGCCCTTGAGCACCCAGCCGACGATGCTCAGCGCGACCCAGACGAGCACCACCAGGGCCAGCAGGAGCAGCAGTGTCCGCAGCACACCCCGACCGTAGGGCTCCTGGGGCGGCTCCGCTCAGCCGCCTTCGGCCGCGCCGATGCGCCAGTACCCCATGAACGCCACCGAGGTGCGCGGGACGCCGAGATCGCGCACCAGCCGGCGGCGCAGCTTCTTGACCATCCCGGCCTCCCCGGCCAGCCACGCGTAGCAGCCGTCGGCGCGGGCCTCGGGGACCTCCCAGAGCAGCCCGTGCTCCAGGTCGACGTCCTCGGGCTCCAGGCCGGGGGTGGGCTTGGCGACGCCGAGCTCGCACAGCGCAGCGTGCACGGCCGGGCCCAGCGCCTCACCACGGGCACGGGCGCCGCGGACCAGCCAGCGGACCTCGACCCCCGCGGGCACGCGCAGGGAGAGCACGTCACCGGCCACCGGGACCTCCAGCACCGCGATGGTGCGGCGCCCGGCGGGCAGCGCCTCCACGATCGCGCTGATGGCCGGGACCGCGGTCTCGTCGCCGGCCAGGAAGAGCGTGCCGTCGGCCGGCGGGGCCCACTCGACGCCCCAGGCGCGGCCGGTGCCCGGCCGGTCGGGGCCGAGGACGACCATCCGGTCGCCGGGCACGGCGTCGGCGGCCCACGTCGCAGCCGGGCCGGCGTGGCCGTCGTCGATCCCGTGCAGGACGACGTCGACGTCGAGCTCGCCGAGCTCGGGGCGGACGGCGCGGACCGTGTAGGTACGCAGGTACGGGCGCCGATCGTCGGGCAGCGCGCAGTACTCCTGGTACCAGCCGGGGCCGTCGGTGAGCAGCTCCTCGACGGGGGCGCCGTCCCGGGAGAGGACCAGCTTGATCCGCTGGTCCGCGCCGCCGGCGCCGAAGCCGGCCAGGTCCGGGCCGGCGAAGGTGAGCCGCAGGAAGGTGGGGCTGAGCCGGTGCACGCGGGCGACGCGCACGGAGAAGAAGCGGTAGCCGGGCGCCGTGGCCGGAGCCGAGACCGCCGACGCGGTGCGGGCGGGACGTTCGGTCGTCGCCGTGCTCATGGTGCTCCCCGGATCGGCAGACCGGCGCTGCCGCGACCGGACCCAGGTGAGGTTAGCCTAACCAGCCCGCCCGAGGGAACCGCCTGCCGAAGATCGCAGCTCCGCACGTCCACGGCCCACCTTGCCACCTGTTCTGGGCCACTCGCGTTCAGTCCTCGCCGGTCGCGGTCTCCACCAGCCGGCACAGGCCGTTGACCAGCCGCAGCTGCTCCGGGGTGTGCACCGGTGAGGTGAGCAGGGCGGGGCTGCCCACCAGGTAGGCGACGGTCCTGGCGCGGGACAGCGCGACGTTGAGCCGGTGCCGGTCGAGGAGGAACTCCAGCCGGCGCGGCACGTGGGCACCGCTGGAGGCGGCGAGCGAGAAGATCGTCACCGCGGCCTCCCGGCCCTGGAACTTGTCGACGGTGCCCACCTCGACCGTGCCCAGACCGGCGGCGGCCAACGCGCTGCGCACCTGGTTGACCTGCGCGTTGTACGGCGTGACGACGAGGACGTCGGCCTGACCCATCACCCGCTCGCGGCCCCCGGCACGCCACGGCCGGCCCATCAGGTCACCGACCAGCTCGGCGACGACGGCAGCCTCCTCCACCGACGCCGCGCCGTTGCCCTCGTGCACCACGGGCACCCAGCCGAGCCCGGCCGGCGCCGCCCAGCGCGCCGGCGCGTCCAGCTCGTTCTCCGCGGTCACCCAGGCCGGCTGCAGCTGCCCGTCGTAGGCCAGGCCGCTGACCACCGAGCACAGCGCCGGCGCCATGCGCCACGACCGGTCGAGGAAGACCCCGCGGTCGGCGGGGAGCACCTCGTCGTCGCCGAGCACGTGCTCCAGCGCGGAGCGGTCGGCGCCGTCGGGGTGGATGCCACGGCCGGGCTGCCGCAGCTGTTGCGGGTCGCCGAGCAGCACCAGGTTCCGCGCGGCGCGACTGACCGCCAGGGTGTTGGCCAGCGACAACTGCCCGGCCTCGTCGACCACCAGCACGTCGAGCCGCCCGGCGAGCTCCTCGCGGGCGAACAGCCACGAGGTGCCGGCGACCAGGTCGACGTCCCCGGCATCGAGGGCGTCGACGACCTGGCCGTTGCTGCCGACGCACTGCACGTCGCGGTCGCTGCACCGCTGCAGTTCGTCGGCCTTCTGCAGCGCCCGGACCGGCACCCCGGCCTCCCGGGCGGCGGCCATCACCGCGTCGAGCAGGTTGCCGATCACCTTGTGGCTGGAGGCGGTCAGCCCGACCCGACGGCCGGCGCGGACGAGGTCGACGACCGCCTGCGCGCCGGTGTGCGTCTTCCCGGCGCCGGGCGGCCCCTGCACGGCCAGCACCCCGCCGTCCAGGGCCGCGGCCAGCCGGCGCACCGCCACCCCCGGCTCCTCCCCCGGCTCGCGCAGCCGGGATCCGGGAGCCAGCCGCGGCGGGCGCCGCAGCAGCAGGTCGCGGGCGGCCCGCCGGGGGCCGTCGGCGTCGATGCCCGTGACGGCCACCTGCTCGCCCAGCTCGGCGAGCGCTGCCCGGAACAGCGCGTCGCTCGGCGGCGCGGTCGGCAGCAACCCGGTGGGGTGCTCGGCGGCCATCGCCGTTCCCCGGGCGAGCACGACCCAGCCGGCGGTCGGGTCGACGTCGACCACCGAGCTGGTGACCCGTGACCCGTCCGCGGCCGGCAGCAGGTGCTCGAACCGGGAGCCCGCCGACACCTTGGTCTCCTGCGGCGGGAACGAGTAGCGCCAGTGCTGCGAGCGCCGCTGCGCGCCGAGGAACTCGGGGTCGGTCAGCGGGCCGAGGGCGGCGGTCTCCCGCTCCAGGTCGTCGGCGGGGAGGTCGCGCAGCCGGAAGTACTCCCACCAGGCCGACCGTGCCTCGCGGGCGTGCCAGCCCAACTGCTGGGCGAGCAGCCAGGTCCCCTCCTGCTCGGGAGTGCGCCCGGCCGGCGGCAGCCCGGTGGTCAGCCGGTCCTCGAGCTCCTCGCGCATCGCCTGCGCGGCCACGAGCTCCGCGGACGCGTCCGGGTCGCCGTCGGCCGGCCGGCGCAGCTCCGCCCCGGACCGGAGCAGCTCGGTGCTGCGCTCCTCCAGCCAGTCGCGCAGCTGCTGGGTGGAGACGCAGTCGTCGCGGTTGTAGGCCTCGATCTGGTCGAGCATCCCCTGGTCGCGGGTGGCCAGCCAGCGTTCGAAGGCGACGATGCTGTCGCCGGCGTCGGAGACCTCGTCACCGTGCGCGCGGGTGTGACCGCGGTAGTAGTCCTCGACCTGCTTGATCGAGTACGACTCCTTGCTCAGCCGCAGCCCCTGCCGGACCACGGCGTACAGGTCGACCAGGACGTCGGCCCGCAGCAGCCGGTCGACGTCGGCCTCACGGGTGCCCAGCCGGGCGGAGAGGGTCTTGAGCCGGGTCGGCTCGTAGGGCGCGTAGTGGTAGACGTGCATGGTCGGGTCGGCCGCGTGCGCGGCGGTGAGCTGGTCGACCAGCGCCTCGAAGGCGCGCTGCTCGGCGGTGGCGTGGTCGTCGCCGTCGGGATCGCAGCCCCAGTGGGCGGTGAAGCCACCGGCGGTGTCGAGGACGCCCCACAGGTACTCCAGCCCGGCGTCGCCGGCGAACGGGTCGCCCTCGATGTCGAAGAACAGGTCGCCACGGCTCGGCGGGGGCAGCAGCTCGAACCCGCGGCCAGGCTCCCGCGGGAGGAACTCGTAGGACGGCTGCCCGGTGGTGCGCTCGGCCACCTGCAACCGGGCCTGCTGGGTGAGCCGCTCCCGGGAGGTGCGGCCGATCGCATCGGGCAGGGCATCGGGGCCGCGCCCGGCGAGCGCGCGCACCGTGGGGATGCCCGCCTCGGTGAGGGCGAGGGCGTGGTCCCGGCGCATGAACGCCACCAGCGACAGGGAGTCCTCCTCGCGCCAGCGGTCGGTGCACGTCTCCCGCCACGGGCAGACGCCGCAGTGCGCGTTCGGATAGGGCGGCGCGAGCGCGCCGTCGTCCAGCCGGTCGAGGAACCGCTGCCGGGTGCTCCGGGTGTAGGCCTCCGCGTCGGCGTAGCGGAAGACCAGTTCCTGCTGGTCGCCGGTGACGACGGTGAGCAGCTCCGGCGGCGTGCCCTGCAGCGCCGCCAGCAGGTCGCCGTAGAGCGCCATCTGCAGGAGGGCGGGGACCTTGATCCGACGGGCCAGCTTGGTGTCGGCGACGTCGTAGGCCCACGGCCCCAGGTCACTGACCCGGTCGGTGCGCTTGAGCAGGAAGTCGGCATGCCCCCGCCAGGTGCCGTCGGTGAAGGTGGCCTGGTAGACCACGTCGGCGCCGGCGCGCATCGCGGCCAGGGTGTCGGCCTGGGCCCGGCGCAGGGCGGCGGGGTCCTTGCCCGTGGGGGCGGCGATCTCCACGACCGACAGCCCCCGGTCACGCAGCCGCTGCAGGTGCCGGGCCTCGTGCTCGATGCCGTGCGCGGCGACCAGCTCGGTCATCGGGTCGACGGCGGGCGGCCGGGTGCGCTCCCCGCGAGCCACCTCCAGGGAGAGCCGGGTCAGGTGTTCGCACTCCAGGAAGCCGGTCAGGTCGCTCGCGCTGACCACCAGCCCGCCGTCGATCTCGTACACCGCGCCCCCGTTCCCTCCCCCTGGCGGAGGAGCTGCGGACGACGCTAGGGGCAGGGTCCGACGGTTCCCGGCGGGGGCACCTCGCCGATCGACGGAACGATCATGGACCGGTACCTATAGTCATGAGTCGTGTCTGCCACGCTGTCCTCCGTCGCGGCCTACGCCGGGGTCAGCACCAGCACCGCGAGCCGGGCGCTCTCCGGCCACCCCGCGGTGCTGCCCTCCACCCGGGCCCGGGTGGAGGCCGCCGCAGCGGCGCTGCAGTACCAGCCGAACCGGATGGCCAGCGCGCTGCGCACCCGCCGGTCGGGGCTGATCGGCCTGGTGGTCAACAACCTGCGGAACGCGACCTTCCACACCATCGCCGAGACGCTGCAGAACTGGGGCGCCGGCCAGGGCTACCAGGTGCTGGTCTGCACCACCGGCGGCGACCCCGCGCGCGAGGCGGCGTTCCTGCACACGGCGCGCACCCACCACTTCGACGGCCTCGTCGTCGCCGGGTCCGGCGCCAACACCGACCTGGTCAACACCCTGGTCACCGACGGGCGGGCCGTGGTGACGATGAACCGCGAGGTGCCCGGCTCGCTGGCCCCGTCGGTCATGTCCGACTACCGCACCTCGGCCCGGCTGGCCACCGAGCACCTGCTCGCCCTCGGGCACGAGCGGATCGGGGTGGTGGAGGGCCGGGCCGACGTCACCTCCGGCAGGCTCAGCGACGCCGGCTTCCGCGACGCCATGAGGGCCGCCGGCGTCCCGGTCTCCCCGCAGCTGGTCGCGTGCGGCCCCTTCGTCGTCGACTTCGGCCAGCAGGCGGCGGCGGCCCTGCTCAGGCTCCCCGAACCACCCACGGCGCTGCTGGTGACCAACCACGAGGCGTCGCTGGGCGTGCTCCAGGTCATCGCCGCCACCAAGGTCCCGGTGCCCGAACGGCTGTCGGTGGTCTGCACCGAGGACGAGCCGGCCTGGGCGTGGTGGACCCCGCAGATCACGACCGTCGACAACCGCGCCGACCTGCTCGCCGAGCGCGCGGCGGCCGTCCTGCTCGCCCAGCTGGTGGGCGCCGAGAGCGCGTACCCGGTGAGCCGGGAGGAACTGGTCGAGCCGGCGCTGGTCGAGCGGGCCTCGACGGCGCCGCCGGCCTGACCGGGCCGCCCTCAGACCACCCGCTCGAAGACGGCGGCCAGCCCCTGCCCGCCGCCGATGCACATCGTCTCGAGGCCGTAGCGGGCCTCGCGCCGGCGCATCTCGTGGGCCAGCGTGGCCAGGATCCGGGCACCGGTGGCCCCGACCGGGTGACCGAGGGAGATGCCCGAACCGTTGACGTTGACCCGCTCGCGGTCGTCGGCGCCCAGGCCCCACGCCCCCAAGCACGCGAGCACCTGGCTGGCGAACGCCTCGTTGAGCTCGATGAGGTCCATGTCGGCGAGCGTCAACCCGGTCCGCTGCAGCACCGCGGCCGTGGCCGGGACCGGGCCGATGCCCATGGTCTCCGGCGGGACCCCGGCCACCGACCACCCGACCAGGCGGACGAAGGGCTCCCAGCCGCGCCGGTCGGCCTCGGCCCGGGTGGTGACGACGCAGGCCGCTGCACCGTCGTTCTGCCCGGAGGCGTTGCCGGCGGTGACGGTGGCCTCGGGATCGACCCGGCCCATCACCGGCCGGAGCTTCGCCAGGTCCTCCATGGTGGTGTCCGGCCGCGGGTGCTCGTCGTCGAGGACGACGCGGGCGGGGGTCTTCCGGGTGCCGGGCACCTCGACGCCGATGATCTCGTCCTTGAACCGGCCCTCGCGGATCGCGGCGCCGGCCGCCTGCTGCGAGCGCAGCGCCCAGGCGTCCTGCTCGAGCCGGTCGATCCCGTGCTCGCGACGCACGTTCTCCGCGGTCTCCAGCATGCCGCCGGGCACCGGGTGGTCGACTCCGCCGGCGGTCTCGCGGGCACGGGCGAGGCGGTCGTGCAGCATGACGCCGTCACCCTTGGCGCCGGTGCGCAGCCCCAGGGCGTAGTGCTCGACGTTGCTCATCGACTCCACGCCGCCGGCGATCACCACCGTGCCGGCGCCGGAGGCCACCTGCATGGCCGCGTAGACGACGGCCTGCAGCCCGGAGCCGCAGCGCCGGTCGACCTGCAGCCCCGGCACCTGCACGCCCAGGCCGGCGTCGAGGGCGGCGATGCGGCCGATGGCCGGGTTCTCGCCGCTGGGGTTGCAGTGGCCGAGCACGACGTCGTCGACCTCGCCCTCCGCCAGGCCGGTCCGCTCGGCGAGGGCGCGCAGCGTGGTGGCGGCGAGCTGGTTGGCGCTCAGGCCGGCGAAGACACCGCCCATGCGACCGACGGGCGTGCGCACCGGGGAACAGATGACGACGTCGTCCATGGACCCACTGTGCCAGCCCTCCCCCGGTCCGGCGCTGCGCAGAGCTCCGCTGGACGGAAGCCGAACGCGCCGACGCCCCGCCCGGCGGACCGGGCGGGGCGTCGGCGGGGCGGAACGTCAGAGGGAGGTGGTGCAGTACACGTGCCCGCTGTCGCCCAATCCGTACCAGAGCGCGGAGTCAGCCTCCTGGAACCGGCCGCACAGCTCCTCGCCGCTGGCGGCGTCGAAGGCGTCCTCGGTCATGTCCTCCGCGGTGCCGACGACCCGGAACTCGGCGTCGGACGAGGAGCAGTCGACGACGTCGAACTCGGTCGGGCCGGTCTGCTGCATGCAGTCGCCCACCTCCGGGTCACCCGCGCCGAGCAGGAAGCTCGCGGCGCCGAGGACGACCACGAGCGCGACGAGGCCGCCGATGATCGCCTTCACCTTGCCGCCGGACGTCTTCTGCGTGGGGGCGGTGGCGCCCGCCGCCGGATCCCCGGCGGCCCATGCCTGCTGATGCGGCTGGCCGGCGGGCGGCTGCTGTCCCCAGCTCTGCGGGCTGGGGTGCTGCTCGGACGGCTGGTGGCCGCCCGGGCCGGGGGTGCTCACATCGATCTCCTCGGTCTACCGCGGGGTGGTCGCGGGTGATCGTGGCGCATCGACGCGGTTCTGCCCGGTTCCGCCACCCGGACGAGTGGCGGAACCGAGGAGGTCAGTCGCGCGGCTTGGCCATCGCCTCGTGGGCGGAGCTCTTGAAGGCGTCGGGCAGCACCTTGTTGGCGGCCCCCTGGACCTTGGTCTTCAACGAGGACGCAAGGACCTTGTCCTTGCCCGCCATCAACGCGTCGAGACCCTGCTTGGCGACGTCGGCGGGGTCGTCCTTGGAGCTCTGGCCGATGGCGGTGTCGTCCAGGTCGGCCCGGGAGAAGAAGTCGGTGTCGGTCGCTCCGGGCATCAGGGCCGTGACGGTGACGGCGGAGTCCTTGAGCTCCTGCTGGACCGCCTCGGTGAGCGACTGCACGAAGGACTTCGAGGCGTTGTAGACCGGCTGGTAGGGGCCGGGCATGGTCGAGGCGATCGAGGAGGTCACCAGCACCCGGCCGGAGTTGCGGCCGGTCATCTCCACCAGCACCAGCTTGAGCATGGCCGCGGTCGAGACGACGTTGAGCTGCATGACCTCGAGGTCGTCGGCCCAGTCGGTGTCGACGAAGGCGCCACCACGGCCGACGCCGGCGTTGAGCGCAGCCGCCTCGAGGGGCCGGCCGAGGGCTTGGACCTGGCTCCACAGCTGGGCGATGCCGTCGGGGGTGCGGAGGTCGGCCCGGATGGGGATCACCTCGGTGCCCTCGGCCCGCACCTTCGCGGCCGCCGTGTCGATCTGGGTGTCCTCGGCGTTGATCACGACGTCGTAGCCGCGCTGGGCGAACTGCCGGGCGAGCTCGAACCCGATGCCGCTCGACGCGCCGGTGACCAGGGCGAGGGGCTTGGTCTCAGTCATGGGCGTGCGGGTACCCGGTGCCACGGAACGGAACCGTGCGGGCGGGTCGGGAGCGGCCGCGGTGCCGTCACAGCGGAACGGCACACTGCTCACCATGGCCAGTGCACGGGGGAAGCAGCCGACACTGACCGGGTCGGCGGTCGTACTCCGCCCCTGGGCGGCAGCGGATGCCGACGCGGTGTTCGCCGCCTGTCAGGACCGCGAGATCCAGCGGTGGACGACCGTCCCGTCGCCGTACTCGCAGGCGGACGCCGTCGCCTACGTCACCGAGGTGGCAGCCGCTGCCTGGGAGGACGGTGGCGCGGTGTTCGCCGTCATCGACGGCGCGACCGGCGACGTGGTGGGCAGCATCGGTGCGCACGACATGCGGGACGGAGTGGCCCACGTCGGCTACTGGACCGCGCCAGCAGGTCGCGAACGCGGGTTCACCAGCGACGCGCTCCGGACGCTCACCGGCTGGTTCCTCGGCGACGGCGGCGCCGCCCGGGTGGAGCTGGTCGTCGAGCCGACCAACGGCGGGTCGCTCCGCGTCGCGGAAGCTGCCGGGTTCACCCGGGAAGGACTGCTGCGCCAACGCCTCGTCGTGCGGGAACGTCGCGCCGACGTGGTCATGTACTCGATGCTGGCCGGTGACCCGGCCATGGCCGCCGCGGTCGACGAGCGGCCCGGCACACTCGACCGGTGACCGACGCGACGACCCCGGTGATCTGTTCGGCCAAGGGCTGCCCCCAGCCCGCCCGCTGGCGCCTGGTCTGGAACAACCCGAAGCTGCACACCCCGGACCGGGAGAAGGTCTGGACGGCCTGCGACGACCACCGCGAGTCGCTCTCGCACCACCTGGCGATCCGCTCGTTCCTGCGCCGCGTCGAGCCGTTCGAGCACGCGGGGTAGGTTCTCGGCTGCACACGGGAGCCCGGGCGCGGGCTGAGACGGCGGACGACCCCCGCCGACCGTCCAACCTGATCCGGTTCGTACCGGCGGAGGGAGCTGCCCGATGCTCGCTGCCCGTTTCCACGCGGCACACCGACCACTGGCCCTGGACGACGTCCCGGTGCCCGAACCCGGCTCCGACGAGGTGCGCGTGCGCATCGGCGCCGCCGGGGTCTGCGGCACCGAACTGCACTTCACCGACGGCCTGTACGCACCCGCGAAGACCCCGATGACGCTGGGGCACGAGGCCGCCGGCACGGTCGAGGCGGTCGGCTCCGCGGTCACCGGCTGGGCCCCGGGCGACCGGGTGGCGGTCTACTACTACCTGTTCTGCGGCGCCTGCCGCTGGTGCCTGCGCGGGCGGCAGAACCTCTGCCTGGCCCCGCGCGGCGTGCTCGCCTTCGCCGCGGACGGCGCCTTCGCCGAGCAGCTCGTCGTCCCGGCGCACTGCCTGGTCCGCCTCCCCGACGAGCTGTCGTTCGAGCAGGCCGCCCCGCTGTGCTGCGCCGGCACCACCGCGGTGCACGCGCTGACCGAGGCCGACGTCGAGCCGGGTGACCTGCTGGTGGTGATGGGCAGCGGCGGGGTCGGGCTGGCCACGGTGCAGGAGGCCCGGCGCCGGGGCGCCACCGTGGTCGCGGTCAGCCGGGACGACGCCCGCCGGGTCGCCGCCCGGGCGGCCGGGGCGACCGCGGCGGTCTCCCCCGCCGACCTGCCCGACACGGTCGCCCGGCTCTCCGCTGGCCAGGGCGCCGACGTCGTCGTGGAGCTGGCCGGCGTCACCGCCACGCTGGAGCTCTCCACCGCGGTGCTGGGCAGGCGCGGCCGGCTGGTCCTGGTCGGGTACAGCGCCGACCAGCTCACCGTCAGCCCGCTGGCCATGGTCGTCGCCGAGCAGCGGGTCGTCTCCAGCGTGGGCAACACCCTCGCCGAGCTGGAGCAGGCGGTGGCGCTCGCCGCGGCCGGCCAGCTCGCGCCGCCGGTCGCGGGCACGCTGCCGCTGGCGCGGGTCAACGACGCGCTGGACCGGCTCCGTGCCGGGGACGTCGCCGGCCGACTGGTGCTCACCCCGTAACTGTCGGGGGGCCGTGTCAGGATCGCTCCTCGTGCGACACCGCCGCGGGGAGACCACACTGCCCCGCGAGGTCGGCGTGCTGGCCATCGTCGCCTTCGTCGTCGCGCTCGGCTTCGGCATCGTCGCGCCGGCGATCCCGCTGTTCGCCCGCTCCTACGGCGTCGGGACGACGGCGATCGGCTTCGCGGTGAGCGCCTTCGCCTTCTTCCGGTTCGTGTCCGCGTTCGCCGGCGGCTCGCTGGTCGAGCGGATCGGCGAGCGGCTGGTGCTGGCGGCCGGGCTGGTGATCGTCGCGCTGACCACCGGCGCCGCCGCACTCGCCGCGACTTACCCGGTGTTCGTGGCCTTGCGCGCCGCCGGCGGCGTCGGCAGCGCGATGTTCACCGTGGCCGCGCTCTCCCTGCTGCTGCGCACCGCCCCGGCTGCGCAGCGCGGCCGGGCCGCGGCGACCTACCAGGGCGGTTTCATCCTCGGCGGCATCGCCGGCCCGGGGGCCGGCGGCTTCCTCGCCGAGATCTCGCCGCGGCTGCCGTTCTTCGTCTACTCCGGCTTCCTGCTGGTCGCCGGGGCGGTGGCCCTGGTGCTGCTCCGGGTGCCCCGGCGGCCGGCCCCCGCGGCGCCGGCCGGGCCGGTGGCCCCCGGCGTCGACCAGGGCGGCGGCGCCGACCCGGCGGCCGTCCCCGGATCCGAGTCGACCAGCGCGGAGCCACCCGGCGCGGGGGCGACCGGCACGGACGCGACCGGCGGCCTGCGTGCGGCACTGCGCTCCCGGGCGTACCTCGCCGCGCTGGCGGCCAACCTCGGCGTCGGCTGGGTGCTCTTCGGGGTGCGCAACTCCCTGGTGCCGCTCTACGTGACCGAGGAGCTCGGCAAGACGGTCGCCTGGGCCGGCGCCGGGCTGCTGGCCGGCTCGGTCGCCCAGGCGCTCGGCCTGCTGCGCGCCGGGACGCTCGCCGACCGCTGGGGCCGGCGCCCCGCCCTCGTGCTCGGCGCCGCCCTGGCCACGGCGTCGCTCGCCGTCCTGGTGCTGCCACCGGCCACGGGGGCGTTCCTGCTCTCCATGGCCAGCTTCGGCCTGGCCGCCTCCCTGCTGGCCAGCGTGCCGGCCGCGGTGGTCGGCGACGTCAGCCCGGCCCGCAGCGGCCGGGTGGTCGCGGTGTTCCAGATGGTCGCCGACCTGGGCGCGGTCTGCGGCCCGCTGGTCGCCGGCTGGCTGACCGACACCTTCTCCTACCAGTGGGCCTTCGGGGTGAGCACCGCCGTCCTCGCGCTCGGCCTGGTCATGGCGCTGGCGATGCCCCGCACGGTGCGCCCCGTGAGCTGACCGTCAGCCCGCCCGGACCACCCGGTGGCCGTGGTCGTCCGCGTAGGCCTCGAGCACCTCGGTGACCCCGGCGTCCCGGTGCAGGTACTGCTGGTCGAGGATCCCGGCGAGGTCGTGGACCGCCAGCCCGAGCAGCTCCCCGGCGACCCGGACGTCCTCCCGCGGCGCGTCGCGGGCCGCCTCGGACAGCTCCTGGGCCGTGCCGAGCATGGCCGCCAGCGACGTCTCCTCGGTGCCGTCCCGGAAGTAGTACGTGGAGGAGTACTGGGTCAGGTCCACCCGCGCCTGCACGACGCCGGCGGCCAGGCTCTCCAGCACCTGCGCGGCGAACTGGCCGTCCGGGTCGCCGACGAACCGGGCCGGGCCGACCCGGTGCAGCCCGGCGAGGCGGAGCGCCAGCACCCGCCGCCGGACCAGCGCCGGGTAGATCTGCATCACCCAGGTGGCCGCGGCGGTGAGCGTGGCGAACCCCAGCAGTGCCTGCCCGGGGACGACGACCCGCAGCCAGCTGGCCGACGGCACGATGTCGCCGTAGCCGAGCGTGGCCAGCGTGACCGTGGACGCGTAGAGCGCGTCCAGCCAGCCACCGCGCCGGGACGGGTCCAGGGAGCTGCCGAGCAGGAAGCCCTCGGGCATGTGCGGGGCGTAGACCAGCGTGAAGCCGACGACGAGCACCACCACCCAGGCGACGATGGACAGCACCATCGCCACCGGCCCGGCCAGCACGCCGGGGCGCCCGCGCTGCTGCTGCGACCGGGCCAGCCGCCAGACCGCGGACATGACGTGACCGCTCAGCCAGCCGGTGCCGGTCGGGTGCCACAGCGTCTGGAAGACGTCCCGCAGTCCGACGACCACCACCAGTCCGCCGACCGCGGTCACCACCCAGCCCCATGCCCCGTCCACCGTCGCCAGCCTGCCAGGGAGCGCGACGGCTTCCGGCAGGCGACCCGGAGGAGTTGGATGGGAGGAGCCACCGGGGGCGCCCCCACCGGCGGGGTGACCACCCTCGCGGCCTCGACCGGAGGTGCCGTGCCCGCAAGACCCGTCCTGCTCACCGTCGACGACGACCGCACCGTCAGCCGCGCCGTCGCCCGCGACCTCCGCCGCCACTACGGCGACCGCTACCGCGTCGTCCGCGCCGAGAGCGGCCCCGATGCGCTCGCCGTGCTCCGCGAGCTGACCGCCCGCGGCGAGATGACCGCGCTGCTGCTCGCCGACCACCGGATGCCGGGGATGACCGGCGTGGAGTTCCTGGAACAGGCGATGGACCTCGTGCCCAGCGCCAAGCGCGTGCTGCTGACCGCCTACGCCGACACCGACACCGCGATCCGGGCGATCAACGACGTCGACCTGGACCACTACCTGCTCAAGCCGTGGGACCCGCCGGAGGAGAAGCTCTACCCGGTGCTCGACGAGCTGCTCGAGCAGTGGGGCCGGGCGGCGCCGGCCTCGTTCGAGGGCATCACCCTGCTCGGCCACCAGTGGTCGGCCGAGACCCAGGAGCTCAAGGAGTTCCTCGCCCGCAACCAGGTGCCCTACCGGCACCTGCAGGGCGAGGGCGCGACCGCCGTCCGCACCGCCGCGGAGCTCACCGACGACGCCCTGCTGCCGGCCACCGTCTTCCCCGACGGCACGGTGCTCAGCCGCCCCAGCCTGCGCGACGTCGCGGAGCGGTGCGGGCTGCCCACCAGCGCCGGCAGCCCGTTCTACGACGTGGTCGTCGTCGGCGCCGGCCCGGCCGGGCTCGGGTCGGCCGTCTACGCCGGCAGCGAGGGGCTGCGGACCCTGCTGGTCGAGCGGACGGCGACCGGCGGCCAGGCCGGCACCAGCAGCCGGATCGAGAACTACCTGGGCTTCCCCCGCGGGGTCTCCGGCGCGGAGCTCGCCATGCGGGCGCGCGACCAGGCGGTGAAGTTCGGCGTCGAGGTGCTCACCACCGCCGAGATCACCGAGATCGCCCCGCACGGTGACGGCCGGGTGCTGCGCTTCGCCGACGGCAGCGAGGTGACCGCGCACGCCGTCGTGCTGGCCACCGGGGTGCAGTGGAGCCGGCTGCCGGCCACCGGCGCGGAGGAGTTCTCCGGCCGCGGCGTCTACTACGGCGCCGACCCACACGAGGCGCTGAGCTGCCGGGACGAGGAGGTGTACGTCGTCGGCGCCGCCAACTCCGCCGGCCAGGCGGCGCTGCACTTCGCCAAGTACGCCCGCCGGGTGGTGATGCTCTGCCGCAGCCCGGACATCCGCCGCGGCATGAGCGAGTACCTGGTGTCCCGGATCGAGGCCTCCGACGTCATCGAGGTGCGCACCTGCACCCAGGTGGTCGCGGTCGAGGGCGCCGACCACCTGGAGCGGCTGGTGCTCAGCGACAGCTCGACCGGCGGCACCGAGACCGTCGCGGCGTCCCGGCTGTTCGTCTTCATCGGCGCCCGGCCGCTCACCGACTGGCTCGGCGACGCCTTCTCCCGCGACGACCACGGCTTCCTGCGCACCGGCCCGGCGCTGCTCGACGGCGACGGCCGGCCACCGGCGGGCTGGCCGCTCACCCGCGCCCCGTACCACCTGGAGTGCTCGGTGCCGGGGGTCTTCGCCGCCGGCGACGTCCGGGCCGAGTCGGTCAAGCGGGTGGCCGGCGCCGTCGGCGAGGGCGCGATGGCCGTGACGCTCGTGCACCGCTACCTGGAGGGGACCAGATGACCAGCACCACCCCGCGGATCGACGTCGAGGAGCTGCGGTCGCTGTTCCTGTTCGAGTCCCTCGACGACGACGTGCTGGCCTGGCTCGCCGCGCGCGCCGAGGTGCGGGTCTTCGACGCCGACGCCGTGGTCTTCGCCGAGGACGAGCCGGCCGAGGCGCTGTTCGTGCTGCTGGAGGGCGGGCTGCTGCTCAGCAAGCACGCCACCGGCGAGGATCTGGTGATCAACGAGACGTCGCACCGCGGGACCTACGCCGGCGCCGTCCGGGCCTTCACCGGCGGACCGCCGCAGCGCTACCAGACCTCCATGCACGCGACCCGGCCGAGCCGGTTCCTGTGGCTGGCCGCCGCGGACTTCGCGCAGCTGGTCCAGCAGCAGTGCCCGATGGCGGTGCACCTGCTCGACGGCATCTACGAGGGCGTGCGGGCGACCGAGTCGACGATGCGCCAGCGCGAGCACCTGGTGCAGCTCGGTGTGCTGTCGGCCAACCTGGCCCACGAGCTGAACAACCCGGCGGCCGCCGCCGTCCGCGCCACCGAGCAGCTGCGCACCCGGATCTCCGGCATGCGCAACAAGCTGAGCCTGCTGGCCAAGGAGGGGCTGTCGCCGGAGATGGTGGCCAAGCTGGTCGCCGTGCAGGAGCAGTCCGTGCAGCGGGCGCAGAAGCCGCGGCCGGAGCTCACCGCCCTGGAGGAGAGCGACCTGGAGGAGGAGATCTCCGACCGGCTGGAGGAGCGCGGCGTCGCGCACGCCTGGGAGCTCGCCCCGGTCTTCGCCGCCGCCGGGCTGGACGCCACCTGGGTGGACGACGTCGTCGAGCAGGTCGACGGCGGGGTGAAGTGGGACGCCGCCTTCGGCTGGATGCGCTACACGCTGGAGACCGAGGCGCTGATGAGCGAGATCGAGGAGGCCACCACCCGGGTCTCCGCCCTCGTCGGTGCGGTCAAGCAGTACTCCCACATGGACCAGGCCCAGCACTCGGAGGTGCCGCTCAAGCCCGGCCTGGAGAGCACCCTGGTGATGCTCGCCCGCAAGCTGACCGGGATCGAGGTGCGCCGCGAGTACGCGGCCGACCTGCCCCTGGTGCCCGGCTACCCCGCCGAGCTGAACCAGGTGTGGACCAACCTGATCGACAACGCCGCCGACGCGATGGCCGGCGCGGGTGTGCTCACGCTGCGCACCCGCGCCGACGACAGCTCGGTGTTCGTGGAGATCGGCGACGACGGGCCGGGCGTCCCGGCCGAGCTGCAGCCCCGGCTGTTCGAGCCGTTCGTCACCAGCAAGCCCGCGGGTCAGGGCAGCGGGCTGGGCCTGGAGAACGCCAAGCGGATCGTCGAGCGCCGGCACGGCGGTTCGCTCACCTACACCACCGGCCCGGCGGGGACGACGTTCTGCGTCCGACTCCCCCGGCGGAGCGGCTCCTGAGGAGGCTGCGATGACCACCTGGGAGGTGCAGGACGGCGGCGCCTGCGAGCACACCGACGGGCTGCCCGAGCCGCCGGGGCCGGCGTCGGCGTGCCCGGACTGCCTGGCGATCGGCGGCACGTGGGTGCACCTGCGGCGGTGCCTGAGCTGTGACCACGTGGGGTGCTGCGACTCCTCGCCGCACCGGCACGCGACGGCGCACTTCACCGCCACGGCCCACCCGGTGGTCGCCTCCGCCGAGCGGTCCGAGCACTGGGCCTGGTGCTACGCCGACTCCGCGGTGCTGCTGCCGCGCTGACCCGGCGGGACGTGCGACGGCGCCCGGCCCCCTCGGGGGACCGGGCGCCGGAAGCGGTGGACCTAGGCGGGGCGGGAGCCGGCCCACTCACGCGCCGCGGTCACCGCCGCGGCGTCCAGGGCGTCGGCGTCGCCGCCCCTGCGGGCCTGCTCCTGACCGTCGAGCCAGGTGGTGTGGTCCTCCCACGCGTCCCGCGGGGAGACGCCCAGCGCCCGGGCGACCTGCACCCAGTCGGCACCTCCGCGCAGGGCGGCGCGGATGCCCAGGTGCCGGCTGTCGTGCGCCTTGCGGGCCACGACCTCACCCAGGGCCAGCAGCTCCAGGGCCTCCTCCACGTCGAGCGAGGTGCCGACGTCCTTCAGGGACAGCCAGTCGTCGTCGGTGTCGGCGTTGTCGGTCGGCGCGTCGATGGCGACGTTGTCCCGGCGGCTCAGGAAGTCCAGCCGGGTCACGGCGGTCATGAGCGACAATTCGCTCTCCAGCACCTCGGGGGTGATGGCGACCTCAGGCGGTGTGGTCATGAGGCACTGTGTTTCCCGACCGACCCGTCACGTAACCGTGATCCACGCGACACCGGATCGCAACCGGTCGGTCGCGCCGGTGGGTGACCAACCGTGGACGCCCGGCGCGTGCCCCGACGGGCGCGCGCGGACCCGGGTCCGTCGGTCACGCCGGCGGCCGCCCAGGCCGTCGGCCGCCGTGCACATCGACTCCCCCGGGCGGAGTACCCGGTCGGGGACGTGACCGGCGACCTCGAGCGACAGGGGACACTGGCCCCGGGGGCGAGTCGAGGAGACGGACAGCGGTGGAGAAGACGAGCGACGACGAACGCGACCCCGATCTGGTGGCGGTCACGGAGGGCACCGAGGCGGCGACCGAGCTGACCCGCCCATCGGGGCTGGACCGGGACCGCATCCTGCAGGCGGCGATCGGCTTCATCGACGAGCACGGCCTGGCCGCGCTGACCATGCGCCGGCTGGGCGCGGCGCTGGGCGTGGAGGCGATGGCCCTCTACCGCTACGTCCCCGGGCGGGAGGACCTGCTCGACGGCGTCGTGGACACCGTGGTGGAGAGCCTGTTCGACGACGACGACGTGCACCTGGAGCACGCCATCGGCTGGCAGGACCACCTGATGCGGCTGGCCCACGGCGTGCGCCGGATCGCGCTGGCCCACCCGGCGGTCTTCCCGCTGGTGGCCAGCCGCCCGCCGGCCGCCCCCTGGGTGCGCCCGCCGCTGCGCAGCCTGCGGATGGTCGAGTCCTTCCTCCGCACGCTGTGCGACAGCGGCTTCTCCGACCAGGCCGCCGTCGCCGCCTACCGGGCCTACTCCAGCTTCCTGCTCGGGCACCTGCTGCTGGAGGTCACCCAGATCGGCGCCCAGGTCAGCCTGCTCGACCAGCCCGAGGGCGATGCGGAGGCCCAGCGGGCCACCGACCTGACCGACTACCCGGCGCTGATGCGCACCGAGCCGCTGCTGAGCCAGGACAAGTCGGCCGCGGAGTTCGAGGACGCGCTGGAGAACCTGCTCGACCGGCTGGAGCGGGTGCTGCACGAGGCGAAGAACTCCGACGACGGCTCGGTGCTGGACCTCTGACCCGCCGGCCGGGGCCGGTCACCGCCAGCGGTACTCGTGCTCCGGCCGCCCCGCGCCGCCGTAGCGCGGCCCCCGGTCGGCCACCCCGCTGTCGGCGAGGTACTCCAGGTAGCGGCGGGCGGTGATCCGGGAGACGCCCACCCGGGCGGCCAGCTCGGTGGCCGAGAGGCCGTCCCCGGCGCGCAGCGCGGCGACCACCCGGTCCAGCGTCTCCCGGCCCATGCCCTTGGGCAGCGCGCCGGGCAGCGGCGCGCGGACCGCGCCGAGGGCCCGGTCGACATCGTCCTGCCCGGCCACCTCTCCCCCGCCCCGCAGCCGCTCCCGGTACCCGGCGTACGTGGTGAGGCGGTCGCGCAGCGCCGGGTAGGTGAACGGCTTGAGCAGGTAGCCGACGACACCCTGGGCCGCCGCCGCCCGCACCGTGGCGAGTTCCCGGGCCGAGGTCACGGCGAGGACGTCGACCTCGGCCCCGGCGCCGCGGATCCGCCGGCACAGCTCCAGGCCGGTGGTGTCGGGCAGGTTCATGTCCAGCAGCACCAGGTCGACCCGCACCCGGGCGAGCGCGTCCAGCGCCACCGCCCCGGTGCCGGCGACCGCCGCGGTGGTGAAGCCGGGCGTGCGGTCGACGTAGGCGCGGTGCGCCTCGGCGGCCACCGGCTCGTCCTCCACCACCAGCACCTGGATCACGACGGCACCCCACCCACGACCGCACCGGTGCGCAGCGGCAGGGAGACCTCGAACCGCGCGCCGGGGCCCGGCCGGCAGGTCAGCGTGCCCCCGAGCCGGTGGACCGCCGCGTCGACCAGGGCCAGGCCCAGTCCGCGGCCCGGTCCGGCCGGCCCCGCGTCCGCGGTCCCGCCGTCGGGCCCCTTCGTCGTCCAGCCGCGCCGGAAGACGTCGGCCAGGTGCGCGGCGGGCACCCCGGGGCCGGTGTCCTCGACCCGGATCTCCAGCCGCTCCGCGGCGGTCCACACCGCCACCTGCACCTCCCGCGGCGGGTCGCCGGCCAGCGCCGCCTCGATGCCGTTGTCGACCAGGTTCCCCACGATCGTCACCAGGTCCCCGGCGGGCAGCCCGGTGGCGGTCACCGCGGTGGCCGGGTCGATCTCCAGCAGCACCCCCCGTTCGTGGGCGGCGGCGGCCTTGCCCAGCAGCAGGGCGGCGAGCACCGGCTCGTCGACGGCGGCGACCACCCGGTCGGTGAGCTCCTGCGCGGTGGCCAGCTCGGCGACGGCGAACCGCACGGCCTCCTCCGCGCGGCCCAGCTCGACCAGGGAGACGGTGGTGTGCAGCCGGTTGGCCGCCTCGTGGGCCTGGGCGCGCAGCGACTCGGCGAACGCGCGGACGCTGTCCAGCTCGCCGGTGAGCGCCTGCAGCTCGGTGTGGTCCCGCAGGGTCACCACCACCCGGGCCGACCGGCCGGGGTCCCGCGCCTCGGTCTGGTTGACCACCAGCACCCGGCTGCCGGTCACGTGCACCTCGTCGACCGCGGGCCGCTGCCCGGCCAGCAGCTCGGTGAGCTCATCGGGCAGCCCGAGCTCCTCGACCCGCCGCCCGGTGGGGTCGCCGTCGAGCTGGAGCAGCCGGCGCGCCTCGTCGTTGACCAGCTGGACCCGCCGGTCGCCGCCGACGAGGACCAGCCCCTCGCGCACCGCGTGCAGCACCGCCTCGTGGTATTCCAGCGCGCGGCCGAGCTCGCGGGCGGAGAGGTCGTGGGTCTGCCGCCGCAGCCGCCGGCTCAGCGCCCAGCTGCCGGCGGCGCCGACGGCGAGCGCCGCGGCCGCCGTCCCGATGATCCCCGGGAGGGCGGTGGTCAGGTCCGCGCCGATCCGGTCGACCGTGATGCCCGCGGAGACCAGCGCGACCACCTCGCCGTCCGCGTCGCGCACCGGGCCGGTGGCCCGCACCGACGGGCCCAGCGTGCCGGTGTAGGTCTCGGTGAAGGTGTCCCCGGCCAGGGCCGGCGCGATCGTGCCGAGGAACGGCCGGCCGATCTGGCCGGGGTCGGGGTGGGTGAACCGGGTGCGGTCGGGCGCGAACACGGTGATGAACCCGACGCCTGCCTCGGTGCGCACCCGCTCGACGTAGGGCTGCAGCCGGGCGGTCGGGTCCGGGCCGAGCACGGCGTCGAGCACCGACGGCGACGAGCTGAGGGTCTCCACGACCGCCGTGGTCCGCGCCTCCGCCTCCTCCACCACCGACTCGCGGGCATCGAGCCACGCGACCACCGCCGAGGTCAGCACGACGACCGCGACGACCAGCGCCTGCAGCAGCAGCAGCCGGCGGGCGAGGCCGGGCTCCCGCCGGCGTCGGCTCGGCTTCCGGGTGGGCACCGCTGCAGTGTGCTCACCCGCCGGGGTCGCGCGGCGACCGGTGAACGAAATGACCGAATGCGTGACCCGGGTCACGGGGTGCCGCAGGGTGCGGGGCGACCATCCCGGGAGCCTGCGCGGCTCCTCCCGGCCGACTCCACAGGAGCAGTCATGGCCTCCAGCACCGACACCCAGCCGCCGCCGGCGAAGCGGCGCGACCGCACGCACTGGCTCTACCTCGCGGTGATCGCCGCGGTCGTCCTCGGCATCGCCGTCGGCTTCGCCTTCCCCGAGTTCGCGACCAGCCTCAAGTGGCTGGGCACGGCGTTCGTCGGGCTGATCCGGATGCTCATCGCCCCGGTCATCTTCTGCACCATCGTGCTCGGCATCGGCTCGATCCGGCAGGCGGCGAAGGTCGGCCGGGTCGGCGGGCTGGCCCTCGGCTACTTCCTGCTGATGTCCACCGTGGCGCTGGCCATCGGCCTGCTGGTGGGCAACGTGCTGCACCCGGGCAACGGCCTGCAGCTCAGCGCGGACCTGCGCGGCGCCGGCGCCGACCTGGCCGAGACGGCGGAGGAGAGCGGCGGCACCACCGACTTCCTGCTCGGCCTGATCCCCGAGACGCTGGTCTCCGCGCTCACCGACGGCTCGGTGCTGCAGGCGCTGCTGGTGGCGCTGCTGGTCGGGTTCGCCATCCAGGCGATGGGCCGCTCCGGCGAGCCGATCCTGCGCGGCATCGGGCACTTCCAGAAGCTGGTCTTCCGGGTGCTCGCGATGATCATGTGGGTGGCGCCGATCGGCGCCTTCGGGGCGATCGCGGCGGTGGTCGGGGAGACCGGCATCGACGCGCTGAAGAGCCTCGCGGTGATCATGCTCGGCTTCTACGCCACCTGCCTGCTCTTCGTGGTGGTCGTGCTCGGGTCGCTGCTGCGGGTGGTCGCCGGGGTCAACCTGTTCGCGCTGCTGCGCTACCTGGGCCGGGAGTTCCTGCTCATCGTCTCCACCTCCTCCTCGGAGACGGCGCTGCCGCGGCTGATCGCGAAGATGGAGCACGCCGGGGTGAGCAAGCCGGTGGCCGGCATCGTGGTGCCGACCGGGTACTCCTTCAACCTCGACGGCACGGCGATCTACCTGACCATGGCCTCGCTGTTCATCGCCGAGGCGCTGGGCGACCCGCTGTCGGTGGGCGAGCAGATCGGCCTGCTGGTCTTCATGATCGTCGCCTCGAAGGGCGCGGCCGGGGTCACCGGCGCGGGCCTGGCCACGCTGGCCGGTGGGCTGGCGGCACACAAGCCCGAGCTGCTGGACGGCGTCGGGTTCATCGTCGGCATCGACCGGTTCATGTCCGAGGCCCGCGCGCTGACGAACTTCGCCGGCAACGCGGTCGCCGCCGTCCTCGTCGCCACCTGGACCCGGGAGCTGGACCGCGAGCAGCTCGACGCGGTGCTGGCCGGGCAGCGCCCCTTCGACGAGGCGACCATGCTCGACCCGCACGACGACGAGGAGCCCGCCTCGGCGACCAACGCCGGCCCCGGCCAGGCCGACGCCGGCCGCGCCCAGCGCGAGGCCGCGCTCCCGCACTGAGCTGCGCGACCCGCCCCGCGAGGGCATCCAGCGGCGCCGTCCCGGACCTCCGGGACGGCGCCGCTGCGCGTTCCGGACGACCCCGGGGTGTGACCGCCCGGCGGCGGTGCGGTGTGCGACACACCATGTTGTTTACAGCGTAAACGGACGGGCTACCAGTGCTCCGCCAGGCCGGCCGGCGCGCACCGCGCGCCGCCGCCCGGGCCACATCTGCACCCGACGCACGAGGAGACATCCGTGATCACCGAGCAGGACATCCACACCGTCATCGGCACCAACGCCGTGGACGCCGACGGCGACAAGCTCGGCAAGGTCGGCCAGGTCTACCTGGACGACCAGACCGGCCGCCCCGAGTGGGCCACCGTCAGCACCGGCATGTTCGGCACGTCGGAGACCTTCGTCCCGCTGGCCGACGCCCAGCTCGCCGACGGAGCCCTCCGCGTGCCCTACCAGAAGGCCAAGGTCAAGGACGCGCCCCGGATGGACGCCGACGCCGGCCACCTGAGCCCCGAGGAGGAGGCCGAGCTCTACCGCTACTACGGCGTCGCCACGGGCACCGGGACGGTGGACCGCACCACCGACCGCACCGAGGGTGTCACCGACACCAACCGGCACGGCACGACCGGCCACGACACCTCCGGCCCCACCACCGACGACGCCATGACGCGCTCGGAGGAGCAGCTGCGGGTCGGCACCCAGCAGGTCGAGACCGGCAAGGCCCGGCTGCGCAAGTTCGTCGTCACCGAGAACGTCACCACCACGGTCCCGGTGTCCCACGAGGAGGTCCGGCTCGAGCGTGAGCCGATCACCGACGCCAACCGCGAGGCCGCACTCGCCGGCCCGGGGATCTCCGAGGAGGAGCACGAGGTCGTGCTGCACGCCGAGCGCCCCGTGGTCGCCAAGGAGACGGTGCCGGTCGAGCGCGTCCGGCTCGACACCGAGACGGTCACCGGCGAGGAGACGGTCAGCGACTCCGTGCGCAAGGAGCAGATCGACGCCGACACCGACGGCCGCACCGAGGCCCGCACCGAGGGCCGCACCGAGGGCCGCACCGCGGGCTTCGACGACACCACCCGCTGATCCGCCCGGCCGGCGGGTGCCCGCACCCGCCGGCCGGCCCCGCACGACCCCATCCCAGACCCCGGAGACCCCGATGGCCACCAGCTCCTCCCCCGATCCCACCGGCGCCGCGACCAGCGCCCGGGACACGGAGTTCCGCAACAACTCCGCCACCGGCGCTCGCGCCACGAGGGGCACCGCCCACGACGCGGTCGACGCCCAGCACGCCCGCTTCGGCGGGATCAAGTGGGGCGCGGCCTTCTTCGGCTGGCTCTCCGCCAACGGCCTCGCCGTCCTGCTCATCGCCGCGGTGTCCGCCGCGGGGGTGGCCATCGGGCTGACCGAGGACCTGGACGCCGGGCAGGTCACCGACCAGGCCGGCACCGTCGGCATCGGCGGCGGCATCGCGCTGCTCGTCGTGCTGTTCCTGGCCTACCTGGCCGGGGGGTACGTCGCCGGCCGGATGGCCCGCTTCGACGGCGTCCGCCAGGGCATCGCCGTCTGGGTCGTCGGCCTGCTCGTCGTGGTCGTCCTCGCGATCCTCGGCGTCGTGTTCGGGTCGCAGTACAACGTGCTGTCCCAGCTGAACCTGCCGCGCATCCCGATCGACGAGGGCACCGCCACCACCGCCGGGATCATCGCCCTGGTCGCCGTCCTGGTGGTCACGCTGGTCGGCGCGATCGTCGGCGGCACGCTGGGCGAGCGCTTCCACCGCAAGATCGACCGGGCCGGCTTCACCGCCTGATCGACACCGGCGCACCGCACGACCACAGGTGCGCGCACGACCACAGGGACTGCCCACCGGGGACCACCCGGTGGGCAGTCCCCTGTGACGTGTGCGGCGCCTGGGGCGCCGACCGGGCAGGGTCTGGCGTGTTGCCCGGCGAACGCCGTCGACACCTCACATCGTGGGGGCATGGGATTCACCTACCGCACGGCGCGCGCCGTGATGATGGTCGGGTCCATGTCGGACCCGGCCGGCCAGCAGGCCCGGCTCATCGGCCCCGCCCACGCGACGCTGGGACTCAGCGGCGCTCGCGGACGGACGGCGTTGTGCGGCCTCTACGTCGCCCGGGACGAGCAGGTCCCGTGGCCGCCGCAGCCCGACGTGTGCGACTCGCTCTGCCCCACCTGCAGCCAGCTCGCCCTGCTCTGAGGGCGGTGCCACCGGCCCCACCGGACACCTGTCGTCACACCCGCACCACCTGTCGGCCGGGTGCGCCGGACCGGTCCGTCCGAACCGGTAGACAGAACCCATGGGGAACGTCGCCGACCTGCAGGACGAGGCCGAGGGGCCCGTCCGGCCGCCCGCCGAGGCCTCCCTCGAGCTGACCGCGACCCCGGTGCTCAGCCAGGCGCTGGCGCACAACGGCGTCCCGGTCGTCTCCCGGCTGGCGGTGCACAGCGCCACCACCGTGCGCGGCGCCACCGTCCGGTTGTCGGTGGCCGACGACGGCGGCCCGGTCGGCCCACCGGTGGAGCGGCTGGTCGACCTGGAGGCGGGCCGCACCACCGTCGTCGGCGACCTGGGGCTCACCCTGGACGCCGGGGCGCTGCTGCAGGTGCCCGCGCGCCGCTCGGGCTGGGTCCGCGTCGAGCTGACCGCCGAGCGCCGCACCCTGGCCTCCCGCCGCCTGCCGGTGCACGTGCTCGCCCCGGGCCAGTGGCTGGCCACTCCCCTGCCGCTGGCGCTGGAGCTGCTGGCCGCGCACGTGCTCCCGCACGACCCGGCGATCGGCCGGCTGCTGGACGACGCCTGCGACCTGCTGGAGGAGGGCACCGGGAGCCGGGCGCTGTCCGGCTACGACGAGGGCCCGGAGCGGGTCGACGAGGTGGTCGACGCGCTCGTGTGGGCGATGCGCCGGCGCAGCGTGCGGCCCACCCTGCCGCCGGTGAGCTGGACCGACGTCGGTCAGGTCGTGCGCACCCCCGAGGAGGTGCTCGCTGGCGACGTCGGCACCAGTCTGGACACCACGCTCACCCTGGCCGCGGCCTGCGAGCGGGCCGGCATCCGGCCGCTGGTCTGGGTCGCCGACGGGCACGCCTTCTGCGGCTACTGGCGCGAGGAGCGCAGCACCGAGACCGCGGCCACCACCGACGTGGCCGCCCTGGTCGACCTGGTCGACCTCGGCGTGATCCGGCTGGTGGAGACGACGCTGCTGGCCGCCGGCGGGCAGAACGTCGCCGACCTGCACCGCCCGGCCCACGCCGCCTGGCTCACCGGCGACCTGGGCCGGCTGCTGGGGGTGACCGACGTGGTCCGCGCCCGCCGCGAGGGCGTGCGCGCGCTGCCGGTGCACACCGCCGGCGAGGTCGTGCCGGAGGACCGGCCGGCTCCCCTGCCCGCCGGTGCCGCCGACGCCGAGGCGCCGGCGGCACCCGACGGCCGCCCCGAGGTGCCCGCTCGCGTGCGGCAGTGGCAGAACGCCCTGCTGGACCTGAGCCCGCGCAACCGCCTCATCTCCTACGGCGAGCGCGCCGGCGTGCCGCTGGCCGTGCCGCACGACGCACTGCCCCTGCTCGAGGAGCTGCTCACCAGCGGCGTCACGCTCACCCTGCTGCCCGGTGACGCGCTCTCCGGCGTGCAGCGCGAGCGCGGGGTGCGCTCGGCGCGCGAGCTGCCCGGCGAGCTGCTCACCGAAGCCCTCGCCGAGCGCCGCGCCGTGCACACCGACGTGCCGCAGGCCGGGTACCTCGCCCGGCTGCGCAGCCTCACCCACCGGGCCCGCACCGTGGTCGAGGAGACCGGTGCGAACAACCTCTACCTGGCGCTGGGGAGCCTGGTCTGGGAGGCCGAGGGCCGCCCGCTCCGCTCCCCGCTGGTGCTGCTCCCGGTGCTGCTGGCCCCGGCCTCCCGGACCGGCGGCTACCGGCTGACCGCCGACGAGGCCGGCGTCGCCACCGTGAACTGGTGCCTGCTGGAGAAGCTGCGCCGGCTGCACGGGCTGACCTTCCCCGGCCTGGCCGACGGCGTGCGGCTGGGCACCGCGCTGCAGACGGTGCGCGAGGCGCTGGCCGAACGCGGCCTGCCGTGGCAGGTCGAGCCGACGGCCGACCTCGCCGTCCTGCAGTTCGCCAAGTACCGGCTCTGGTCCGACCTCGACCGGCACTGGGCCGACTTCGCCCGCAACCCGCTGGTCGCCCACCTGATCGACGACCCGAACGCCCCGTTCACCGACCCGGTACCGGACACCGCCGGCACGGTCGACCTGGACGAGCTGGCTGCCGGCTGCCCGGTGCCCGCCGACGCCTCGCAGCTGCGCGCGGTCGCCGAGGCGGTCGCCGGGCGCACCTTCGTGCTGGAGGGCCCACCCGGCACCGGCAAGTCCCAGACGATCACCAACCTGCTCACCCGGGCGGTCGCCGAGGGCAAGCGGGTGCTGTTCGTCGCCGAGAAGCGCGCGGCGCTCGACGTGGTGGCCCGGCGGCTGGACGCCGTCGGCATGGGGCCGTTCGCGCTGGACCTGCACGACAAGGGCAGCCGGCCGGCGGTCGTCCGGGCGCAGATCCGGGCCGCGCTGGACCACGCGGTCGAGGTCGACGAGCAGGGCCTGGCCACCGACGCGGAGGACCTCCGCTCGGCCCGCCGGAGCCTGGACCGCTACGCCCAGCGCCTGCACGCCGCCAACCCCGCCGGGCTCTCGTACCACTCCGCGCACACCGCGGTGCTGGCTGCCGGCGACACGGTCCCGCCGCTGCCGGTGCCCCCGGCCTTCGCGGGGCAGGCCGACGCCGGGACGGTCACCGCGGTGCGCCGGGCACTGGCGCTGCTGCCGGACATCGCCGACCTGGCCCGCCCCTCCGCCGGTCACGCGTGGGCCTTCCTGGACACGGTGGACATCGACATCGAGGTGGTCCAGCGGGCCGCCGTCGCCGTCGACACCGCCATCCGCGACCTGCCCGGCTCCGACGCCCTGGCGGCCGTGCTGCGGGCGGTCCGCACCCCCGAGGACCTCGACGACCTGGCGCACCTGCTGGCCGGGCCGCCGCTGGGTCTGGACGTGCTCGACCAGGTGCGCACCGCCCGCTGGGCGGCCGCGGTCGACGACCTGCTCGCCGACGTGGAGGCGCTGGCCGAGGCCGGCTCCCCCGCCTTCGCCGTCGTCACCCCCGAGGCGCTGGGCCTGCCACTGGGCGAGTTGTTCGTGCAGGCGCAGGAGGCCGCCGCCGGGTCCCTGCTGAGCCGGCGCGGCAAGCTCGCCGAGGTGCGCACCCGGTTCGCCGGGGTGCTGGTCGACGGAGCGACCCTGCGCACCAAGGACGTGCCGGAGCTGACCGCCACGCTGCGCGGCGCGCAGTCGGCGGTCCAGGCCCTGGCCGCCCGGGCCACCGCCGTGCCCGGGCTGCAGGTGCCCGCCGGCTGGAACCCGTTCACCGACGCCGGGCGCACGCTGCTCGCGGCGGAGGCCCGCTGGCTGCGCCGGGCGTCGGCCACCGCCGACGGGTCGGTGGGGCTGGCCGGCGCGGTGCGCCGGCTGCTCGTCGCCGCACCCGCCTCCGACCCCGCGGCGGCGGGCCTGGTCGTCCGGCTGCGCGACGCGGTCACCGCACTGCTGGACGCGTGCGCCAGCAGCTCGGCGCAGCTGGCGGCGTGGAGCGGCGAGCAGGGGCTGGTGCTGCACTGGACGATGACCCGCCCCGAGCGTGGCGTGGAGTACGTGCACCCGATGTCGCTGCGGCGCTGGGTGAGCCTGCTGGACACCCTCGAGCCGCTGCGGCTGTCCGGGCTCACCGAGGCCCGCCGGCTGCTGGTGCACGGTGAGCTGCCGGCCGAGGACGCGGTGCGTGCCTTCGACCGCGGCCTGGCCGAGGCCTCGCTGGCCGAGCGCCGGGCGGCCACCGGGCTGAGCGCCTTCGACGCCGGCCGGCACGAGGCGACGATCACCCGGTTCGCGGCGGCGTCCCGCGCCGTCCGGTCGCACCTGACCAGCGCGGTGCCGGCCGGGGTGCTGGCCGCCCGCCCGTTCGACCCGGCGACCGGCGACAGCCGGGTGGGCGCGCTGCAGCGTGAGCTGGCCGGACAGCGCCGAGGGCTGGGCGTGCGGGGCCTGCTGGCCACCCACGGCGACCTCATCACCTCGGTGCTGCCCTGCGTGCTGGTCAGCCCGGACTCGGTGGCCCGCTTCTTCCCCGCCGACGCCGACCTGTTCGACCTCGTGGTCTTCGACGAGGCCTCGCAGATCCGGGTCGCCGACGCGATCGGGGCGCTGGGCCGGGCCCGGGCCGCGGTCGTCGTCGGGGACAGCCGGCAGCTGCCGCCGTCGACGTTCGGCGAGCCCTCGGCGGCCGACGACGAGCCGGCCGAGGACACCGTCGCCGACGAGGAGTCGATCCTCTCGGAGTGCGTGCAGGCCCGGGTGCCGCGGCAGTGGCTGTCCTGGCACTACCGCAGCCAGGACGAGACGCTGATCGCCTTCAGCAACGCCCAGTACTACGACAACCGGCTGGCCACCTTCCCCGCCCCGGCGCACGGGCGCGCGTCCTCCGGGCCCGAGGGCCGCGGGGTCTCGCTGGTGCAGGTCGAGGGCACCTTCCACCGCACCGGCGGCGGGAAGCTGCTGCGCACCAACCCGGTCGAGGCGGCGGCCGTGGTCGCCGAGGTCCTGCGCCGGTTCGCGGCGGCCGCACCCGCGGTGCCCTCGATCGGGGTGGTCACCTTCAACGCGCCGCAGCGCACGCTGATCGAGGCCCAGCTGCGCGACAGCGGCGACCAGCGGGTGGTGGACGCCCTCGACCGCACCGACGGCGAGGGCCTGTTCGTGAAGAACCTGGAGAACGTGCAGGGCGACGAGCGGGACGTGGTGTTCTTCTCCACCGGCTTCAGCCCCGACGAGCGCGGGAACCTGCCGCTGAACTTCGGCCCGCTGAACCGCGCCGGCGGCGAGCGGCGGCTCAACGTGGCCGTCACCCGCGCCCGCCGCCAGGTCGTCGTCTTCACCTCCTTCGCCCCGGAGCAGCTGCACGCCGAGCAGACCGCGTCGCTGGGCGTGCAGCACCTGCGGGCGTACCTGGACCTGGCCGCGCTGGGCACCGACGCGCTGCCGCGCGGCGCCCGCCCGGCGGGGGCACCGGACCGGCACCGGGACGAGGTCGCCACCGCCCTGCGGGCCCGGGGGCTGGTGGTCCGCACCGACGTCGGGCTCTCGGACTTCCGGGTCGACCTCACCGTCGCGCGGCCGGCGGCCCCGGACGCACCGGTGCTCGCGGTGCTGCTGGACGGGCCGGCGTGGGCGCGGCGGCGGACGGTCGGCGACCGGGACGGGCTGCCGGTCGAGGTGCTCTCCGGCCTGCTGGGCTGGCCCGCGGTCGAGCGCGTGTGGCTGCCGACCTGGCTGGCCGACGCCGGCGCCGTCGTCGACCGGCTGGTCGCCGCCGTGGAGGCCGCTCCCCTGCCCCGCCCCGTCCCGGCGGAGCCCCCGGCGGTCGAGTCGTCCCCTCAGGCCCCGGTCGCCCTGGAGGCCTCGGCTGCCGAGTCGGGGCCGGCCGAGGACGAGCCCGAGGCAGCCGCCGCGGACCAGGACGAGAGCCCGCTGGCCGACGTCATCCCGATCCGCCCGGTGACCCGCCGGACTGAGCCGCGCCCGGCGGAGCCGGCCGCCGACGCCGAGGTCCGCACCGAGGCGCCCGTGGCCGCCGAGACCGCCGTCGCTCCGAAGACCGGGGCGGAGGTCGAGCTCGAGCTGCCGGCTGCCGTCACCCCGCCGCGCGCCCGGTCGGCGCAGCCGGCCGGGCCGCTGGACGAGGAGCTGCCCTTCATCGCCTGGGCACCCAGGCCGGCCGGGGAGAAGGCGCAGCTCGACCAGCTGGGCGACCCCGCGGTCGCGCGGGTGGTGCGGCGGCTGCTCAACGCCGGCATCAAGGCGGAGGGCCCGATCCACCGGGACCGGCTGGCCCGGCTGACCGCGGGCGCCTTCGGCCTGACCCGGGTCGGCGTGGCCCGCCGCGACGCCCTGCTGGACCTGCTGCCGCCCAGCGCGCTGCAGGGCGAGCACCTGTGGCCCAAGGGCACCGACCCGGCGGAGTGGACCTGGTTCCGCCGGCAGGCGACCGCCGCCGAGCGGCCGCTGGAGCACATCGCCCCCCGGGAGATCGGCAACGCGATGGTCGCCCTCACCCGGGCGGCCGGGAGCCTCACCGCCGACGATCTCCAGGCGCGGACGGCGGAGGTCTTCGGGCACCGCCGTCGCACCCCGGCGGTCCGCTCGCTGCTCGAGGCGGCGCTGCAGGTGGCCGTCGAGACCGGTCGCCTGACGGTCGCCGCCGACGGGGCCGTCACCGCCTGAGCCACTCCCCCTGGACGGTCGTGCGCTGCCCACCCGGGGTGGGCAGCGCACGACCGTCCGCGGGTGTCCTCGATGCGGACGGTGGGTCAGCGGTCCAGCGGGTTGGCGCGCACGCGCTCGGCGAACCCGCCGGCCACGAACTGGCCGGCGAGGGAATCGGGCTTGCGGCGGGCCTGCGCGGTGAAGCAGCCGACGAACTCCTCGGCCAGCCCGAGCCGGGGGTGGCGGGCGAGCACCTCGGTACGGACGTCGGCCGGCCAGTCCTCGGGCCGGCGCCCGGAGACGTCCAGTCCGGTGGCCAGCTCCAGCAGGTGACCCTCGGGGTCGGCGTCGACGTCGACCTCCGGCCACATGTGCCGGACGATCACCTCGGAGACCCGGCGCCGCCGGTCGGGGTCCCAGCCCGCACCGGCGGCGAACGCCCAGGCAACCGCGCCCCCGGCCTCCTCGAACGGCTCGGTGACGCTGTCGAAGACCGGCACCAGGCCGAGGTCGTGCAGCATCGCGGCGACGTACAGCAGCTCGGCGTCGAAGCCGATGCCGCGGGCCCGGCCGTACTCGGCGGCCCAGAGGTAGGAGCGGTCGCAGTGGGCGAGCAGCGAAGGCGAGGAGAACGCCGCGGTCACCGCACGGGCGGCGCGGGCGACGGCGGAGTCGGGTACCAGGACGACGAGGGGCACGGACAGCAGTCTCGCCGCCGTCCGTGCCCCTCGTCCCGCCGGTCCCGGCCCGATGGCAGGAACCCTGCGGAGGTCGGCAGGGTGACCTGCCGTTCCTCCGCTACCGGGGTCAGCCCCGGCGAGCGGTGCCCTTGGTGCCGCCGCTCTTGCCGCGGTTGGTCATCGACGAGATCGCGCTCTTGATCTTCGCCTGGTTCTGCGGCTTGCGGGCCTCGTCCATCGCCTTCTTGGCCACGCCTGCCTTGGTGAGCTTGCTCATCAGCCCCATGGCTGCCTCCTCGTGTCGCTGCGGTCGTTGCCCGAGTGGGTGCCCTGGAACGGCCAGGCCAACCACGGGGCGGCGATGCGAGGTGCGTCCGTCAGCCGGCGGCGGCCGGGCGGGCGCCCTCCCCGGCCCCGGCACCGTCCTCGTCGCCCTCGCCGCTGTCCCGGGCGAGCAGGTAGGTCGCCCCACCGAGCAGCGCCCCCGCCAGCACCGACAGCACGACGACGACCGGGGTGCTGATCGGCCCGACCACCGCGGTCAGCAGGGACCGGGACTGCGAGGTGGGGTCGGCCAGCACCACCCCGACGAAGACGGCGACCAGCGTCCCGGCGATCCCGGCGAACAGGTGCGCCCCGCGACCGGCCAGCCCGATCCGGGCAGCCAACACCCGCGCGGCGCGCACGATCCGGCCCGCGCGCAGCACCCGGAGCGCGCCGACCGTCCGGATCAGCCGGAGCACCTGGACCGGCCCGACCGCGAGCACGATCGCCAGCAGCACCCCGCCGGTGAGCAGCAGCATCCCCCGGTGACCGCGGATCCAGGCCCGCTTGTCCTCGGCCACCCACAGGAGCACGACCGACTCGGCGACCAGCACCAGGCCGCTCAGCACGTCGACCGCCCGGCCGGCGGTGCCCAGCGTGCCCCCGGCGAAGGTCAGGAACATCGCCGGGATGGAGGCCAGCGCGGCGATCAGCACCGGGAGCGCCAGCCGCCGTTCCCAGCGTTCCTCGCGGCTCATCGCTGCACGGTAACCGCGGCGGGCCCGGAGCCGTTGCAGGTCACATCCAGCCCGGACCTACCGTGGGTCGCATGCAGACCCCTTCGCGCAACCGCGCCGTCGTCGCCACCACGAGCGGCCCGGTCGACGTCCTCACCGACGTCGAGCTCGACGTCCCCACCCCCGGCCCGCGTGACCTGCTGGTCGACGTCCGCGCCGTCTCGGTCAACCCGGTCGACGTGAAGCTGCGGGGCGGCGCCCTGCCCGGCGACGGCGGCCCGCAGGTCCTCGGCTACGACGCCGCCGGGGTCGTGCTCGCGGTGGGCGAGGAGGTCACCGCCTTCACCGTGGGCGACGAGGTGTACTACGCCGGTTCCATCGCCCGGCCGGGGTCGAACCAGCAGGTCCAGCTGGTCGACGAGCGGGTCGCCGGGCACAAGCCCACCTCCCTCGACTTCGCCGAGGCCGCCGCGCTGCCGCTCACCACGATCACCGCCTGGGAGACGCTGTTCGAGCGCTGGCGGCTGTCCGCGGACAGCACCGGCACGTTGCTGGTCATGGGGGCCGCGGGCGGCGTCGGCTCCATCCTCGTGCAGCTCGCGCGGCAGCTCACCGGCCTCACCGTGATCGCCGCGGTGGGCCGCCCGGAGTCCCGCGAGTGGATCAGCGGGCTCGGCGCGCACCACGTCGTCGACCGCAACGACCTGCTCGCGCAGGTCGCCGAGATCGCCCCGCGCGGCGTCGACCTGGTGTTCAGCCCCTTCTCGGCGGGGATGGTCGACACCTACACGCAGGTGATGGCCGTCGGCGGCTCGGTGGTCGCCATCGACGAGCCCGAGGGCGTGGACACCCTGCCGCTGAAGTGGAAGAGCCAGGGCTGGCACTGGGAGTTCATGTTCAGCCGGGTGCTGCACGACCCGGAGAGCACCGCCCACCGGGAGCTGCTCGACGAGGTGGCCCGGCTGGTGGACGCCGGCACGCTGCGCACCACGCTCGGCACCCGGCTGTCGCCGATCGACGCCGCGACCCTGCAGGAAGCGCACCGGCAGCTGGAGTCCTCGGCCACGATCGGCAAGGTCGTGCTCGCCGCGGAGTGATGCACACGGAGTGACCCGTCCCGCCGGTGCTCTGCCGCCCACGAGGCAACGCGAGCAGCAGAGCACCGGCGCCGCCGTCAGGACGACGGGGTCAGGGCGCGGACCCGCTCGATCAGCTCGTCCTTCGCCACCTGCATGAACCCCTCCGGGTCGGGGCCGGCGTTCTGGAAGACGATGTGGTCGAAGCCGGCGTCGACGTAGGGCTGCGCCTGCTGCACGTGCCGGTCGAGGTCCGGGCCGCAGGAGAACTGGCCCTTGATGTCCTCGGCGGTCACCGTGCTGCTGGCGGCGTCGAAGTTGACCGGGTTGGGCAGCTCGCTCATCACCTTCCAGCCCGACAGCGCCCAGCGGCTGGTCTTCAGCGCCTCCTGCGCGGCCGCGTCCTCGTCGGGCGCCCAGGCCATCGGCACCTCGCAGTACTTGGGGCCGCTGCCGCCGTGCTCGGCGTAGGCCTGCACCAGCTCAGGCTTCGGCTCGGTCGCGAACAGGCCGCTGCCGTACTTCGCGGCGAGCTTCGAGGCGCCGGGCCCGCCGCTGGCCACCGCGATCACCGGCAGCTGGTCGGGCAGGTCGAAGACGCGAGCGTCCTCCAGGGTCAGGTACTCGCCCTCGTAGGACTGGTAGCCGCCCTGCCAGAGCAGGTTGATGATCTCCAGGGCCTCGCGGAGCATGTGGTGCCGGATCCGGACCGCGGGCCAGCCACCGCCGACGACGTGCTCGTTGAGCCGCTCCCCGGCGCCGATGCCGAGGGTGAACCGGTTGCCGGAGATGAGCTGCATGGTCGCCGCGGCCTGGGCGATGATCGCCGGGTGGTACCGGACGGTCGGGCAGGTGACCCCGGTGGCCAGCCCGATCCGCTCGGTCTTCGCGGCCATCGAGCCGAGCATCGACCAGGTGAACCCGCTGTGCCCCTGCTCCTCCAGCCACGGGTGGTAGTGGTCGCTGAGCTCGACGAAGTCGAAGCCGGCCTCCTCGGCCGCCACCGTCTGCTCGATGATCTGCATGGGGCTGAACGCCTCGGTGGCGAGCTTGTAACCGACCTGCATCGGGGTTGTCCCTCCGTCGTCTCCGCTGTCGCCTGCCCTCGTGCCCGAGGGCCGCGCAGCGGAAACGGCGGCCCGTGCGTCAGCCGGCCGTGACGGCGGCCAGCGCCCGCGCACCCAGCCGGGCGCCCCACTCCTCGGCCCGCTGCTCCTCCCCCGGCGCCAGCGGGCCGGTCGTGTCGAGGACGAGGAAGTGCTCGGCCGGCGCGATCGACGCACCGCCGTGCGCGCCGAGCAGCTTCTCCTCGGTGCGCGCGGCGTGGTCCAGCCGGGTCAGGAACCGCGGGTGGTCCATCCGGGTGTCGAACGCGCCGACGTGCGTCCCCCCTGCCTCGAACTGCACCCGGCCCAGCCACTCGCGCAGCCCGGTGTGCGGCGAGGACACCTGCGCCCCGCGGTTCACCGCATCCTCGCGCGTGCTGGGGCGGGGCATCGCCATCGCGTGGTTGGGCCCGCCGACGACGAGCAGCGCCACGTCCCGGCCGACCGTCTCCGGCGCACCCGCGGCCGGCACCGCCTCGGCGGGCAGCTGGGTCGCCAGGCCGCGGGCGATCGCCCGGGCGATCGTCTCCGCGTTGCCGAACAGGGACTCGTAGACGACGAGAGCACGCACCGGGACCTCCGAGCTGGGCATCGCCCGCCGCCCACCGGCGGGCATCGCCGAGCGTCGTCCGACTGGGTCGTCCAGGAGCCGGGCACAGCGTCCTGGCAGGCGGGGTCGGAGGTCCCGTCAGCCGCCGACCAGCGCCCAGTCCTCGGCGGCGACGTCGTCGGCCTCGGCCCGGGTGAGCTCGCCGACGTCGACCAGGCGGTCGAGCACGTGCGCCTGCCGTGCTGCGGCCCGCTCCGGGTGGACCAGCGGGTCGTAGGCGCTGGGCGCCTGCAGCAGCCCGGCCAGCAGGCTGGCCTGCGCCCAGCTGAGCTCACCGGGCGCCAGCCCGAAGTAGCCCTGCGCGGCGTCGACCACCCCGGTGAAGCCGTGACCGAGGTAGGCGTCGTCGAGGTACATCCGCAGCAGGTCCTCCTTGGACCACGCGGCGTCCAGCTTGAGCGCGAGCACCACCGCGGAGACGCGGTCCAGCACTCCCGCCTCGCCGTCCTCGTAGACGTTCTTGGCCAGCTGCTGGTCGAGCGTCGACCCGCCCAGGTCCTCCCCGGTCACCGCACCGATGGGCGCCCGCAGCGCGCCCCGCCAGTCGACGCCGATGTGGTGCTCGAAGTGGCTGTCCTCGGTGGCCAGCACCGCCGCGACGACCCGGTCGGGCAGCTCACCCTCCAGCGGCGTGGCGTCGGCGGCGGCCAGCCGCTCGGTGACCCGCTCGCGCGCGTCGCCGACGCCCGGGGTCACCACCCAGGCCACGCCGAGGACGGCGACGCCGAGCACGGCCAGCGCGGCCGCAGCGGCGACCAGCCGGCGCAGCAGCCGGGCCCACCAGGGGCGCTTCCGCGCTCCCGCCGGGCCCGACCGCATCGTGCCGTCGAACCCCTGGCCGTCCTCCTGCCGGTGGCGGGAGGCGGTCGGGTGGGCTGCCAGCACGGGGTTCTCCTCGGTCGGTGCGGTGGACGATCCCAGTCCACCCCGTCCACCGCTGCGCGCGCATCCGCCCGACGGGTGATCATCCGCCGTTCCCGGGTGCGACTCCAGGCTGATCGTGCAACCGGCGGGGTAAACGGGGTGCGCGCTCCCTGGTCAGCGCGTTGACTGCACCGGCTGCGCAGCGCCACCCCTCCCCCGACCGAGAAGAGAAAGGACCATGGAGCAGATCAACGGACGCCTGCTGAGCTGGGCGTCCATCCTGGAGCCGAGCACCCGCGAGCAGGCCGAGCGCACGGCGACGATGCCGTTCATCCAGCCGTACCTCGCGCTGATGCCCGACGCCCACCTGGGCAAGGGGGCCACCGTCGGCTCGGTCATCCCGACCGAGGGCGCGATCATCCCGGCCGCGGTCGGGGTCGACATCGGCTGCGGCATGATGGCCGTGCGCACCCAGTTCGACGCCGCCGACCTGACGGGTGCGGACCTCGGCGTCCTGCACGGCTGGATCTCCCGCGCCGTCCCGCTGTCGGCCGGCCGGTACAACACGAGCGTCAGCGCCACCGCCGAACCGCGCATCGCGGAGCTGCGGGCGATGACGGGCGCCGACCAGGCCGACGGCGTGGTCGGCAACTGGCCGCTGCAGCTGGGCTCGCTCGGCTCGGGCAACCACTTCATCGAGGTGTCGCTGGACGAGCAGGACCGGGTCTGGCTCTTCCTGCACTCCGGCTCGCGCGGCGTGGGCAACAAGCTGGCGTCGGTGCACATCCGCCGGGCGCAGGAGGAGTGCCGGGCGCAGGGCATCGAGCTGCCCGACCGGGACCTCGCGTACCTGGTCGAGGGGACGCCGGAGTTCGACGCCTACATCACCGCACTGCGGTGGGCGCAGCGGTTCGCCTACCTGAACCGCGAGGAGATGATGGACCGCGTCGTCGAGCAGACGGGTCGGTTCCTCCGGGACGACGTCCAGCGGCTGGAGACGGTGAACTGCCACCACAACTACACCGAGCGCGAGCGGCACCAGGGGCGCGACGTGTGGCTGTCCCGCAAGGGCGCGATCAGCGCGCGGGCGGGGCAGGCCGGGCTCATCCCCGGGTCGATGGGGACGGCGTCCTACGTCGTCGAGGGACTGGGCAACGAAGCGGCGCTGCTGTCATCCCCGCACGGTGCGGGTCGGAACCACTCGCGGAACGCGGCCCGGCGGCTGTTCAACCGGGCCGACCTGGAGCAGCGGATGGCCGGCATCGCGTGGGGGCACTCGGACGCGTTCCTCGACGAGCACCCCGACGCCTACAAGGACATCGACGTCGTCATGCGCGACGCCGCCGACCTGGTGTCGATCCGGCACACCCTGCGCCAGGTGGTGAACGTCAAGGGCGACTAGCGCCCTGCCTTCCGCGGAAATGGCCATTTCTGCCCCTCCTCCGAGGGGCGGAAATGGCCATTTCCGGCCCTCAGAGGGAAGCGGCGAGGCGGTCGAGGAAGACGACCTGGCCCTTCACCAGCTTGGTGCGGGCGGCGTCGAGGTCGAACCAGGCGGCGCGGTCGATCTCGGGGAACTCCTGCAGGCGGCCCGACCGCGGCGGCCACTCCAGGGTGAAGGTGTTGCTCACCGCGGCGTCGGCGTCCAGGTCGCCCTCGGCGGCCCAGACGGTGAGCACCTTGCCGCTGGTCACCCGGGCCTCGCCGAGCGGAGTGAAGTCCTGGGCGGGCACCGGCGACCCGAGCTCCTCGGCGAACTCGCGCAGCGCGACGGCGAGCGGCTCCTCGTCGGGCTCCAGCTCGCCCTTCGGGATCGACCAGCCGCCGTCGTCCTTCCGCGCCCAGAACGGCCCGCCCATGTGGCCGATCAGCACCTCCGGGCCGGCCGGCCCGGCGCGGTGGAGCAGGATCCCGGCGCTGCGTCTGGTCGGCACCGGCCCAGTGTCAGGTGTGCAGCCAGGGCGTGATGAACCCGGGCCCGCCCTCCGGGGTGCAGCGCAGACGGACCAGCCCGACCGGCACACCGTCGAGCAGGAACCGCCCCAGCTCGTCGGTGTCCTCGGTCAGCGTGCCGTCGGTGTGCTCGAGGACGACGCGGGCCGGCTGCGCGGGGCTGAGCTCCCCGACGAGCCGTCGGGTGGCGCCCTCGGCCAGCACCTCGACGTCCAGCCGCAGGTCACCGGCGCTGAAGGTGAGCAGCCGGACGTCGTCGCCGGCGGTGCGGACGGCGCGGGCCACCTCGTGCGAGTCGGCGGTCAGCTCGGCGAGCTCGGCGTCGACGGTGCGCCAGGTCAGGGACTGCCGGGCGAACTCGAGCAAGTCCGTCGGCACCGGGTCGCGGTCGCGGGCCACCCGGGCCAGGTCGTGCAGCAGCCGCTCGTCGGCGGCGTCGTCGTGCTCGGGCACCCTGCCCCCTCCCCCGTCAGGACCGGTCATGGACGCCCACCTCCGCCAGGTCGCGGCGCAACTTCTCCAGGCAGCGGCGTCGCGTGGGCCCGATGCTGCCGATCGGCATGCCCAGCAGCTCGGACACCTCGGTGTAGCTCAGCGGCGGCTCGGCCAGCAGCACGCCGAGCAGCTCGCGGCAACGGCCGGTGGTGTTCCGCAGCGCATGCCACACGGCGGTGTCCCGCTCCGCAGTGACCAGCCGGGAGGACACCTCCGGCCCGTCGTCGGGCGTCAGGTCGAGCAGCTCCGGCTCGCGCGCCGTCTCGCGCCCGGACCGGCGGATCACTCTGAGGCACTCGTGCCGGGCGGTGGTGGCGAGCCAGGCACCGACCCGCTCGGGCTCGCGCAGCCGCGGCAGGTGCTCGACCAGCCGCAGCCATGTCGTCTGGAACACGTCGGCGGCGTCGTCTCCCTGCAGGCGGTGGGCCCGTGCCACCGCCCACACCAGGTTGCCGAACCGCTCGACGAGCCCGTTCCACGCGGCCTGGTCGCCCGCCGCGGCGGCGCGGACCAGCGCGGCGACGTCGGTCGCCGGCGAGCCGGTCATGCGGCGTCCCGGCAGCGGCGAACCGCGCGTCCGGGGGCGCGGCGGGGCGGAGAGCATGCAGCACAGAGCACGACCGACGGCGCCTGATACACCCGCCTGCTCATGCGCCCACGCAGAGGAACGCCGCCCCGGTGGCGGCGTCCGCGTCGGATCCGGCGCGAGCCCGGGCGACGGCGGCGGCGAGCGCCGCGGGCACGCTCGCACCCGCGAGCAGCTCGCGGTGCAGGTCGAGCATCAGCGGCGCGGTCTCGGCGTCAGGCACCTGCAGCACCGGCGCCACCACCGAGCGCACGCCCATCGACAGCAGGGTCGCGGCCAGGCCGAGCAGCTCACCGCCGGCCAGGACGGCGGCGGCCCCGGTCTCGCAGGCCGACAGCACGGCGACCTCGGGCGGGTGCTGCAGCCGCTCCAGGTCGTAGCCGGTGAGCGGCCCGTCGGCGAGGTCGACGGCGGAGAACTGCGGGTTGTCGCCGCGGAACCGGCCGTGCGCGGCGAGGTGCACCAGCCGCGCGCCGGACGCCGCGGTGAGCACGTCGGCCACCCGGGCGTCGTCGCCGGCCAGCACCCGGGCGCCTGGGCGCAGGTCGGCCAGCGCCTTCACCTCGGGCTCGGCGTGCGCGAGCCCCGGCCCGGCGGCGAGCACCACCGCGCCGTTCCCGGCCGGCACCGACCGGGCGCGCTGCCACAGGGTCGCCGACGGGGACACCGAGAAGGCGCGCCCCGCGCAGGTGGGCAGCACGCCCCACGGCAGCGCGTGCAGCTGCTCGGTCGGGACGACGACCAGGTCGCGGTCGCCCAGCTCCGCGGACAGCGGCGCGAGCAGCTGGGCGTCGAGCCGGGCGGCAGCGGCCTCCAGCCGGCGCCGCAGCCCGGGTGCCGGGTCGACTCCCGGGGCGGCCATCCGGCGCAGCGCGTGGAAGAGGTGGTGCAGCTCCCGGGTGACCGCCGCGGTCTCGCCGAGCCGGTGCAGCCGGAACCGCCCGCCGACGGCGACCACCGCGACGAGCCGGCCGTCGCACTCGGCGAACTCGACCAGCGCCCGGTCGTCCAGCGCGGTGTGCAGCCGGCCGGCGTCCAGATCGGGCCGGACACCCCGGCCGTCGCCGCTGGTGTGCCGCACCGCCTGCCGGATGCGCTCCTCCAGCCGGGCCTGCCGGCGGGCCAGCTCCGGTGCGGCCCGGCCTTCGGTCGCGGTGTCCTGGCGCTCCCGGACGACGGTGCGCAGCTCGGCCAGCGCCTGCTCGGTGTCCTCGTCGTCGGGCGGGTGCACCGGCGGGTGCAGGAGGGCGGCGGCCCGGGTTCGTTCGGCCCAGCGCCACACCAGCTCGGGCCGGCCGCCGTCGAGGGCCAGCCGGAGCCCGGTGGACGCGAGTTCGGCGACGTGCGCGGACGCGGCCGCCCGCAGGTCGGTGGCCCCGAGGGTGGCGCGGTGGTCGTCGGCCAGGTCGAGGCCGCGGGCGACGGCGCGCAGTGCCCCCGCGCGGTCCCCTCGGCCTCGGCGGAGCAGGGCCTCGGCGTGCCAGCCCAGCTGGCGGTGCCAGACCGTGCCCGACCGGCGCGCCCGGCTGACCGGTTCCAGGTGCTGCTGGGCCCGGGCACGGGTGGTCGCCCGCTGGCCGGCACGGAGCCGGGCCTGGAGGGCGGCCTCCGGCCAGCCGGCGCGCTCCAGCCGGTCGGCCGCGCGGCGGTAGCCGGCCTCGGTCACCGAGTCCGGGTCCTGGGCCGCGCAGGCGAGGACGACGGTCCAGTGCGCCAGCGCGGCCCAGCCGGTGCGGCGCTGCCGGGTGAGCGCCCGAGCGGCCTGGTCGGCGAGAGTCTGGGCGGTGGCCGGGTCGCCGTCGGCGAGCGCGGCCTGGGCCAGCCGGAGGCGCGCCTCGGCGAGCTCGGCGGGTTCGCGGCGGGCGGTGGCGGCGTCGACGGCGCGCTGGGCGGCTCGGCGGGCCTCGGCGGTCAGCCCGGCGGCGAGCAGCAGCTCGCATCGATCCCGCCAGAGCTCGCCGGGGACCTCGCGGTGCCGGACGTAGCCGGCCTCCGCCTCGTCGTACCGGGTCAGGGCCAGCGGGACCTGACCCCGTAGTGCGGCGACATAGCCGAGGTTGTGCGCGGTGATCGCCCGGTGCATGTCCGACGCCGAGCTGCCGAGGAGCCGGTCGGCCTCGATGAAGTCCCGCTCGGCCTCGCGGGCCCGGCCGAGCAACAGGTGCACGACGCCACGATTCCCCACCAGCATCGCGAGGCTTCGCAGGTCACCGTCATGCCGGACCAGCGGGAGTGCCTGGTCGTACGCTTCCAGCGCATCGCTCCACTGCCCGAGCGTCTCCAGCACCATGGCCCGCTCACGCAGGACCGGGCCGACGTTCGGATCACCCGGGCTCAGCACCGGCACCCGGTTGAGTTCCTGGACAGCCGCCTGCCGACGGCCGCAGCGGGCATGCACGTAGGCGAGCTGACACCGGGCCCGAGCGGTCACGCCCTCGGCACCGGATCGGGCGCCATGACGAACGGCATGTCTCAGGTGTCGGGCGGCCGAATCGCTGTCGGCCATGTGCCCCGCGACCAGCCCGAGCACGCGCTCACACACCGAGGCGACAGCCCAGTCACATTGGGTCTGTGCCAGAACGAGGCCGCGTTCGGCGGCGGACTTGGCGGCGACCGGGTCTGTGAGGTAGCCACGCAGGGCCTCGTCGGCGAGGTCGCCAGCTACAGACATGGGCACTCCCATCTGACGTCCGAATGAGCCTAGGGGTTCGAGTTCCCAGGTCACGGATGTATCAGGTCGGTTCTCCGCCCCTCCTGTCCCCCGGCGCGTGCGTTGAGTGACGCCGCGCTGCAAGTCACCAGCTCATCGGTCCGTTGGTCTCAGCCACCCCGCTGTTCACACGGTGGCTGATGGCTGATGCCACGGTCACCTCGGAGCCCTGCCCATCTCCACCCACAGGAGGAAGTCGTGCCCGCTGCTCTCGTCGTCGACCGATCCGTCCCGCGCGTCCGGGAGGTGCTCGGCCGCTCCGCCGGATGGACTCGGGTCGGCTCCCGCCTCCGCCGCATCCACCTGCCCGACCAGGAGTTCGCCGACGTCCGCCGACGGTGCGCCGGGGTCGACGAGGACCGGGTGATGACGGTCCGGATCACCGGCCAGCCGATGCGGTACAACGGCGACGGCGCCGCGCTGCCCACGCTGGCCGAACTGCGCGACCGGCGAGACCAGCCGGGTGGCAACTGGACCGGTGAGGGCGTGCTGGTCGGCAGCGTCGACACCGGCGTCCAGCAGCACCTGTGGCTCTCCGGCGGCTACCTGTCCGCCCCCGCCGACTTCGAGGCGCCCACCGGTACGGCGCCGGGCCTGCAGGTGGGGCACGGCACCTTCATCACCGGGCTGGTGCTGCAGCAGGCACCGGCCGCCGGCGTCTGGGTGGAGAAGGCGCTGGCCGCCGACGGGCAGGCGCTGTCCAGCGTGGTCGCCGACGCGGCGATGCAGCTGGCCCGCCGCGGCGTGCACGTGCTGAACCTGTCGCTGGGCTGCTTCGCCGACGACCCGAACGCCCGCGAGGTCATGCAGCAGCTGGTCGACGACCTGCACGAGGTGAACCCCGAGCTGGTGATCGTCACCGCGGCGGGCAACCTCGGCGGGCCGGGCGAGCCGGCGACCCCGCAGGACTTCTGGCCGGCGGCCCTGGACGACGTCGTCGCCGTGGGGTCGGTCGACTCCCCCACCTCGACCGGCTGGTCGGCGTGGAGCAACCGCGGCCCGTGGGTCGACCTCGCCGCGCCGGGGCACGAGCTGCTGAGCACGTTCGTCGACGGCACGCTGACCGACGCCGACGGGACCGCCCAGACCTACACCGGCTGGGCGCGCTGGTCGGGCACGTCGTTCGCCGCGGCCGTGGTGGCCGGCGCGATCGCCCGGCTGATGACCGGTCGCCGGCCGATCACCGCACGGGAGGCCGTCGCGGCCCTCCGCAGTGGCGCGTACGGCACCGGCTGGACGGCACCGGAGGAGGGCGTGCCCGCCGTTCCGGTGGTGCGGCTGGCCACCTGGGACGAGCAGCAGGCCGACACGGCGGTCGCCTGATCTCCGCACGCGATCAGGTATCAGCGGCCGCCGAGCCGGCTCTGTGCCCGTGACGCAGCCCTGACCCCGCTGCGTCGACCCGTGACGGCTGCCGGGGCCCACACCACGGGGGTGGGCCCCGTCAGTCGGTGGTCGGCCAGGGACGCTCGTCGCTGATGCCCAGGTCGACATCGCAGGTGCGGTCGGGGTCGATCTGCTGCGGCCGGAAGAAGACGGTGGAGGCGGTGACGTCGTCGCCGAACGCCTCCGGCGCCTGGACGTCGGCCGCGGTGGCCGGGTCGGTGAGGACGGCGGTGTCCTGCGGGGTGATCTGGAACCGCATGATCCGGGTGAACTGGCAGGCCTCGGAGACGAAGCCGATGGAGAAGCTGATCGGCGGTCGGTCCTGGCCGCGGACGATGTTGTCCAGCCCGCCGGCGCCGGTGGAGCCCTCGACCAGGGTGATCGCGCCGTCGCCGTCCTGCAGTTCGTCGCTGCTGCTCTGCTGGTGCGTGTGCCCGGAGACGGTCAGCCGGACGTCGTTCTCCAGCACCTCGCGCACCTCCTCCGCAGCGACCGGCTCGTGGAGGGCGAACACGTCGATCGGCGTGGTGTCGATGGCCTCGTCGGTGCGGGTGGCCGTGCTCGACGCCTCCGGCGGCGGCTGGCTGCCGTCGGCCACCGGGCTGCCGTCCGCGGGCGGCGCAGTGGCCGTGGTCGCCGGGTCGTCGGTCGTCGCCGCCACGGCCGTCGGGTCGGCGACCTCGAGGGCCTCCTGCACAGCCCGCCGCTGGAGCGGCTCGACGACGGACGGCGCGTCGGCGCCGTACTCACCGGGGCCCCCGTACACCCGGGGGTCGGGGAGGCCGGCGATGGTGAGCCCGAAGGCGTCGACGAGCCCCGCGGAGACGTCGAAACCGTCGGAGGTGGCGGTCTTGCTGCCGAGCACGGTGACGCCGGGGATCGAGCGCATGACCTGCTCGGTCTCCGGGGAGTCGTGGTTGCCGGCGACCCAGAGCATCGGGGTCTCGGCGGTGACGGCCCGCAGCGCGTCGAGGTAGCCGGGCGTCAGCTCGAAGGCGGGCCCGAAGGCACCCTCGTCACCGGTGTTGATGATCAGGTCGACGTCGTAGGTGGCGGCGTACTGGGCGACCAGCGGGTAGTTCGCCGCCAGGTGCATGTCGGAGATGTACATGATCTGCAGCGCCGGCTGCGGGGTCTGGTCGTCCTCGACCTGCGACTGCAGCTCGGCCTGGATGCCGACGATCGAGCCGAGCACGTCGAGCGCCTTGGAACGCTGGGTGTAGTACTGGCTCAGCTGGTCGGGGAAGAGCTGCGCCGCGGCGAGCGAGCCGGTCAGGCGGGACTCACGGACCCAGTCGGGGTTGTAGCTGACGACGCCGTAGACCGTGACGGCGGCCAGGGCGAGCCCGGCCGCGCCCAGCTGCCGCGCGCGGTAGCGGAGTTCGGACGGCCGGCGGGGACGGCCGCGCAGGTACCGGACCGACATGTTGATCGCGGCCGCGACGGCCAACCCGACTGCGAGGCCGATGAGGAACTCGGCGAGCAGCCAGGTCGCGATGCGGGGCACCTGGGCGGCGAAGTCGGCCTGCAGCCGTTCGACGAAGGCGGGCAGGTTGCCCTCGGCGGCGCGGGTGATCTGGAGGACATCGACGTCCTCCGGGGAGATGTGCACCCCGAAGGGGAGGCCGACAAAGTCGGGGAACTCCCAGCTACCCAGGGTGGTGTCGGCCGACAGCACCGGGCGGCTGAAGAGGCTGCCCTGGACCTCGAACGGGATGCCCTGCACCGTGGCGTGGTACGGGAACGCCTGGAGCGCGGCGGCGGCGCCGAGCAGCGGCAGCGCGATCCGGAGCACCCAGCGCATGACCACGCTCAGCACGCGGGCGGCGACGTCCCGAGCCCGACCGAGCCGCTGGCGGGCCCGCTCCCCGCGGGTCGGTGGGAACGGGAGCGGGAGCTGATCGCCGGGCTGGTGAGACATCGCGATCATTGTCCGTGGCCGGACGACGGTTCGCCGCAACGACGCGAGGACGTAACTGAACCGACGCGCGTGCTCGGGGCGAACGTGGTGGGACGCCCCGCTCCCCTGTTCCCGGAGCGGGGCGTTCCCCGGGGCTGTCCACAGATCGGGTGACGGCGGCGGCGGTGAGGTCGTCGAGCTGCGTAGTCTCCCGGCAACTGTGCGCAGGCACTCGGGAGGACGACGGATGCGGCGGGTTCGACTGGTGGCGGCGCTCACCATCGGTGCGGCGGTGCTCGCCGGCTGCTCGGGTGGGCAGCAGGCCAACGAGACGCTGCCGTCGGCGAGCAGCACGACGGCGACCGCGGAGGCACTGCCACCCCTGGGGCCGCCGGACTTCCCGATGCCCGACGAGGCGCGGGAGATGACCCCCGAGGGAGCCGAAGCCGGCCTCCGCTACTACCTCGACCTGATCACGCACCAGGCCGGCGTGAGTGGCGAGCCACTTCGTGATCTCAGCCGTGACTGCGAGTTCTGCACCTTCATCGCCAACCGGTACGACGAGGACGCCGCCGCCGGTTACAGCTACCGCGGCGGAGAACTCACTGTGGAAGGTATGAGCAGGCCCGCAGTCAACGGTTCAACCGCGGAATTCTCTCTCAGTCTGACCCAAGCAGCTGTCGACATCTTGGATGCGAACAACGCTCCCGTGCCCGGTCGTGGTCAAGCTGCAGCCGAACGCCTCAACACTGGGGCGCGGATGACTTGGAGCAGTCAGCAAGAGTATTGGGTAATGAATCAGATCATCGTAAACAGCTGATGAAGCACTTGCTCAGCATTCTGGCTCTGCTCGTTGTCGCACTATTCCCTTCTGCTGCCGTGGCAGCGCCTTGCGAACTCATCTTTTGTTCCACACCTGATCCCGATGTGACCCTGAACGACGGCGCAGTGACAGCCAACTATGTCGATGGAGTACCGGGCCAACGACTGCGTTCTGCCACCAACCGCCAACCGATCACTGAGTTCAAATACAGGCTCGTACGCCCGTGTGATTTCACCGACGAAACACTAGGCGGCTGCGAACAAGGAATTGAGCCATGCCCCGATTCCCCGGACCGAGTTCTGGCTGAGTACTACGTACTCAGTCAGAGAATCGCGCAGCCCGATCGACGCCCACTCGCCGATCTAGAGCCCGAGTCGGACGTTCCCACCGGGGCTCCCTACGGCGGCGAGATCAACGAGGGCCTGTCCTGCGTCGACGTGACGGACCTGAATCCGCCGCCGTCGCCGGATGAGGTGTTCCGCTACTTCCAGACGCTGCCGCTGCCGCACCTGGAGACGCGGCAGCAGCCACCGGGCAACGCGCTCACCGGGCTGCCGGTCATCTTCTACACCGACAGCCCGTCGACCCAGACCTTCACCGTCGACATCCGCGGCTTCGAGGTCGTCATCGTCGCCACCGCCACCGGCTACAGCTGGCACACCGGCGACGGCACCACCCTGACGACCGACCACCCCGGCGCGCCCTACCCCGACCAGTCGATCACCCACGAGTACGGCTCGGGCGACTACACGGCCAGCCTCACCACCACCTGGGGTGGCACCTTCTCCGTCGACGGCGGCGTCCAGGCCGACATCCCCGGCACCACGACCACCGAGGGCCCACCGGTGAGCTTCACCGTGCTGCAGGCCCGCCCGGTCCTGACCAACCCTTACGACTAGGGGTCGGCGAACCTGGTGCTCCGCTCACGGGGGGTGAGCAGAGCACCAGATCCCCGACCCCACCACCGTCAGGCGCTCGCCGGCGCCTGGTCTCAGTGGATGCAGCTCGTGTCGGTCGCCGTCCGCTCGTTGGTCTCCAGACCGGCGGACGCCGGCGCCTCGACGGTGACCGGCTGGCCGACGCCCTCGAAGTCGCCGCCGATGACCAGCTGCACGGCACCCACCGGGATGCTGTCGTCGACGGCCACCGCCGCGCCGGGCACCTGGCCGACCACCAGTGCGGCCGCGGCCTCGTCCCCGGTGCGGTGCCGCACCGTCGTCGTCCCGGTGCTGGCCGCGTTGCCGCCGCTGCTCGCCTGGAAGCCGCCGGCCGTCAGCGCGGTCGCCGCCGTCGCCGCGGCGCCCGAGACACCGGAGCCGTTGAGCACGCTGACGGTCACCGCCGACGGCGCCAGGGCCGGCGCGGCGCTGGACGGCGCGGGCGGCGGCGCGGGCGCCGGGTCCGCGGTCAGTGTCGCGAAGAAGTCGTTGACCACCGCCTGGCTCGGCGGCTTGAGCACGTCGGCGCCGTCGACCTTGGCGTCGGTGAGCCCGGGGATGGTCTGGAAGGAGAGGCTGCCCGGGTCCACGTTCTGCATCTGCGCGGCCAGGTCGAACACGTTCAGGCCCTCGTCGAAGGTGATGCTGCTGCCCACCTGCTCGACGATCGCCTGCTGCTTGCCCAGGTCCAGCAGCAGGTTGGAGCTGAGCACGTTGCGCAGCATCCCGGCGATGTACACCTGCTGCCGCACCACCCGGTCCAGGTCCGACCGCAGCCCGTGCCGCTGCCGGACGAACGACAGCGCGTCGGTGCCGGAGATGGTCTGCACGCCGGCCGGGAAGTCCGCACCGGAGTAGGAGTCCTGCGTCGCCGCGCAGAGGTTGACCTCCACGCCGCCGACGATGGTGCTCAGGTTGATGAAGCCGAGCAGGTTGACCTCGGCGAAGTGGTCGATGCGCAGCCCGGTGAACTGGCTGACCGTCTGCACCAGCAGCTGCGCCCCGGCGGCGTCCTTCTCCACCTCGCCACCCGATGCGGCGTTGTACCCGCGCGCATAGGCGGAGTTCAGCCGGGCCTTGCCGTAGCCGGGGATCGACACGTAGGTGTCCCGCGGCAGCGAGACGAACGACGCGGCCGATCCGTCGGCCGGCACGTGCACCAGCATCATCGAGTCGGTGTTGAGCACCCCGTCGGCGTCGCCGGTGCTGAACAGCGCCTTCTGCTCATCGGTCAGCCCCTTGCGGGAGTCCATCCCGACCAGCAGCAGGTTCATCGCCGCCCCGGCGTGCGCGCCGCCGTTCACGTCGGAGTTGCCATCATCGGGGATGGCGTCGGTGCGGCTGACGCTCGCCTCGGCGACCCGGGCCAGGTTCCAGCCCCAGCCGCTGCCGGCCAGCAGCAGCACGCTGAACACCGCGGCGAGCGACCGCACCACCACCGCAGCCCGCCGGGAGCCACGCCCCGCACCGTCGCCACGTGCCCCGCTGCCGGGGGGCCGGCCCACGCGTGGGTCCAGCCGCGCCGGCAGGGGACGCTGCTCGTCCCGGCTCATCGCACACCCCGGTCACGCCGGCCGAGGGCACGCCCACCGAGCAGGCCGGGACACGTCACGGGGAGGGAGCAGCGCACCCACAGGAGGCTGCCAGCCCGGAGCCGCCGTTCGGCTGAGGGACGGGCGCGCCGCGACTCGCCCGCCACAGCAGGAACAGCAGCCACGACCAGGTCGACGGTTCAGCCGACGACCACGTCACCGGTGCCGTTGGGCACCAGCTCCACCCAGGTGTTGCCGGCCTGCAACTGCACGGGCATCCCGTCGGGCCCGGTGAGGATGATCCGGTCGGCGACGCCGGCCTTCGTCCACGTTGCCTGCACGGTGTGCCCGCCGGTGGCGACCACCGCGGCGCCGGTGCCGGTCAGCACCGTCTCGGGCACCGGGTTGCCCGCCGGGTCGGTGAAGCTGGTGTTCTGCACGTCCACCCGCAGCACGACGACGTTCACCGCCCGCAGCGGCGTCCCGTCCGCCTCGACCGCCGGGGTGCTGCCCTCGGCCCGCACCCACCGGCCGTCCGGCGGGCTCCACGTCCACTGCGGACGGCCCACCCCCGACAGCTTCAACTGCAGCGTGGTCGCCGGGGTCCCGCCGACGACGGCCGTCGGCTGACCGTCCGGGGCGGCGGTCTCGAACTGGGGCGGCGGCGCGGCCAGGTGACCGGCGTCGGCCTGGGCGACCAGAGCGGCCGGGTCGGCGTAGACGTTGTGCGGCGCCGAACGGGTGCTGAGCCGCGAGAAGCCGGGGGCGCCGGCGTCCTGGCTGATGATCTGCAGGCCGGCGGCCGCGGCGGCGTCGATGAACGGCCGCTGCCCGCCGGAGAAGGCGAACAGCCCGTGCAGCGGGCCGGCGATCGCCGCGTCCATCGGCCGCACCGAGCGCACCGGCCCGATCTGCGGCGGCAGCGTCGAGTGGTAGACGGCGACGAAGCGGGTGATGCCGCCCTCGACGACCTCCTCCCAGACCATGTCGGCGGCGTTGAGCCCGGTCTGCGGTCGCGCAGCCACCGAGTTCTCGATCTTCACCGCGAGCGCCGGGCGGGGTGGCACCTCACCGCTCTCCACCCCCGTCAGCGGCCAGAGCACCGGCGGCGGAGGCGGCGGGGGTGGGGTGGACGACGTCGGCGCCGGCTCCGCGACCGGCTCGGTGCCCCCGCCGCCGCAGCCGACCGTGCCGGCGAGCACTGCTCCGATCAGCAGGGCGGCGCGGAGGGCTCGACGGGGACGCCGGACGGCGAGGTGGTGCACGGTGGAGCCTGCTCTCGGTCGACGACGCGGTGGATCGGTGCCCACGCTAGGTCGGCGGACCGCCGCCAGGGGGCAGGACGCACGCCCCCCGCCTCACGCGGCCCACCCGCCCCGGACGACGGGCCCGGAGACACCGGCGCCCCGCCACCCGGGTGGGCGGCGGGGCGCTGGAGTGCGTCGCTCAGCGACCGCTGAAGGCGGCGACGCCGAACTGCTGCACGCCGTCCTCGTCCTCCTGGACGAGCACCGTGTAGGCGGAGCCGCCGATGATCGCGCTGCAGATGTCGCCGTGGCACTCCACGGTCGACACCTCGGCGCCCTGCGACTGCACCGACTGGCGGAACGCCGCCTCGGTGTCGGCGTTGCGGTCGGCGATCCGGTCGCGCCACAGGATCAGCCCGGTGATCGCCACCGCGACGACGATCACCGCCACCATCAGGGCGATCAGCGTGCCGGTGTGCCGGCTGACCCAGCCCGGGTCGCCCTCCTCGCCGGTGGCCGGGTCGTGGGCACCCGCGGTGTCGGGGGTCTGGTCGGCCGTGGGGCCGTCGTCGTGCCGGCGGCGGTCGCCCCCGGCTGCCCGGGGGTGTTCTCGGGCGTGCTCGTGCCGTCGGTGCTCATGGTGGAGTGCCTCGTCCTGTCGGGTACCGGGTTCGCGCGCGCGACCGGCCAGGCCGCGGTGCCTGCCGTGCGTCGTCGTCAGTGCGCGACGATCCCACACCCCGCTGTGGGCCACGGAGCACCGGCGTCGGACGTCGATGACCCAGCGGATCCAGACTCTTCGCCGACGAGAGGCAGCGGCCGCACGCCGGCCGTCTGACGGCGGAGCGGTGGAAACCTGTCGCCTGCGGTGGACCGGTACGGGCAGGCTGCGCCCCGTGTTCTTCGACGAGCGGGTCGCCGCCACCTACGACGACGACGGCATGTCCGCGCCGGAGGTGGTGGATCCGGCGGTCGACCTGCTGGCCGAGCTCGCCGACGGCGGGCCCGCGCTGGAGCTCGCCGTCGGTACCGGCCGGATCGCGCTGCCGCTGGCCGCCCGCGGCGTCCCGGTGAGCGGCATCGACACCTCCGCACCGATGCTCGCCCGGCTCCGCGCGAAGCCCGGCGCCGACGCCGTCCGCGCCACCGAGGGCGACATGACCACCGCGCGGGTGCCGGGCACCTTCTCGCTGGTCTACCTGGTGTTCAACACGATCATGAACGTGACCAGCCAGGACGGGCAGGTCGCCGTCTTCGGCAACGCTGCCGCGCACCTCGGGCCGGGCGGGCGGTTCGTGGTCGAGGTGATGGTGCCGGCGCTGCAGCGGCTGCCGCCCGGGGAGACGGTGCGCGCGTTCACGCTCACCGACGAGCACCTGGGCTTCGACGAGTACGACGTCGTCACCCAGAGGCTGGTCTCGCACCACCACCGCGTCGGCGAGGGCGTGCTCCGGGTGCCGTTCCGCTACGTGTGGCCGGCCGAACTGGACCTGATGGCCCGGCTGGCCGGCATGGAGCTGGAGCACCGCTGGGCCGGCTGGGACCGCGCGCCGTTCACCGCGGCCAGCACCGCGCACGTGTCGGTCTACCGACGCCCCTGACGGTCAGGGCCGGGTGCGCAGGGTGGCCCGCTTGAGCCGCATGATCAGCCGCATCCCGCCGGAGCGGCCCAGTTCACGCTGCCGCTGCTGCAGCTGGGCGCCCAGCTCCTCCAGCCGCCGCTCCCCGAGGGCGTGCGACTGCGGGAACATCCGCTCCTCCTCCTCGAAGGTGTGGTGCCGCAGCGTCGACTCCAGCATCCGCACTTCGGTGGTGAACTCCGGGTCGTCCAGCGCCAGGCGCATCACCACCGCCAGCTGGTCGTCGATCTGGCGGTGCTCGGCGTGCGCGAGCGACAGCAGCGGGGAGACGTCGACGACGGCCGGGTAGAACAGCTCGTCCTCGATCTGGGTGTGCACCTCCAGCTCCCGCAGCAGCTCGTCGCGCAGCTCCCGCCGCCGGTCGGTCTGCCCGTCGCTGGTCTCCGCGAGGTCGCGGAGCAGGCCCCGCAGCACGTCGTGGTGGGCGGTGAGCACCTCGTCGGCCTTCATCGGGACGCCTCCTCGACCGTGGTGACCGCCGTCTCGCTGCGCCAGTGCGCCCGGCGGCGGATCTCGACCTGCCCGTCGCGGACCCGGGTGTCGAAGCAGGGCAGCGGCGCGGTCGACGGCCCCTGCGCCGGTTCGCCGTCCGCCAGCGAGAACCGCGACCCGTGCCAGGGGCAGACCAGCTCGCCGCGGTGCAGCCAGCCCTCCCCCATCGGCGCGCCCAGGTGCGGGCACCGGCCGCCGACGGCCCGCACCCCGCCGTCGGTGGCGACCAGCACGACCGGCACGCCGTCGACGTCGACACCGACCGGCTCGCCGTCGGGCAGGTCGGCCGCCGCGGCGACCCGGGTGAACCGGCGCGGCTCGTTGCTCCGCTCGCTGTGGTCGACGCCCAGCCGGTGCCGGTAGGACAGCTCCCCGCCGAGGAAGCCGCCGGCCACGGTGAACGCGAAGCCGGCGGCGGCGGTGACCCGGGCCCGCACCGCGCGCCCGCGGGACCGGTCGGCGAACGACCAGGTGTAGAGGCCCAGTGCGGTGGAGTTGACGGCGGCGTGGACGAGGCCGACCCGCCGGGCGCCGTCGTGGGCGTGCTGCCAGTCGGTGAGCCCGGTGGCGGCCGAGGCGACGGCGCCGCTGATGCCCAGCCCGACGACGGCGCGGGCGGCCTGGCCGGTCGCCGGCCCACCCCGGCCCGCGACGTCCAGGCCGTCCAGCAGCAGCGCGCTGCTCCACGCCCCGATCGGCACGGTGACCAGCACCGGGTGCAGCGGGTGGCCCAGCCACACGCCGTGCAGCAGGTCCTGCAGCGGCCGCGCCCACCGGCCGGTGAGCAGGAAGGTCAGCGCGACGCCGTGCTCGACCTGGTAGCCCGGCGCGTCGAGGTCCTCCCACCGCTCGATCGCGCCGGTGGCCCGCTCGAGCAGCCCGCGCACCCTCATCGGGCCGCTCCCCGGCCGGCGGGCGGGCGGGAATGGGCAGCGGGTTCAGCCATGGTGCCCGCGTGCCCAACCGGCGGGTGTCGCAACCGCGGACCAGTGGGTCAGCGCACCGCGGCGGCGTCCCCGGCGAGCCACTCCCCGAAAGTGGCGCGCCCGCGGTCGGCGTCCGGCCCGGGGAGCAGCCCGCCCGCGCGCATCCGCCGGCCCAGCTCCCCCGGCAGCGGCACCCGGACGACCCGGCGGCGCTGACCGGTGGCCGCGAGCCAGCGCCGCACCAGGTCGGCGAGCTCGGCCTCCTCCGGGCCACCGAGGTCGGTCGCCCGCCCGCTCGGCCCGGCCTCGGCCAGCGCGACCAGCGCCGCACCGACCTCGCTCGCCGCCACCGTGCAGACCCGGCCGGCCGGCACCGCGACGACCGGGCCGATCCCCGTCCGCTGGACCAGCTGCGCCGCGAACTCGTGGAACTGGGTGGCCCGCAACACCGTCCACGGCACCGGCCCCGCGGTCACCAGCCGTTCCTGGGCGACCTTGCCGGCGTAGTAGCCGCGGCGCGCGCCGTCGACGCCGACGATGGACAGCGCCAGGTGGTGCCCGACCCCGGCGTCCTGCTCAGCGGCGAGCAGCTTCCCGGTGGCGCGGGTGCAGAAGTCGACGGCGGGCCGGGTCCGGGTCGTCAGCACGCTGGTCACGTCGACGACGACGTCGGCGCCGGTGAGCGCCTCGGCCAGGCCCGCTCCGGTGGTGACGTCCTGCCCGGTGCCGCGCGACATCGGGACGACGCTGTGCCCGGCCGCCCGGGCGTGCGCGACGACGTGCCGGCCGACCACCCCGGTGGCCCCGGCGATGGCGATCCTCAGCTGCTGCGGTGGTGTCATGCCCTCTTGACGACGCAGCGGCCGAGGATGTGAGGCTGCCCGGGTGATCGTGGACGAGCAGCGCGCGCACCTGACCGGCGTGGCGTACCGGATGCTCGGCACGACGGCCGACGCCGAGGACGCCGTCCAGGAGACCTTCGCCCGCTGGTACCGGCTCACCGACGCCGAGCGGGCGGCGATCGAGCGGCCGGCCGCCTGGCTGACCCGGGTGGTGAGCCGGGTGTGCCTGGACGTGCTCGGCTCGGCCCGGGCCCGCCGGGAGCGCTACGTCGGCGAGTGGCTGCCCGAGCCGGTGCCGGCCGACCCGGTCGACGACCCGGCCGAGCGGGCAGCGCTCACCGACTCGGTGGGCCTGGCGCTGCTCGTCGTCCTGGAGTCGCTGACCCCGGCCGAGCGGGTCGTGTTCGTGCTGCACGAGGTGTTCGCGGTGCCCTTCGGCGAGATCGCCGAGGCGGTCGGGCGCAGCCCCGCGGCCTGCCGGCAGCTGGCCACCTCCGCCCGTCGCCGGGTCGACGCCGCCCGCGCCGGCACCCCGCCGCGGGCCCGGCGCGACGCGGTGGTGCGCGCCTTCGCCGCGGCCTGCGCCGGCGGCGACCTCACCGCACTGGTCGCGCTGCTCGACCCGCAGGTCACGCTGCGCTCGGACGGCGGCGGCCTGGTCAGCGCCGCGCGCAACCCGGTGCACGGCCCGGAGAACGTGGCGCGCTTCCTGTTCGGGGTGCTGGCGAAGAACCCGGCGGCCCGGGTCGAGGAGGTGGCGACCGGGGACGGCGTGGCGTACCTCTGGCGCGACGCCGACGCCGTCCGGGGACTGCTCACCCTCGGCGTCACCGGTGACCGGGCCACCGACGTCTGGATCGTGCTCAACCCGGAGAAGCTCACCCGCTGGGCCTGACCCGTCCAGGGACTCCGGACCCTGCCGCATGCGTCGCGGCGCACCTAGCGTCGGCAGCGGGCCGGTGGTTCCGCCGGCCCGGAACACGAGCGGAGGAGAGCCATGCGCGCGGTGCAGTACCGGACGATCGGCGGCGAGCCCGAGGTGGTGGAGGTGCCCACCCCCGAACCGGGCCCGGGCCAGGTGCGGCTGCGGGTGACCGCCGCGGGACTGTGCCACTCCGACTCGTTCGTCATGGGCCTGCCCGCCGACCAGTACACCTACGGGCTGCCGCTCACCCTGGGGCACGAGGGCGCCGGCGTCGTCGACGCCCTCGGTGACGGGGTCACCGGGGTGTCGGTCGGTGACGCCGTGGCGGTCTACGGACCGTGGGGCTGCGGGCAGTGCCACGCCTGCGCCCGGGGCGCGGAGAACTACTGCACCCGCGCCGCGGAGCTGGGCATCCAGCCGCCCGGGCTGGGCTCCCCCGGTGCGCTGGCCGAGTACATGCTGGTGGACGACGTCCGGCACCTGGTGCCGCTGGGTGACCTCGACCCGGTGGCCACCGTCTCGCTCACCGACGCCGGTCTGACGCCGTACCACGCGATCGTCAGCAGCCTGGGCGCGCTGCCGCCGGGCGGGACGGCGGTGGTCATCGGCGCCGGCGGGCTCGGGCACGTGGCGATCCAGCTGCTGCGGGCGATCTCCGGGGCGACGGTGATCGCACTGGACATCAGCGACGAGAAGCTCCAGCTGGCCAAGGAGCTGGGCGCGCACCACGTGCTCCGCTCCGACGACGACGCGGCAGCGAGGATCCGCGAGCTCACCGGCGGGGTGGGCGCGGCTGCGGTGTTCGACATCGTCGGCGCCCAGGCCACCATCGACCTCGCCCGCTCGGTGGTCGCGATCGGCGGCGTGGTGCAGATCGTCGGCATCGGCGGCGGCACGCTGCCCACGGGGTTCTTCTCCACCCCGATGGGCGCCGCGGTGCGCGCGCCGTACTGGGGCACCCGGACCGAGCTGATGGAGGTGCTCGACCTGGCCCGGGCCGGGGCGGTGCACGTGGAGGTCGAGCGGTTCACCCTCGACCAGGCGCCGGAGGCCTACCGGCGGCTGCACGCGGGGACGATCCGCGGCCGCGCCGTCGTCGTCCCCTGAGCCGTGCCCGGCCGGGACGGGCGGACCTCATCCGTCACATCCCGGCCGGGCTCCCGGACTCCGCGGTTCCGCGGGGGTAGACAGGCGGCATGGGCGACTCCCCGTGCCCGCAGCAGCCGGTGACGATCGAGGCCGAGTGCGTCCCCGTGCTGGACGAGGCGCTCGCCGCCCTCGCCGTCCCCGTGGTCACGCGGCTGGTCCTGACGGCCGAGCGCGAGCTGCTCGGCGCCCGGGTCACCGTCGCCGTCCGTGCCGCGGGGCGCCCGCTCGCCGACCCGGTCGAGCTGCGCGCCGACCTGCTGCCCGGCCGGCCCACCGTGCTGCTCGACGTCCCGCTGCTGCTCGACCCGGCCGCGTTCGCCGCGCTTCCCGAGGCGTCACCCGGCGAGGTCACGGTGCGGGTCGGGCACGACGACGACGTGCTCGCCGGGACGAGCGCGCCGGTGCGGGTGCTCGGCGCCGGGCAGTGGCTGGCCGCGCCCTCACCGCTGGCGCTGGAGCTGCTGGCAGCGCACGTCCGCCCCGACGACCCGGCGGTGGCCGGGCTGGTCGGCGCGGCCGCCGACCACCTGCGGCAGCGCACCGGCCGCCCCGAACTGGCCGACCTCGACCCCGCGCACCTGGACCCAGCCGAGCTGGACCAGGCCGCCGCCGCGATCGTCGAGGCGATGCGCCGCCGCGGCATCCGCCCGCTCCCGGCGGCCGCCCGCTGGGCCGACGTGGCACAGCGGGTGCGCACCCCCACCGAGGTGCTCGACGAGCGCGCCGGGACCGGCCTGGACACCGCCCTCACCCTGGCTGCCGCGTTCGAGCACGCCGGGCTGCGGCCGCTGGTGTGGATCACCGCCGACGACGCCGGACCCGCGCACGCCTTCCTCGGCTGGTGGCGGGGCGGGCCGGGCGCCGAGCACACCGCGACCACCGACGTCGCCGGGCTCGCGGAGCTGGTCGCCGACGGCACGATCGGCCTGGTCGAGCCGGCCCTGCTGGTCGCCGGTGCCCCACCGGCGACCTTCGGCGACCTGCACCGGACGGCGGCCGCCAGCTGGCTCACCGGCGACCACCACCGGCTGCTCGGGGTCACCGACGTGCACCGCGCCCGCGCCGACGGCGTCCGGCCGCTGGGCCCGAAGCCCCGCGCGGCGACCCCGCTGGCCGCAGCGCTGGCCACGCTGCCCGCGCCGCAGCCGCTGGACCTGGCCGACGCCCTCCCGCTGACCGTGCCCGCCGGCCGGCTGTCGGTGCTCGCCGAGCGGCTGGCCGCCGGTGCCCCGCTGACCCTGCTGCCCGCCGACCAGCTCGGGGCGGCCGCCCGCCGGCGGGGCATCCGCGCCGCCCGCGACCTGCCCGCGCACCAGCTCGCCGAGCTGCTGACCGAGCACGGCGGCCTCTACACCGAGCTGTCCTCGGCCGCGTACGGGGAGCAGGCCGGGGCGCTCGCCGAGCGGGCCCAGGCGGTCCTCGCCACCCGCGGCACCAACGACCTGTGCCTGGCGCTCGGCTCGCTCACCTGGGCACCCGAGGGCCGCGCGGTGCGCGCCCCGCTGGTGCTGCTGCCGGTGACCCTCACCGCCGGCGCGAACGGCTCGTTCCGGCTCGTCGCCGACCCGACCGGCGGCACCACCGTGAACGCGCAGCTGCTGGCCGAGCTGCGCCGTCGGCACGGCGTCTCGCTGCCGCTGCCCGCCGAGCCGGACCCGGCGGCGGTGGTGGTCGCGCTGCGCCAGGCGCTGGCCCGCAGCGGGGCGTCGGCCCGGGTGGAGCCGACCGCCGACCTCGCGCTGCTCCCCGCGGCGGCGTCCCGGGTGCGGCAGGACGCCGAGCACCTCGGGGCCGCCGCCCTGCGCAACCCGCTGGTGCCGGTCCTGCTGCGCCCCGGCCAGCCGTTCCCGGCGCAGGACCCGGCCGGCACCGACCTCGACCAGCTGGCGACGACGCTGCCGCTGCCGGCCGACGGGAGCCAGCTGGCTGCGGTCGCCGATGCGCTCGCCGGGCGCACGTTCGCGCTGCTCGGCGCGGCAGGCACCGGGAAGGCGCAGACGGTGGCGAACACCGTCGCCGCCGTGGCCGGGGCGGGGCGGCGGGTGCTCGTGGTCGCGCCCCGGCGCGGCACGCTCGACACCGTCGCCGCACGGCTGGCCGACGCGGGCCTGTCCGCGCTGGTCACCGGCGAGCAGGCACCCGAGCTGCCGACGTCGGAGCTGCCCGACCTGGGCCCGTTGCGCAAGCAGCTGGCCGGGTACTCCGCGCGGCTGCACGCACCCAACTCGGCGGGCCTGTCGCTGTACGACGCCTCGGCCTCGCTCGTGGCGGCGGGCGCCGCGATCCCGTCGCTGCCGGTGCCGCCCGCCTTCGTGGTCAACGCCTCCACCCGCACGACGGCTGCGGTCCGCGCCGCGCTCGCCGAGCTGCCGGCGGTGGCGGCCCGCACCCGGCCGCGCGCCGGGCACCCGTGGGGCTTCCTCGACTCGGCCGACGTCGACCCGGTGGCCGTGCAGGCCGCGGTCCGCGCCGTCGACCGCGCGCTGGACGCCGTCCCGCCCGGCCCGGTGGCCCGGGTGGTGTCGGCCGCGCCGACCCCCGCCGACCTGTCCGCGGTCGCCGTCCTGCTCGACGGGCCCGCCGTGCCGCTGGCCGACCTGGACCTCGCCGGCACCCCGGAGTGGGAGGAACAGGTCGCCGAGCTGCGCGCCGACGTCGCGTTCTTCTGCACCGAGCAGCACCCGGGCATGGACGTCGCCGGTCCGGCGGTGCTGGACCTGCCGCTGGCCGCGATCGCCGAGAACGCCCGGCAGGCGGCCGCCTCGGGCCGGATCGGCCGCGGCAAGCGGCTGGCCGCCGTGCTCGCCGAGCTGACGCCGGCGCTGCTGCCCGGCGCGGAGGTGCCGCCGGCCGAGGTGCCGGCGCTGGCCGAGGAGCTGCTCGCCGTGCAGGCCGCCGCGCGCGAGCTGGGTTTCCGTGCCCGCGAGCTGCCCGGGGTGGACCTGCCGTGGAACTGGAACCCGTTCACCGACGTCGACCGGCTCGACGCCCAGCTGGAGGCGGTCCGCCGGCTCGCCGCCGCGCTGCGGGCGAACCCCGACCACACCCCGGCGCTGCGGCGGTTCATCGACACCGCGTCGCTCCCCGACCCCGCCCGCGCGTCCGCCGTCCGGGCGCTGCAGCGGGCCCTCGCCGAGCTACCGGGGGCCTGCCTCGCCACCCCGGAGCAGCTGCTGGCCTGGGCCGGGGACCGCCGGCTGGTGGCCCGCTGGGAGGAGACCCGGGCCGGGCGGGCGATCGACGAGTTCGGCCTGCCGTCGCTGGCGCACTGGCTGGACCTGCTGCGCGCGCTGCACCTGCTGGACGCCGCCGGGCTGACCGCGATGCGGGATGCACTGGTCTCCGGGGCGGTCCCGGCCGAGCAGGCCGTCGCCGCCTTCGACCGGGGGCTGGCCGAGTCCTCCGTGACCGAGCGGGCCGCGGCCGCCGGGCTGACCGCCGCCGACGCCCGCGCGCACGAGGCGGCGGTGGGGCTGTTCCTGCGGGCCTCGGCCGCGGCCCGGGCCGCCGCCGCCGCGCGGGTGCTGGCCGGCGCGATCCCGGGCAGCTGTGTGCTCGCCACCCCCGACGAGGTGGCCCGCCGGCTGCCGCCGGAGCCGGGTTCCTTCGACCTGGTCGTGCTCGCCGACGCCGGCCGGCTGCCGGTCGCCGACGCGCTGGGCGCCCTCGGCCGGGCGACCGCGGCGGTGGTGGTGGGCGGGGAGCAGGACGGCCTGCTGGCCGCCTGCCTGCGCGCCGGCGTGCCCCGGCGGGAGCTGGCCTGGCACCACCGGAGCGAGGACGAGCTGCTGTTCGCGGTGCCGAACGCGGTGCACCGGGTGGGCACGTTCCCCTCGGCCGTGCCGGGGCCGGCCCTCGCGCTGGTGTCGGTGGACGGCCGCTTCTCCCGGACCGGCTCCGCTGCGGGCACGAACGCGGCGGAGGCAGCAGCGGTGGTGGCCGAGGTGGCGCGGCGGTTCGCCGACTCCCCCGGCGCGGCGCCGTCGGTCGCCGTCGTCACGGTGCACGCCGCGCAGCGCCGACTGGTCGAGGAGCTGCTGCGCGCGGCGGCCGATCCCCGGGTCGTCTCGGCGCTGGACTCCGGTGACCTGCGGGTGGCCGCGGTCGAGGCCGTGCACGGCGGCGAGTGGGACGTCGTGCTGCTCTCCCTGGGCGCCTCCCCGGACGAGCGCGGCGGGCTGCCACTGGACCTCGGACCGCTCAACCGGGCCGGCGGGGAGCGGCGGCTGCGCGCCGTCGTCACCCGGGCCCGCCGTCAGCTGCTGGTGTTCGCGTCGTTCCCGCCGGCGGCGCTGGTGCCGGCCGGCACGGCGCAGCGGGGGGTGCGCGAGCTGCGTGCGCTGCTCGACGTCGTCACCGCGGGCGCCGCGGCGGCGCCGCGGGACGGCGTGCCCGCGCCGGTGCACGACGCGCACCGGGAGGACGTGGCGGCAGCGCTGCGGGACCGCGGGCTGTCCGTGCGGACCGACGTCGGGCTCTCGCAGTTCCGGATCGACGTGGCGGTGGCGCCGGCCGACGAGCCGGGGCAACCGCGGGTGGCGGTGCTGCTCGACGGTCCGGACGCCGCGGTGACGCTCGGCGACCGACTGGAGCTGCCGGTGCGGGCGCTGGCGGCGCGCGGCTGGGCGGTGGAGCGGGTGTGGCTGCCCGAGTGGCTGGCCGACCGGGCGGCGGTGCTGGACCGGCTGGTGACGGCGGTGCAGGCGGCGCGACCGCCGGCGGCCCTGCCCACGCCGCTGCCCGCCGAGGCTGCCCGGCGGGAGGCGCCGACCCCGGCTCCGCCGGCCGGGGACGCGCCGCGGCGGGTGCCGGCGCGGCCGGTGGTGCCGCCGGTGCGGCTGCCCGGGGAGGAGCCGTTCGTGCCCTGGACGCCGGGGCCGGCGGGTGAGCCGCGGGACCTGCGCCGGCTGGACGACCCGGCGATCGCGCGGCTGGTGCGCGAGGTGCTGGTCGACGGGATCGCCGCGGAGGGGCCGGTGCACCGGGAGCGGCTGGCCCGGCGGGCGGCGCGGGCGTTCGAGGTGCCGCGGCTGACCGATGCACGGATGGCGGAGCTGCTGGCGCTGCTGCCCGAGCCGGCGGCGGAGTGGCTGTGGCCGGAGGACCTGGACCCGGTGTCCTGGGCGGGGTTCCGCCGGCAGGGGTCGGCGGGTGACCGGCCGCTGGAGCACGTGCCGCCGGAGGAGATCGGGAACGCGATGGTCGCGCTGCTGCGGTCCAGCGGTGGGTTGACGCACGAGCAGCTGGTGGCGCAGACGCTGGCGGTCTTCGGGCACCGGCGGCTGCACCCGGTGCTGATGCCGGCGCTGGAGGCGGGGCTGGCGCGGGCGGCGCGGGCCGGTCGGGTGACCCGGTCGGGCAGCGGGCAGCCGATCACCGCGACCGACGCGGTGGGTGCGGGCTTCTTTGCGGGTGCGTGACGACGCTTGACCCCGCTCCGGGTGCCGGGGAGGTTGGGGGGTGCGAGGCGAACCGTCTCCGGTCGACCGCCTTGCCCGCCGGCCACCGACGTCCGGCGGGCTGGGCCCCCTGCAACCGAGAGGACCCCGCACGATGCTGACCCTCACCCCCACCGCCGCCACCGCGATCAAGGGGATCCTCGGCCAGTCCGAGGTCCCCGAGGCCGGTGGTCTGCGGATCGCCAACGACCCGACCGGCGCGAACCTGGAGCTCAGCCTGGCCGCCGTGCCCGCCGAGGACGACGCGGTGCTCGACGAGGCCGGGGCGCGGGTGTTCCTGGACTCCCGCGCCGCGGAGCTGCTCGACGACAAGACGCTCGACGCGGCCGCCGGCCCCGACGGCTCGCTGCAGTTCGGGATCGGCGAGCAGACCGCCTGATCTCCGCAGCACCAGCACGACGACAGCGCCGCCGAGGAGTGATCCCCGGCGGCGCTGTCGCGTGCTGGGGAAGTACCCCCGGCAACGTCGTGGTCTGCCCACCCCCGGTGGGCAGACCACGACTGTCGGCAGCACCCCATGTGACCCCCGCCGTGCGCCCGGGCCCCCGCTCCTGACGCAGCTCCAGGGCTTGGCGCGTCGTGAGGCCGTCAACACGAAGCGTGGGCACGCGCCGCCGTCCGACACGATCGTTTCCCCGCGAGACACGCCGGGGACGGCTTGGCGTTTGTTGCGGTCGCGACGGCGAGTCGCTGTCCGAGGGCTCCCGGATCGGGTCGAGATGGACCGCTGCGGACTCCGGGATGCCGACCTAGCGTCATCGCGGCCGACCGGGTCCGACCGTCACCGCCTGTGGTGACACCCGGACGGCACCGCCGAACCGGACGTCGGCTGCGCACGCTGCAGCCGCCGCCTGGACCGGGGACCCACCGCAGTTCTGGGGTGAAGCACGGCCGCACGCAGGTGCGGCCGAGCCGGGCGAGTTCCCCGCCCGAACCCGTCAGCTAACTCGGTAGGCGGTTGAGGAGAACAAGGAGAACCCGTCGTTCCATGACGACCCTGCGCACCACCTCTGCACGTCGTTCCACCCGCACCGCCAAGGGCGCGCTGATCGCGCTGCTCACCGGCGCCGGCGTGGTGCTCACCCCCCTCGCCGCACAGGCCAACGCCGGGGCGCCGCCCCGCCGGCCGCGGCTCCGATCGCCGCGCCGGTCGCGGCCACCGCAGCGCCGAACTCCGCCGCCCAGGTGGTCATCGACACCGCGCTCGCACAGCTGGGCAAGCCCTACGTGTGGGCCGGGGCCGGCCCGAACGTCTACGACTGCTCGGGCCTGACCCAGTTCGCGTACCGGGCGGCCGGGATCACCCTGCCGCACTCGTCGCGGATGCAGTCCACGATGGGCGTGCCCGTCGACCGGGCCCACCTGCAGCCGGGTGACCTGGTCTTCTACTACTCCCCCGTCGGGCACGTGGGGATCTACCTGGGCGACGGGCTGATGGTGCACGCGCCGACCAGCGGCGACGTCGTCCGCGTCGCCAGCATCGACATGTGGGGCTACAACACCGCGCGTCGGCTGGTCTGAGTCGCACACCTCCCGGGGACGCCGCAGTGGCGCCCCCGGGAGGTGTCAGGCCGCCTGGGCCAGGCAGCTGACGGCCGGCCAGCCCGGCGGCAGCGCCCGGGTGGCCTCCCCACCGCGGACGGCGAGGAAGGGGCGGGTCAGCCGCTCCTTCTCGATCCGGTCCCAGGCGGTGAGCAGCTCGGCGACCCAGCGGGCCAGGGTCAGCGCGTCGCTGGCCAGCGGATCGCCGGCGGTCTCCGGACGCGGCCGGGTCGGGATCCGCGGCCAGCGCGGGCTCACCAGGCTCCGCTTGGACGACGGCAGCGACGCGACGTGCGCGGCGAAGGCGGCGTCGAGCGCGCTGGTCTCCGCGACGATCGCCACGGCGAGCGCAGCGGCGTCGGCACCGCGGCCGAACCGCACCGAGGCCTTCTCGGTGGGCACCATGATCCGGCCGACGAGCAGCCGGGCGATCCGGTCGTCGTCCGAGGGCAGCACCCAGGCACCGGCCATCGTCGACTCGAGCCCCTCGCCGACGTTGACGTGCCAGCCGACCACCCGGTCCTCGACCGGCTGGTCGATGACGACGATCCCGCGCATCCCGCTCTCCTGACTCCGGTGAAGCCGTGTTGCTGCGCAGCATCGAGGACGTTGCCGACAGGATTCGCCGAAACGGGGCGTCGACGCCGAGTCGTCACACCATCCGCACCGGCAGTCCCACGAGCCGCAGACGCGCTGGTCAGCCGCCCACGTCGACCGGTACGCCGGAGGGCAGCCAGCGGAACCGCCGACCGACGTCCGGCGCCCGGTCCAGCGCACGCTGCACGCCGTCCCGCCCCTCGCGGAAGTGGCTCCAGCCCTCGTGGTGCACCGGGACGACGACCCGTGGCTCCAGCAGCCGCGCCGTCCGTACCGCGCCCCGGCCCGTCATCGAGAAGCGCAGCGGGCCGGTGACGGGAAACCGGACGCCGCCCAGGTGCAGCACGGCCACGTCGACGGTCAGCCGGTCGGCGACCTCCCGCAGCCGGCGGTGGAACACGGTGTCCCCGGAGATCCACACCACGCCACCCTCGGCTCCCTGCGGGTGGACGGCGAAGCCGACGACGTCCCCGGACACCCGCCGGCTCAACGGCGGGCCGTGCCGCGCCGGCGTCGCGGTGACCACCAGCGGCACCCGACCGGGGGCGGTCAGCACCGTCGAGGCCCACGGCACGAGACCCCGCGCGCCGTCCCCCAGCCGCGCGGCCCCGGCCACCGTCGTCACCACCACCGGGGCCGACGGCAGCAGCGCCCGGCCGGCGTCGTCCAGGTTGTCGGCGTGGTGGTCGTGGCTGAGCAGGACGGCGTCCACCGGCGGCAGGTCACCCCGGTCAAGCGCCGGGCCGGTGACCTTGCGCGAGCTGGTGCCCCAGCCGAAGTCGTACCGCCGTCCGGGCGGGTCGAAGGTCGGGTCGGTGAGCAGCGTCCACCCGGCGAGCTCGACCAGCAGTGTCGGCCCGCCGACGTGCGTGAGCCTCACTGGGCGCCGAGCACCCGGGGGCCGGTCGCGTGCTCGAGCGCCCAGTCGAGGGCCTCGTCGGCGACGGCCTGCCAGCCGGGAGCGGCGGGCAGCAGGTGCGGGAAGCCCTCGTGCTCGCGGAGCTCGGTGACCGTGTCGCCCCGGTAGTGCTTGGCGTTCGAGCGCTGCACCGACGGCGGCATGATGTGGTCCTCGCTGCCGGAGATGAACAGCAGCGGCGGGCGGGCCGGGTTGGCGTAGTCGACGTGCGCGTCCTGCGGCCCGGGCATGAAGTTGGCCAGCACCGAGCTCCACAGGATGTTGCCCGGCGCGGGGATCGCGTACCGCTGGTACAGCCGGCGGGACTCCTCCTCGGTGAAGGTGTTGGTGAAGGCGTAGTGCCACTGCTCCTCGCTGAGCGGGACGGCGCGGTGCCGGTTCGCCGGGTTCTTGAACGCCGTCCAGGTCGACCGCAGCTGCGACAGCGGGAGCACCCGTACGTCCTCGGTGGGGGCGGAGTTGAGCGTGACGCCGACCGCGCCGAGGCCCCGGTCGAGCAGCAACTGGGTGATCGCGCCGCCGGCGGAGTGGCCGATGAGGACCGGCGGCTGCTCCAGCTCACCGATGACCTGCGCCAGGGAGTCGACGATCTGCGGCAGGGTGACCTCGGCGACCGGGGTGGGGTCGGCGTTGAGCGCCTCGACCTCCACCTCGAAGCCCGGGTAGGCGGGGGTGAGCACCCGGAAGCCGCGGGCCTCGTAGTGCGCCTTCCACTCCTCCCAGCTGCGCGGGGTCACCCAGAAGCCGTGGATCAGGACGATGGTGTCGGGGGCGGTGTCCATGGCGCTCTCCCTGCGGGTCGGTCGGGCTGCTGACGCGGGGAGCGTGGCAGCGTGCCGGACTGCAGGATCGGCTCTCCCTGCAGACCTCTGGCCCCTCCGTGCCGGGAGTGGTTCCGCCGGTGCGGTGCGCCTGCCACCCTGGGCGCCACCGCACCGTCGTCCGCAGGGGACTGCCGATGCTGCTGCTGGACACCGCCACCGTTGCACCCGCCGCCCGGGTCGGCGCCTTCCGCGACGCCTTCGGGCAGGCGTCGGTGCCCTGCCGGATCGACCAGCTCGAGCCCGCCGAACGGATGCACTCACGAATGCACCTGTGGCAGTTCGGGACGGCGTCGCTGTTCACCACCGACGCGTCCGGTTTCCGGCTGACCCGCACGGCGCGGCACGTGCGCCAGGAGGCACCGTCCGTGGTGGCGCTGGCCGTGCAGGTCAGCGGCATGGGGCGGTTCAGCCAGTTCGACGCCGACCAGCTGGTGCGCGCCCGCGAGCTGATGCTCAGCGACCTGACCGCGCCGTACCAGTTCTCCTGGGCCGGGGACGGCGGGTCGCGCGCCTTCCACGTGTCCTACGACCGGCTGGCCCTGCCGACCGACGTGATCCGGGCCGCCGGACCGCGGCTGCGTGCCAGCCCGCTGCACGACCTGGTGCGCGACCACCTCGAGGGGCTGACGGCGCACGCCGACCGGCTCGGCAGCGACCCGGCCGCGGCGTCACTGGGGACGGCGACCGTCGAACTGGTGCGGGCACTGCTGGTCTCCGCGGCCGGCGACGTCCGACAACGGCACGTGTGGGAGGACACGCTCCTCACCCGGGTGGGGGCGTACATCGCCCGGCATCTCACCGACCCGGCGCTGACGCCGTCGTCGATCGCCGCGGCGCACGCGGTGTCCGTGCGCCGGCTCTACCAGGTGTTCGCCGACGCGGGGCTGAGCCTGGAGCAGGAGGTCATCGGCCGGCGGCTGGAGGCGGCCCGGGCCGCACTGGTGTCCCCGGCCGGGCGGCGGCGGTCGATCGCCGCCACCGCCCGTGCGCACGGGTTCACCGACCCGAGCCACTTCGCCCGACGCTTCCGTGAGGCCTACGGCCTCCCGCCGAGCGAGTGGCAGCGGTCAGGTCACTCGCACCCGACGCCGTCGCCGTCCCGGTCGAACGTGGTGTCCCAGCCGGGGTCGCCGGCGCGGATCGGGTCGGCACCAGCAGCTCGGACGGCGTCGCAGTTCTTGTAGAACACGCCCGGTGCCGGGGCGGGCGCCGGAGCCGGGGCGGGCGCGGGAGCCGGTGCGGGGGCCGGTGCCGGGGCGGGCGTGGGCGCGGGGGCCGGCGCGTGGACGTTCGCGACGACACCGCCGGGCAGCGGCTCGGCCGGGCAGGTGGCGAGCACGGTGGCGATGGCGTTGCGCTCGGCCTGGGTCATCCAGAGGCCGTAGCTGACCTTCACCGCGACCTGCCGGGCGACGTACGCGCAGCGGTAGGCCTTGTTCGGCGGCAGCCAGGTGGCGGCGTCGCCGTCGCCCTTCTGCATGTTCAGCGGGCCGTCGACGGCGAGCAGGTTGAGCGGGTCGTTGGCGAAGGCGGTGCGCTTCGCGGCGTCCCAGCCCTGGGCGCCGGTCTGCCAGCTGTTGGACAGCGCGACGACGTGGTCGACCTGCACGTCGCTGCTGGTGTCCTGGCCGCGCTGGAAGGCGATGGTGGTGCCGGAGTAGGGGTCGGCGAGGGAGCCGGTGAGCACCACGCAGTCCCGGGTGCCGGGCTTGAACGTCTCGGCGGTGAGGTCGCGGGCGAGGACGTCGTTGCGGGTGTCGCAGCCGTTGCGGTCGACGTCGGTCCAGGCGGCGCCGAACTGGTCGCGGTCGTAGCCGGTCTTCGGGGCACGGCCCTTCACCTCGACGGCGGCCAGCGCCGCGAGCGCGGTGGTGGGCGGCGCCGCGGTAATCGCCGAGTCGGCGTCCGCATCGGTGAGCAACCCGGTCGTGTTCTCGGAGGCCGTCGCGGCCTCCGCCGTCTCCTCGCGCGCGAGCGACGCCTCGGCGGCGGCGATGGCGGCCTCGTCGTCGGCCGGGGTGGCGGGCGCGGTCGCCTCCGTCCCGGAGCTGGCGGTGTCGGCATCGGTCTCCGACGACGCGGCCGTGCCCCCGACGAGCAGGGCGATGACGAACAGGAGCGCAGCGACCGCGGCCGCGGCGCGGGTGGGGGTCAGCCGGGCGGTGCGCGGCGCGGCGGACGCCGGTTCCGGTGCGGCCGGCAGTTCCGCCGTCGGCGGGTGCGCGGTCTCGCCCGTGGCGGCAGCCCGGAACCCCTCGAGGACCTCGCCGGGGTCGGCGGCGTCGAAGGGGAACTGGACGTCGCGCGGACGGACGACGGCGCCGGGCAGCGAGCCGGCGAGGTCGCGCAGACCCGCGCCGGCTGCGGTGAGCCGCTGGGCGTCGGCGTACAGGGTGACCGAGCCGCCGGGGGCGTCGAGCACCAGGCGCAGGTACCGGGCCGAGCTGGTCGGCTCGGCGACGACGAACCCCAGGTCGACGGCCTGCTGCACCACCGGCCGGACCGGGGTGCCCGGGTTCTTGGCCTCCCACCGCTGCAGCATCTGCTCGATGGCGGACTCGGACCGTGACATGCGCTGACCCCCGTGATGCTCCAGTGAGCGTCCATGGTCAGTCGGCGGGCGCGTCGTCCACGGCAGGACAGGCCGGATCTACCTCGTCCGTCCCACTCGCCCCACACCTCGCGGTGCCGGGCGGGGTCAATCGGTCGGCGGTGGAGGGCGGTAGGCCGTGGCCCGGTGCGCGATGCGGACGACGAGCACCGTTCGGGCGACCTCGTCGACGACGACGAGCACCCGGTAGTCGCCGCGGCGGGCGCTGCGCAGGCCGGCGAACTCACCGCTCAGCGGCTTGCTCAGCCGCAGCGGGTTCTCCGGCAGGACGGCAGTGAGGAACTCCACCACGGCAGGCGCGACCCGCGGTGGGAGGCGACGCAGCTGGCGGAGGGCCGCGGACGAGATCTGGACGTCGAACGGCGAGCTCACCCGGGGAGCCCGAACTCCGTCCGGAGCTCGCCCGCGCCGGTGGTGCGCCCCTCGGCCACCTCACGTCGCGCCGATTCGATGTCCTCCCGGACACCGGGTTGCGACAACCAGAAGATCGTCTCGTGCAGCGAGTCCAGGTCCGACTTGGCCATCAGGACGGCGGCTTCCCGGCCGTGCCGGGTGATGGTGACGATCTCGTGCGTGGTCTCTGCCGCCTCGACGAGCGCGGAGAGCTTGTCCTTGGCCTCGCTGAGCGGAACAGTGGTCACGCTGGCCAGCTTAGCCGGAATTCTGGCCGATTCGGCTTCAGAGACGAGGGTGCCGCTCGGAGGGGTCAGGGGTCGATGGTCCCGCCCGCCCCGACTCGGGCAGACTCCGAAGCCGTGGCACGGCGCAAGCGCGGGACCCACCCGTACGACTACACGCCCGGCGACGACCTGCGGTTCGCCGACGCCGGGATCGGCGGCACGCTCCGCGTGCTGCACGGCCCGGGCAGCGGCATGGGCGTGCCGGCGGGCGTCCGCTGCACGGTGGAGGTCACCGCAACCGACGGCGAGGTCCTCGACGAGTGCCACGAGGGGAAGCTCGGCAAGGAGCACCGGCTGCACGACACCGGAGCCGGCGATCGCGTCACGGTGACCGTCCGCGGCGGGTTCGACGAGGGCGAGCAGCTGACCGCATCGCGGACCGTCCGGTTGACCGGGGACCTCGCCGACGTCGTGCGCATCGGTGTGGGCCCGGCGTGGCACCTGGTCGTCGCGATCGACACCGGCGACGAGGACCCGCGGGAGCACTCCCCCAGCAGCGACTCCTGGGGCGCGGGAGCTCGGCTGCGGGGCGCACGTCAGGAGTGACGGCTGCTTACGTCGACTGCCTTCCCCTCATCGTGGCAACCGCGACCACTCGACGGGAATGCCGGCAGCGGTCAGGTGGTCGGCAGGACGTCGACGTCCGACATGAGGCCGACCAGGAGGTCGGCCAGCGGCGCGGGGCGCCCGTAGCGCCAGCCCTGCGCGAAGGTGCAGCCCACGGCCCCCACCGCGGCGGCCTGCTCCGCGGTCTCCACGCCCTCGGCGACGACGTCCAGCCCGAGTCCCTGACACATCGCGGCGAGGTGCGCGAGCATCTGCGCGCGCCGCGGGGACTCCCCGAGGCTGGCGACGAACGAGCGGTCGAGCTTGAGGACGTCGGCCGGCAGCGTGTCCAGCCGGCTGAGCGAGGAGTAGCCGGTGCCGAAGTCGTCGATCGACACCTTGAGCCCGGCGGCGCGCAGCTGGTGCAGCGCGGTGACGGCGGTGGGTGACTCCCCCTCGACGAGGCTCTCGGTCACCTCGAGCACCAGGTGCTGCGCGGGGAAGCCGGTCTCGGCGAGGACGGCGAGCGCTCGCGCGGGGTAGCCGGGGTCGGACAGTTCCCGCCCGGAGACGTTGACCCCGAGGGTGACCTGCTCGCCGGCCCCGGTGCGCACCCCGGCCAGGTCGGTGCAGGCGGTGCGCAGCACGTGCTCCCCCAGCGCCGCGACGAGGCCGGTCTGCTCGGCGACGGCGACGAACTCGACGGGCGGCACGGGACCGTGCTCGGGGTGGGTCCAGCGGGCGAGCGCCTCGACGCCGACCACCTCGCCGTCCGGCAGGGCGACGATCGGCTGGTAGTGCACCTGGAGGTCGCCGGCGTCGAGGGCGGCCGCCAGGTCGCCGGCCAGCTCGGACGACGGCCCGCTCTCCAGCTCGCAGCGGCCCCGGCCGGCGGCCTTGGCGTCGTAGAGCGCGCGGTCGGCGCGGCGCATGAGGTCGGCGGCGGAGTGGTCGGGGCGGTGCTCGGCGACGCCGACCGACAGCGACACCTCCGGGTGCCGGGCGGCGATGTCATCGACCAGGGTCAGCGCCTCCGCGCCGGAGAACCCGGGCAGCAGCAGCGCGAACTCGTCGCCGCCCTGGCGGGCGAGGACGGCGTCGGCGGGCAGCTCGCGGCGCCAGACGTCGGCCACCCGGCACAGCACCCGGTCACCTGCCTCGTGGCCCTGGCTGTCGTTGACCCGTTTGAAGTGGTCGAGGTCGAGCAGCGCCGCGGAGATCCGTCTCCCGCCCCGGGAGGACGCGGCGAGCAGCTCCTGGAGGGCGTCGTCGAAACCGCGGCGGTTGGCCAGCCCGGTGAGCGGGTCGCGGCTGGCGCTGGAGGCCCGCAGGACGAGACCGCGCACGACGGTGCCCAGTGCGACGACGACGGCGTCGAGCGCGAGTGCGATGGCGGCCGGCACGTCGCCCTGGGCGATGAGCGCGGCAGTGACCGCGGCGATGCCGAAGCCCATGTGCAGCCAGGCCAGCGGCAGGCTGAAGAAGAAGCAGGCGTCGACCGCGACGAACGACAGCAGCGCGGCGGCAGCCATCGCGGTGGCCGGGTCGGGGCTGACCAGGACTCCGCAGGCCACGAGCGCGGACGCCGAGGCGACGGGCCCGTGGAAGACGTGCCGCGGCCAGCGGGAGCCCCAGCGGAAGGAGACCGCGCCGCAGAGCAGGACGACGACCGACAGGCCGAGGATCTGCCAGCGCCCCTGCGACCCGGCACCGGGCCCGACGACGGCGAACAGCCCGGCGATCCCGGCGGCGATGTAGAAGGTGGCCAGGACGCGCGCCATCATCCGCGGCGTGGCCACCGCGGGCGCCGTCGACCAGGTCATGCGGTCTGGTCGGCCTGCCGGCGCGCGAGGTTGACCGGCACCGCGGAACCGGGCCGTCTCGCTCCCCCGCCCGGGTGACCGCTGGTCACATGGTGACGGCCGCCCCGTCGTCCGCGCCATCGTCGGACGAATCGGGCGCAGGCACCGATGCTGCCAGCTCGACGCCGTCCTGCGACGAGAGCGCAGTGCTCGCGAGTGCCGGCGACGTCTCTTTGGGGAGTTCGGCGACGTCCCTCATCTTGGGCGCTGCAGCCGTCCATGCCCTCAGGTTCTGCAGCACCTCCCCGTAAAAGGTCTCAACTGCATCCAGGACCGAATCGATGGCCGCCCCTCGGCCTCGACCGCGCTTGGTCCCCAACGGACTGGTGAGCGCAACGCGGAAGCTCCTAATCTCTCGCTTCGGGTCCTGAACGAGAACGGCAGAGTCCTCGCGCACTGCTCTGAGCAGCTCAGCGGCCCCCGGGCCCCTCGCATGCATGGCGAATGCCTCGATGCGAACGCTCTCGGGAGCCGCCCTCAGCTGCCGGACCAGCCAGTTGACCCGGGTTGTGGGGCGCCCTTCCCGGGGCGCGTCGACGTCGACATGGCAAGTCACACGATTGGCCCGGAGGTCCAGTTCGATGCTCAGCGGGGCGACAGCATGCGGGATCCGTATCGCCCCCGAGACTCGCCCATCTCGGACCAAGCTCTCGACCAGAGTCGTGTTCCGCAGGGCTGGCTCCGCCATCTCGCGGCGTGTGAGGGCAGGCACGACCTCGGTGCCGAGCGTGCGACCGAGTCGCAGCGACACGTAGCGCATCAGCGCATCGAAACGAGCGGCGACGTCGGCGACGCCCTTGTCCGACGCTCGCAGCGTGCCCGCACCAACGGCGTCGCGAACGGGAACCCAGGACGCGCCCATGTCCTCGAACTCGAGCGCGCCGGAACGCGGGTGCTCCAAGTAGCGGATGAGTTCACCGAGAATCCACGCCTGGTCGGGGTCTGCCACCCCGCGGTGCTCTTTCTGGACGACCGCCGCAGCCAGGATCTGACTCCACGGCAGATGGTGCATGGCGACCTTGCGGAGCTTGCGCTTGTCCACCTTGGTGGGATGTTGACCCGCGAGCGGGGAGATCTCGTTGCTGATCGTGATCAGCGCGTCGAAGCCGTTCTCGCGCGCGATGTCGAGGTAGTTCTCGAGTTGCTCGGTACCCAGCTCGTTCGTGCCCGTCTTCACCTCGACGAGGGCCGTCCAGCTCCGCTGTCCACGAGTGACGCGGATGAGCCCGTCCGGATAGCACCGCTTCTCGCCGAGCATGAACGGCACCTCGATGAAGGCCTCGATGGCGCCCGCCGGCGCACCGAAGGGTTGCGTCAGACCGCGGCCGAACTCCTTGACGGCGGTGATCACCGCGAGGAGGGCCGACGTGGCACGTCGCTCCTGCTCTTCAGCCCCGTTGATCCCTGATGTCGGGATCAACCGCGCTTCGTGCCAACTCTCCTCAGTCATCCCCGTTGCACCCTTCGATCAGTCAGCGATTCGCTTTCGACACTAATGATCAGAATTCACAGACACGACTCACCCGCCAGGTCTCAGTTCTCTCAAGCGGATTGACACCACTCAGGCACCACCGCCCACTCTGTGAAGGCCGCCGACAGGGCGGTTCGCTCAGCGGCGGATGCGCTCGCGGCCGCGGGTGAGCGAGGTGTAGCCGTGGGCGAACGGGCGGCCGTCCTCGTCCACCGCCACGAAGACGACCTTGTCGATGGTCAGGATGCTCGCCCCGGTCACGATGTTCCGCGCCTCGGCCCGCATGGTCAGCGACGTCCGGCCGAACTCGGTGGCGACCAGCCCGATCTCGATGATGTCGCCCAGCCGCGCGGAGCCGACGAAGTCGATCTCCGAGATGTACTTGGTGACCACCTTCGCCGTGCCGAGCTGGATGGCCGCGTAGACGACGGCCTCGTCGTCGATCCAGCGCAGCAGGCTGCCGCCGAACAGGGTGCCGTGGGCGTTGAGGTCCTCGGGCCGCACCCACTTCCGCGTGTAGAAGTTGATGCTCGGCTCGACGTCGCCGTCCTCGTGCGTCACCTCGGCGACCCTAGCGGCGGCTGGTCAGGCCCAGCGGGGGTCGGCGGGCAGTCGCGGGTTGAGCAGGTGCGCGACCAGCGCCGTCCAGCCGGTCTGGTGCGTGGCACCGAGGCCCTCGCCGGTGTCGCCGTCGAAGAACTCGCTGAACGTCGGGTGCTCGCGCCACAGCGGTGAGTCGCTGGACTCGATCCGCTTGCCGTCGGCGGGGCGCTTGCCGTCGACCGGGCGGAACAGCCGGGTGAGCGAGTTGTCGATCAGGTCGGCCGCCTCGATGAGCGTGCAGTGGTTGCCCGAGCCGGTGGGGATCTCGATGGTGAACGAGTCGCCGTAGTGCCGGCCCAGCGTGCGCAGCTTGTCCGCCAGCAGCACGTTCACCGGGAACCACACCGGCCCGCGCCAGTTGGAGTTGCCGCCGAACAGCTTGGTGCGCGACTCCCCCGGCTCGTACTCGATCGACACGTCCCGCCCGCCGACGTTGGCGAACACCTGCCCGGTCGACTTCGACAGCGACCGGATGCCGAACGGGGAGAGGAACTCCTCGGTGTCGAACATCCTCTGCAGGATCCGGGTCAGCCGCTCCTTGCCGACCAGCGAGAGCAGCATCTTGCGCCCCTCCGGCGTCGACCGGCTGCGCAGCGGGCCCATCAGCTCCGGCCGGCGCTTCTGCAGCCACCGCACCCGGTCGGCGACGTCGGGCAGCTGGCTCACCCACGCCGGGATCTCGGTCGTGCCCAGGATCGGCAGCAGCCCGACCATCGACCGCACCCGCAGCGGCTCCGTCGTCCCGTCGGGGGCGATGAGCACGTCGTGGAAGAAGCCGTCCTCCTCGTGCCACAGCGAGACCTCGTGCGAGCCGAAGGCGTTCATCGCCTGCGAGATGGCGAGGAAGTGCTCGAAGAACTTCGTCGCGACGCCGTCCCACGCCTGGTCGGTGCGCGACAGCTCCAGGGCGATCTTCAGCATCTGCTGGCAGTAGAACGCCATCCAGCTGGTCGCGTCGGACTGCTCGAGCTTGTAGCCGGGCGGCAGCGGCGCGGACCGGTCGAACAGCGCGATGTTGTCCATCCCGAGGAACCCGCCCTCGAAGACGTTCGAGCCGTCGGCGTCCTTGCGGTTGACCCACCAGCTGAAGTTCAGCAGCAGCTTGGTGAACACCCGGACGAGGAACTGCTGGTCGCGGTAGCCGTCGATCCGGTACACGTGCCAGGCGGCCCAGGCGTGCACCGGCGGGTTGACGTCACCGAACGCCCACTCGTAGGCGGGCAGCTGGCCGTTGGGGTGCATCGCCCACTCACGGCACATGAGCAGCAGCTGCTCCTTGGCGAAGTCGGGGTCGACGTGCGCCAGCGGCAGGCAGTGGAAGGCGGTGTCCCACGCGGCGAACCACGGGTACTCCCACTCGTCGGGCATGGAGATGACGTCGGCGAGCGCGAGGTGCCGCCAGCCGACGTTGCGCCCGCCGCGCTTCTTGCGGGTGTCCGGCGCCGGCGCCTCCGGGTCGCCGTCCAGCCACTGGGCGACGTCGTAGCGGTACAGCTGCTTGGTCCACAGCAGGCCGGCGTAGGCGCGGCGGGCGACGTGCCGGTCGTCGGCGGACAGGCTCGGGTGGATGACGTCGGCGTAGAACTCGTCGGCGTCGGCCTTCCGGGCATCGAGGACGGCGTCGAACTGGGGGCCGAACGTCGCGTCGTCCGGGTCCTCCTTGCGCAGCCGCAGCTTGACGGTGACCGTCTCACCGGGCTGGACGGCGTCCCACGAGTACCAGAACGCGGCCTTGGTGCCGGTGTCGGCGGGGTTGACGGCGTCGCGGTCGCCACGGACGACGCGGCGGTCGATGCCGTCCTTCGTGTACCGGGTCTCGTTGCGCGCGGCGCCGAAGAGCTCGACGGCGTTGGTCTCGTTGTTGCAGAACAGCACGTTCGGCGCGCCCTCGGCGGCGAGCACGTACCGGCCGAGGAAGCCGTGCTCGGCCTCGATGGCCTCCAGGCCGTTGACGGCGAGGGTGGGCGCGAGCAGCTGGCTGAGCACGCCCTGGCGCTTGTCGCCGCCCCAGGACCAGGTGTTGCGGAACCAGACCTGCGGCAGCAGGTGCAGCGGTGCGGCCTGCGGACCGTGGTTGGTGGCGGTGACGACGATGCAGACGTCGTCCGGGGCGTTCTTCGCGTAGGTCATCTGGACGTCGAAGAAGCGGTCGTCGTCCAGGACGCCGGTGTCGGCGAGCTCGAACTCCCGCTCCAGCTTGCTGCGCTGCGCGTTCTCGTCGCGGAGCTCCTGGTACGGGAACTCGGCCTGCGGGTAGCGGTAGAGCCACTGCATCCAGGAGTGCGTGGGCGTGCCGTCGACGGCCCACCAGTGCTCCTTGGCGTCCTCACCGTGGTTGCCCTCGGCGTTGGTCAGCCCGAACAGCCGCTCCTTGAGCACCGGGTCCTTGCCGTTCCACATCGCCACGGAGAAGTTGAGGAAGCCGTAGCGGTCGCAGATGCCGCCCAGGCCGTCCTCGCCCCAGCGGTAGGCGCGGGCGCGCGCGTGGTCGAACGGGAACGACGCCCACGCGTCGCCGTCGGCGGAGTAGTCCTCGCGGACGGTCCCCCACTGCCGGCCTGCCAGGTAGGGGCCCCACATCCGCCACGGCGCCGACATGTCCGCCGACTCGGCCAGCCGGGCGTGCTCGGCGCTGAGCGGCGTCGGCTCGGGTCGGGGGGCGGGCTCGTCGATCGGCGCGGCGCCGGGGGTCGCGTCAGACACGTGCCCCACGGTCCCACGGGTTCGTTGCGTGGTCGTGTCGGACCGGCGGGTCGGAGACGCGTCTCACGGCGGGGCGTCCCGCCCGTCGCACGGACCCCGTGGGCTCGACGGGGATGGATCAGCCGCGGTGGACGCCTCCCGCGGGGGCGGCCTGGGCGGCGAGCAGACCGGGGAACGGCACCGGGTGGCCGTGGCGCCAGCCCTGGGCGAACGTGCAGCCCATCGCCCGCACGGCCGCCTCCTGCTCGGCGGTCTCCACGCCCTCGGCGACGATGTCGAGGCCGAGCCCGCGGCACATCGCCACCAGGCTGTGCAGCATCTGCGCGCGACGCGGCGAGCTGTGCACGGTCGCGACGAACGACCGGTCGAGCTTGAGGAGGTCGGCCGGCAGCGTGTCCAGCCGGCTGAGCGAGGAGAAGCCGGTGCCGAAGTCGTCGATGGCGACCGACAGTCCGGCGTCGCGGAGGGCCTGCAGGGTGGCGACGGCGTCCGGCGACCCGCCCTCGAGCAGGCTCTCGGTCACCTCGATCACCAGGTGGTCGGCGGGGAAGCCGGTGTCGGCGAGCACGGCCGCCACCCGCTGTGCGTAGCCGGGGTCGGTGAGCTCGCGGCCGGAGACGTTGACGCCGAGGGTCAACTGCTCACCGGCAGCGGTGCGGACGCCGGCCAGGTCGGCGCAGGCGGTGCGCAGCACGTGCGCGCCGAGGGCGTGGACCAGCCCGCTCTGCTCGGCGACCGGGACGAACTCGCCGGGCGGCACCGCGCCGCGCTCCGGGTGGGTCCAGCGGGCCAGCGCCTCCACCCCGACGACGGCGCCGCCGGGAAGGGCCACGATCGGCTGGTAGTGCACGGCGACGTCGTCCGCGGCGAGCGCGGCGGCGAGATCACGGGCCAGGGTGGAGCCGGTGCCGCCGGCCAGTTCGCACCGGCCCCGGCCGGCGGCCTTGACCTCGTAGAGGGTCCGGTCGGCCCGGCGCATCAGCTCCGCGGCGGTCTCCCCGGGGCGCACCTCGGCGACGCCGCACGAGACGCTGATCTCCGGGTGACCGGCGGAGGCGCGGCGGACCAGCGCGAGGGCGTCGGCGCCGGCCGTGCCGGGCAGCAGGACGGCGAACTCGTCACCGCCCTGCCGGGCGAGGACGGCCGACGGCGGCAGCTCGTGCCGCCAGACGTCGGCGACCCGGCAGAGCACCCGGTCGCCGGCCTCGTGGCCGTCGGTGTCGTTGATCTGCTTGAAGTGGTCGAGGTCCAGCAGCGCGGCCGACAGCGGCTCATCCCGGCGGGCGGCCGCGGCGAGCAGCTCCTGCAGGGCGTCGTCGAAGCCGCGGCGGTTGGCCAGCCCGGTGAGCGGGTCGCGGCTGGCGCTGGAGGCGCGGATGACCAGGCCGCGGGTGACGTTGCCCAGCGCGGCGACGACCGTGTTCAGCGCGAGCGCGATCGAGATCGGCACCTCGCCCTGGACCAGCAAGGCGACGGTGGTGGCGCTCATGCCCAGCAGCAGGTGCGCCCAGGCGAGCCGGAGGCTGAAGAAGAAGCAGGCGTCGACGGCGGCGAAGGCGAGCAGCGAGGCGGCGGCCATGGCGATGGCCGCGTCGGGGCTGACCGCCACCACGAGCGCGATCACCAGGCTGGCCGACGCGACCAGACAGTGGAAGACCCGCCGGGGCCAGCGGGAGCCCCAGTGGAGGGAGGTCGCACCGGCGGCGATCGCGGCGACGGCGAGGACGGCGGTGAGCGAGCGGCTCTGCTGCGCTGCGCCGGGACCGAGGACGGCGAACAGCCCCGCGATCCCGGCGGCCACGTAGAAGGTGCCCAGGACCCGTGCCATCAGCCGCGGTGTCGCCACCGCGGGCGCCGTCGACCAGTTCACCGAGTGGTGGTCGGTCCGGCGGCGCACGAGGTTGACGATCCGAGCGAGACCGAGGGGTTCAGCTACCTCGCCCGGGTGAGGGGGCTCGGGTGCCGACGGCAGTCCGTGCGCCGGCGAGCCAGTGGCCCGGGCTCCCACCCGCACGTCGCGGCGGTTCAGCGGGGGATGCTGACCGCGCCGTCGACCCACCGGGCCGCCAGCCACCCCGCCAGCTCGTCGGCCGGCATCGGCCGGCCGTAGAACCAGCCCTGTCCGAAGTGCACGCCGAGCCGGCGCAGCTCGGCGTCCTGCTCCCGGGTCTCCACACCCTCGGCGAGGAGACCGAGCCCGAGGTTGTCGGCGAGCGCGACGATGCTGGCCACCAGCTGCGCCCGGCGCGGGGCGGTGGTGATCGAGGCGATGAACGACGTGTCGAGCTTCAGGTGCTGGACGGGCAGCACGTCGAGCCGGCTCAGCGAGGAGTAGCCGGTGCCGAAGTCGTCGGCGGCGACGACGTGCCCGATCCGAGTCAGCGTCTCGAGGTTCTGCCGGACGACGGCGACGTCGGACTCCAGCTGGGTCTCGGTGACCTCGACGACGACGTGGGCGGCGGGCCAGTCGAACTCGGCCAGCACCGCCGCCATCCGGTGCGGGTACCCGGGGTCGGCGAGCTCGCGCACCGACACGTTGACGCCGAGCGCGAGCTGCACGCCGTTGGCCGCACGCAGGGCGGTGAGCTGCTGCAGGCCGGTGCGCAGCACCTGCCGGCCGAGGGTGGCGATCAGGCCGTGCTGCTCGGCGAGGGCGACGAACTCGGCGGGCGGGACGGCGCCGCGCTCCGGGTGGTCCCACCGGGCCAGCGCCTCCACGCCGATCACCCGGTTGCCGGCGAGCTCCACCACCGGCTGGAAGGCCACGCCGATCCGGCCCGCGGCGAGAGCGGCGGTCAGGTCGGCGGCCAGCTGGTCGCCGGCGGCGTCGTCGAGGGCGCAGCGGTTGCGACCGGTGTCCTTGGCGACGTACAGGGCGGCGTCGGCGCGGCGCATCAGCTGGGCCTTGGTCTCGCCGGGGATGTGCTGGGCGACGCCGCAGGAGACGCCGATGCCCGGGTGCAGCCCGGTCAGCCGTTCGACCTCCGCCAGGGCGACCGGCCCGGTCAGGCCGGGGAGCAGCAGCGCGAACTCGTCGCCGCCGTGCCGGGCGAGCACCGCGCCCGGGGCCAGCTGGGCGCACCAGACCTCGCTGACCCGGACCAGCACGCGGTCGCCGGCCTCGTGACCGTCGGTGTCGTTGATCCGCTTGAAGTGGTCGAGGTCGAGCAGCGCGGCGGACAGCGGTTCACCACGGCGCTCGGCGGCGACGAGCAGCTCCTGCAGGGCGTCGTCGAAACCGCGCCGGTTGGCCAGCCCGGTGAGCGGGTCACGGCTGGCGCTGGAGGCGCGCCAGGCGAGGTCGCGGGTGACCGTGCCCAGCGCGACGACCACCGCGACCAGGGCCAGCGTGGTGAACAGCGGGACGTCGCCGCGCAGCACGAGCACGCCGCTGACGCCGACCAGCGCGATCACCAGGTGCGCCAGCGCGGGCCCGGGCCGAAAGAAGAAGAACGCGTCGACGGCGACGAAGGAGATGATCGAACCGATGGCGAAGGCGGTCAGCGGGTCGGGGGCGAGCGCGGCGGCGCTGCCGATCATCGCGGTGGCCGCGGCGACCGGGACGTGGAAGGCCGCGCGGGGCCAGCACGGGCCCCAGCGGCCGATGACGCCGGCGCCGAGCAGGGCGGTGGCCGCCAGAGCTGCGATGGCCACGCTGCGGCCGGAGTGCGCGGCCGCCCCGAGGAGCGCGAGCAGTCCCGCGGTGCCACCGAAGGCGTAGAAGACGGCCAGGATGCGCGCCGTCATCCGCGGGGTGGCGACCTCGGGGGCGTGCGAGCCGAGGCGCCTCACCGAGCCGGGCCCGCGCACGGGCCGACCACCGCCCCGTCGTCAGGGGTGCGCACCGTCGAATGCATGGCCCAGCTCACCCCTCACCCCTCGGATCGATTGCGTACGAGGTTGATGAGTTCTACCGGACCGGTGAGTTCAGCTACCCCGCGGGGGTGAGGCCCTGACCTGCGGCGCAGAGCTGCCAGAGGCGGTGCCGGCGGGAACCGTGCTCCCCCTCACCGGGGACGCCGCGCAGCGCCCGGTCGATCCGGGACATCGCGGCCGGGTCGGCGAGCACCCGCGGGAGGTCGTCGACGCCGAGGAGGCCGTGTGCCACGAGGATGCGGGCGACCCGGAGGACGGCCTCGGCCTTGGGCACGCCGCCCCGGGTCGAGGTGCGCTGCCGGTTCTGCGCGGCCTCCTCCAGCGCCGGGGCGTCGGGGAAGCGGGCGAGCAGGCGCGGCAGCGGGTGGCTGTCGGTGGCCGGCAGCTCGGTGGTGGTCATCGGCCCGGACGCCGCCGGGCCGAGCACCCGGTGCACCAGGGGGACGACGACCCGGCCGTGGGAGGTGCCGGGCGTCCAGACCGCGTCCAGCACGACCGCGGACAGGCTGGCCCAGCGCGGTCGGCCAGCCTGCGCGCCGGCCGCGGGCGCGCGGGGGGTCTCCGCCGCCGACTCGAAGTCGAGCATCGGCGCCTCGGTGTCCTGCACGCTCACCCCTCGATGCGCGCCGCGCCGGTCGCAGCGGACCGGTCGATGATGCCGCCGGACGTCGACCGCGCCCGGCCGACACGGCGGGTGCGCGTCACGGTGCCGCGGCCGGCGCTCATTCCTCGCCGGCGTCCGGCTCGGCGCTCCCGCGCCGACGGAAGCCGGCGATCCCTCCGGCGATGCCGCCCGAGATCCCCCCGGAGATGCGACCCGTCACCGACTTGGCGCGGTCGAGGGTCTCGGTGCCGAGGCGCCGGGAGGCGTCGAGACCCTCTGCCCCCGTGTCGAGGACCTTCCCCTTGAGTTCCGTCGCCGCAGCCGTCCACGCCCGCGCCTCCACGAGCTCGGGTCCGGACGCTATCCCGAGCGGGCCGTGGAAGTCCGCGACGGCGAGGGCGACCTTCTCGCTCGACTGCACGATCGCCGGGGACTGGATCGGGTTGAGCAGCACCTTCGCGTTCGCCGTGCCCGCGGCGTCGGCCATGCGGGTCAGCAGGTGGTGGGTGACCTGCGCGATGGTGTCCAGGCGCTTCTGCCGGGCTGCCCTGAGCCCGAGGCGGTGACCGTCGACGTCGTCCGGCGCCACCTCCAGCACGCGGTCGATCTCCAGCACGGCGATCGCGTCCTGGAGCTGGAAGGTGCGAGCCAGGACGGCGAGCCACCCCTGGGCCTTGGCCGCGACGTCCTTGGTCGCGTCGGCGAGCTCGCTGATCCTCGCCTTGTGCTCGACCTTCTCGGTGATCGCCTCGAGCTGTCGCACCGCGTACGCCTGGGTCCGCGCGATCGTCGACGACGATCCCTGGACCTTGGACCAGGTGACCTCGTTGACCCGGCCGCCGTGCTCGCGCAGGGTCATGGCCTCGTCGATGTCCAGGCCGACGCCGATCAGGTCGGCGTGGACGGCGTCCTCCTGCGCGCGCAGGACGTCGTCGAGCTTCTCGTCGATCGTGGCGAGGTAGTCGGTGATCTCGTCCATGGCCTGCTGCATGGCGAGCTGCGTCATGATGCCGGCGGCACCGGTGAGCAGCGCCGGGTTCCTCGCGAGCGTGCCGGGTCCCTTGTCGATCTGCAGCCACTTCTTGATCTCGCCCGGCCGCCCGACCATGGCGTGGCTGACGCCGTGTGTCTTGCTCGGCATCAGCCCGAACTGCTTGACGTGCTGCGCCGACTCCGGCGTCAGCTTCACCCAGCGCCCCGAGTTCGCCGCGATCTCGGAGCCCGCCTGTGCCAGTGCTCCCCCGGCGCTGAGGAAGCCACTCAGCCGCGACAGCTCGAGCTTCTTCGCTGACAGACCCTGGTCGGCGACGAAGCGCTCGACGGCTGCCGGTTCGCCGATCACCGCCAGGCCATCGCCGTCGCTGATCAGCTGGATGTCGTCACTCATGACTGTCCCCCGTGGATCGATGCGAGTCGGCCTGCGCCGGGCACCCGCGAGGGCGTGCACAGGTCGAGCACGGGCACCCTGACATGCGCCACCGACGAACGAGGGCCGCTTGCGTCGAATCGGTGACGCGGCGACGTTCCTGGTGCAGCTGATGACTGCCCTGGCACGACATCGAGCGCGGAGCGCTTCAGTCCTCGACACGAGCCAGGCTGGCCGCGGCAGCACGACGGTGTGCCGCGTACCGTACGGCCTGCGTCGGCGGGCCGTCCGGGCTGATCAGTCCTGTCGGCCGGTCGACCCTGGAGGCGTCGACGCCCCGCGACCGATGGGGACGGCCCGCAGCCGGTCGGCGATCTCCGCCACCTCAGCGCCGCCGGCAGCCACGTCCATCACCAGCACGAAGGCGGCCTCGTCGTCCAGGTCGGGAGCGTGCCCGTTGAGGTCGAGGAAGACGACGGTGGCAAGCCAGCCCAGCCGCTTGTTGCCGTCGACGAGGGCGTGGTTGCCGACCAGCGAGTGGAGCAGCGCCGCCGCCTTCTGCGGCACCGTGGGGTAGGCCTCCTCCCCGAAGACCGTTGCCTGCGGTCGCGCCGCGGCAGCACTCAACAGGCCGACATCACGCACCGGGCCGGTGCGCAGCGCGCGGACGAGAGCGAGGAGATCGTCGAGTTGCAGGTACTCGACGTCGCTCACACCGTGCCCAGGCGGTGCAGCACGTCGCCCCACCGGTCGATGAGCCGGGCGGAGCTCTCCTCGACCCGGCCGGCGTGACCGCTGCGCTCGTACCGCTCGAGCACGGCCCGTCGGATGACCTCCTGACGAGAGGTGCCCTCGGCCTCTGCGAGGGCCGTCAGTGCCTGCTCGAGCTCGTCATCGGTTCGTACGGTCAGCGCCATGCGGGCGACGATACCAAGGTGATACCACCGTGAGGCCCCATCAGATCGAGCCGAAGGAATCGGTGAAGCCGAAAGCACCCCCGTCGGTGCCCATGGCCCGGGCCCCCTCCGCCCGCGTTGAGTCCATCGCCAACCCCGCAGCAACTGGGAGCCCGGGTGCTGGTCCGTGTCGGCCTCCTCCGCCACCCTGTGCGACCCGACCCTCTACCGCCTGCCCCAGGAGCGACCCGTGGACCCCAGCAATGCGACACCCCCGCCGATCTCCGGCATCAAGGCGATCGAGGACGCCGCCATTGCCTTCGTCATCGAGCAGGAGACGAAGGAAGGACGCACGGCGCGGGACACCCGCCAGGACAACAGCGCCTCCGCCGACCTCATCAGCGGCGACCGCATCATCGAGGTCAAGGCGGCGGGCACGAGCTCCCGGGGATACGACCTGTGGCTGGAACCGGCCCAGTACCACGCTGCTCGCGCCGACCCGGATCACTCTTGGTTGTACCTGGTCGAGAACGTGCGCCAAGGAGATCCCGAGAACTTCAGGCTGCTCCGTCTCGGCGGTCAGCAGCTGAGTGACCTGTTGGTCAAGGCAAGGCGCCGGGAGTACTTCACGGTTCCCGTCCCGGTCGCCGTGCACGACGCTCTGTCCGAGCACCTGTGACCACCGAGGGCCGCACGCTCTGTCGGCTGCGCCAACCCCTCCTGCCCGTCACGGCGCGGCGTGGTTGACCGAGAGATCGACCGGAAGACTGCCCGCGGAACGCTCGGCCTGCCGCCGGCATCTCAGCCGACGACGGTCGCCATCTCGACCAGACGACACAGCGCATTCACCTGGCGCAGTTGCTCCGGCTGAAGTGACCCCCGTCGGCTGAACACCTCCAGACTTGGCATCAGCCAAGGAGGGAGGGCCCGGATGGGCCGACGGAGCAAGTACCCCGAGGAGTTCCGGCAGCGAGCCGCGCAGCTGGTGCTGGACAGCCGCCGCAGCGTCCGCGAGGTCGCCAGTGAGCTGGGCATCAACCACGAGACGCTGCGCAACTGGGTCACCGCCGAGAAGCGTCAGCGAGCCGATGGGCCGGCCGCGCTCAGTGCCGACGAGCGGATGGAGCTGGCCCGGCTGCGGCGCAAGGTCGCTGAGCTGGAAGTCGAGCGGGAGATCTTGAAAAAAGCCGCGGTCTTCTTCGCTCGGGAGACGGGCCGGTGAGCCGCGGACTGGTCTGCGAGTTCATCGCCGCGGAGAAGACCAGCTACGGCGTGCGCCGTCTCTGCCGAGTGTTTCGGATCAGCCCCACCAGCTTCTACGCATGGGCCGCCCGCGCCGGCGGGCCGACAGCCGGCGAGCTCGACGAGGCCTACGCGATCGAGGCCGCTCGTGAGGCCTGGGTAGCCCACCGCCGGATCTACGGCGCCCGCCGGCTGACCGCAGAAGTCCGCGACCGCGGGCACGGCTGGAACCGGAAACGGGTTGCGCGGCTGATGCGGCTGGGTGCGATCGAGGGCGTGCACCGGCGCCGGCGAGGCAAGTACGGCCGCCGCGCGGTCTCCACCGCGACCGCCCCGGACCGGGTGGAGCGGAACTTCACCGCGGCCGCCCCCAACCAGCTGTGGGTCGCCGACATCTCCTACCTGCGCTCCTGGGAAGGCTTCGTCTACCTCGCCGTGGTCGTCGACGCCTTCAGCCGCAAGGTCGTCGGCTGGGCGATGGCCGACCACCTGCGCACCGAGCTCGTCCTCGACGCCGTCGGCATGGCCATCACCACCCGCAAGCCCGCTGCAGGAACGGTGCACCACACCGACCGCGGCAGCCAGTACACCTCCTATGAGTTCGGCAAGGCGCTGCGCGCCTCCGGGGTACTGGCCTCGATGGGCCGGGTCGGGTCGGCATTCGACAACGCGATGGCCGAATCGGTGTTCGCCACGCTGAAGACCGAACTGATCTACCGCCGCTCCTGGCCCACCCGCCACGAGCTGGAGATGGAGGTCTTCTCCTACCTCGAAGGCTTCTACAACACCCGCCGCCGGCACTCCCGGCTCGGCAACCTCAGCCCCACCGACTACGAGAACATGCACCTGACACAGAACGAGGTGTCCGCCTGACGGGGGTCACTTCAGGCGTCCGCACCGGGGCGTCGAGCAGCTCCTCACTCATCACTGCGACCGCCAGCGCCTTCGCCCGCGACACCGCCATGTTCAGCCGGTGCAGGTTGTGAAGAAGGGGGGCCCCGCGGGGTGCGTCCTCCGCGCTGGTCGACGTCATCGAGTACAGGACGGCGCCTCCTGCCCTTGGACTCGGTCAAGGGCAGGAGGCGCCATCGGCGCAGCAGCCCGCGGATCAGCGCGACCTAGTTGTTGCACGGCGAGACCACCAGCACGTCGCCGACGCTGACCACGTGCCGCCACCCTTCGGCGTCCACCCAAGTCAACGCCCTGCAGCAACCGCCACAATGTGGCCACGGCTTCCGCCTCACCAGCAGAGGCGGCCGCCGCCGACCGGGCGCACTCGACGAACCGCACGGTCCGTTGAGAAACTGCAGCAATGATTAGGCCTTAGCAGCGACGCCCCCCTGCGCCGTCTGGCACGCCGCGACAAGAGGACAGTCAGAGCAGTCGGACAATTCCTTCTTACAGCGCGTAGCCGCTAGGAGGCGCAGCCCGGCCATGCGTAGGGCAGCATCCTCTCCACCACCGACGAGTCGCGCGAGGTCGATCCTGCCATCGGACAGGCGATTAGTCTCATGCGACGTACTGCCCGCAACCCGGGCAGCCACACGCAAGACGCCCTGCGACCGCAGAAGGAGATCCTCCCCGCGTAACAGTGCAAAAACCTGCCGTTCGGCGGGAGTCAGAGCGATTAGCTGCGGGACGGACTCAGGCGCGACCCAGGCTGATTTCCGCCGGACGAGCGGCCGCAGTCGCTCTAGCGACCGGCCGGCCTTGCCAGCGGGAAGCGCTTCGATTGCACCCTTGAGAGCTAAGGCCGACAGTTCGGCTAGGCCACGGAAATGACGCAGAGCGTCACCCTGCACTTTTAGATCTGTACGTGTGCTGCACAACACGGCCGCCCCAATAGCCACGGGCGGGGTCACGGCTGAACCTGGGAGTGTGTGCCAATAATCCCCGGTGCGTTGCTTCGCCGCCCAATCAGCCAGTTGCCGACGCACTTGGAGCCAGTTGATTGAATCCCCGGCCGCGGGGCGGTCGTACCCTCCGAGGGCGCGGGCAGCTGCCTCCCCCAGCAGCGGGGGCACAGCATTCCCAATCTGCCGGAAGGCATCACTCCGAGTTCCTGCGAAACGGAACTCGTCTGGGAAGGTTTGGATCCGGGCAGCCTCTCGGACCGTCAAGGTTCGGTGCTCCTCAGGATGGATGTACCAGTACCCGTCCTTGGCGATGTGCGCCGTGATCGAGCGGCTGACATCGTTCCAGTCGAGTCGCTTGTACTTGTCGTCGAAACTGTCCGCTTTATATCGCCTGAGGTGCTCAGGGATATCCGAGTACAAGGTCTTGGACGTCATCATCTGGAAGACCTCGAGGTCGTCGGGTCGCACCGGCCGCGTCATGTGGTCGTGGAGCACCTCGGGGACGGCTCCTTCTCGCATCCGCGCAGCGAATGCCGAGAAGGTAGGTGGGGCCACATAAGGCATCTCCCGTGCACCCGTCGTTCCGTTGAGCGCCGGCAGATCGCTGATGCTGTCGCGCAGGGTTGTCACCACGGGTGCTTCATCAGGCCAACTGAACGCGCACCCGTCCCGCCGAGCGAGCAGGATGAGTCGCTTGCGATGCTGCGGGACGCCGAAACGCCAAGCCTCGGCCAACTGCACCTTCGTTGCGTAGCCAGCCGCCTCCAGAGCATCCACCATAGTGCGGACCACCCGGAAGTCATCACCCAGCCCCATATCGGGGACGTTCTCCATGAGAATGGCTCGCGGCTTGAGACGTAGGGCGATGTCAAGAAATGCCGCCCACAACTCCCGCCGCGTGTCGACCGCGTCACGCGTGCCGGCCTCGACGAGGCTACGAATTTTGCTCCGACCAGCTCGGCTGAAGGGCTGGCAGGGAGGGCCGCCGGCCACCAGATCAACCGGAATGTCCGCAAAAAGGTTGACGAAGGAGTCCCTGGCGGCCGACTCGCCGAGGTCCAAGTCCAAGGCGAGCCCCGGAAAGTTGTGCCGGTGCGTCTCGAGAGCCCGCGCATCATGGTCAACCGCAGCCGCCACCGCCCAACCAGCGGCCTCGACCCCGGCGCTCAACCCACCTGCTCCGGAGAACAGGTCGACAGCGATGGGCCGGCCCGCAGCTACCTGGCCATGGGCCCACGCGCGGAGAGTGCGGACACTGGGACCTTCCGGGTGCGGCGGCAGCCGCAGGGCGTCGCTTCGCTGAAGCGTTACGCCGTAGTGTCCCACCAAGTATTCCTTTCCCCCCAGATCGGCGACCAGGAGAACACGCTGACAGGGGTACGAGCAAGCACCGTCATCGGAAGCGCGCCGTGTCGGGTGTCTCGGCGACGCGCCAGTCGGCGCATGCGTTCATATCAAGCTGGTACGACAGCTTCGTGATGGCGGGAGGCAGCCCGTCCGCGAACGACGCTCTCGTCAGGCGCGGGAAGCTGTCGGCCACCCGGTACAGCGCCTCGTCGACAACGCGGAACGGAACACGGGCGTGCTCATCCGCGGCGGGTGTGTAGCCGCGCCGACTCAGCTTGGCAAGCAGCTCGGAGCGGGCCGCAGGATCGTCGGCCAGCGCCCCGGTGGCCGCGTGCACGAGGCCTGCCAGGGTGTTGGCCCCGAGCGCGTCCCGGCTTACCCGCAGACTGAACAGGTAGAGCTGCCCGGTCTCCGCATCCTCGAGCTGCTCGAGGCGCTCGATGTTGTGAACGACCGCACCCCCGCTTGACGTCGTCTTGACTTCCACGGACTGGGCTGGCCACTGGAAGTCGTGCCGGGCTCCGTTTGATGCGTCCCATGCCTCGATGGCCTTCGATGAGACGCCGACCCACCGGACGAGGAACCAGAGCTCTCCGAACAGCCCGAGCGCGTCCGTGGCGGAGAGGCGGGAGGGGTCCACTCCCCAAAACCAGCGCCACTCGCTTAGCACAGACAGCAACTTCTCCCGCCGCGCATCGAGGTCTGCCTCCAACACCGCCCGAACCAGATCCGATGTAACAGCCGCGAACGTGTGCAGGACCGCCTGATCGAGACAGACGAAGTCGACATACGTAGCGTCGGGCAGCCCCATGATCCGGTGTCGTCCGACGCCTACGCCGAGGCCGTGCGTCTCGGCAGCGTTGAACGACGCACCGTCGGGAATCCGCACCAACAAGTGCGGACGTGCGCTGTGATCCCGCGCTACCCAGACCCCCGACTGACCCAACACCTGAATCGCCTGCAGTTCACGGCCGGACGCTGGAATGATGATCTCCCTCCAGCGGGATTGGAGCTCCTCTGGCGTCACAAGGTGCCCTTCGGCGGCGGCGCCGAGACGTATTCCACAGTGGCATTGCTCCGGCTCGCGGGGAATGAGACAGCATAGGAAATGAGAGGAGCAACATTTTCCGGATTCGCAAACAGCCTAATCCGGTTCTTGGCATTGCCACCTGCTTCTGAAGCCGCGCTGATGGGATAGATGACGAGGAGCCCCTCTGCGGGGTTCCGGTAGGCGCGGTAGGCCTCCGCTAGGGACGAAAACTTTCCATCGCGCACGTCTTCGTCTGCAGACTGGATATCCGCCTCCTCTAGGCCAAGCAGCTCGTCGTTCGGGGTCGTGATAACACCGAGCGAGGTCGGATCGTTCTTGAGGCGGCTGCGCGCGATCAACGGAACCTGCTTCATCCCACTGACCCCTAGATCCGTAGTCCACGCTGCACTTGTCCTCACCTGGCTGGCGCAAGCTAGCAGGACACGCCACCGCGTCAGCTCACCGTGCTCGAGCTGCTTGTCGATGTAATCGACCACCGAGCGAGGATCGATTGCAGTTTGCTGGATGACACGAAAGTTGCTCAAGAAGGCGATGACCAGTCTCGGATCGACGCCAGACCATGAAGGTTTACCCGATTCGAACGCCTCAGGTTGCCCAAGCGCACGGAAAAGATCTGCGGCGACACCAACGTTGATCTGCAGGTCGTCCGTTGGCCGCTCTGGGAAGCGAAGCGCCTGGACCCTCTGTCCGGCGAAGTTTGCGCTGACCTCTTCGGCCGCACGCATCTTGCTTTTCTGCGTCACTGCCATCTGAGGATGGGTCCGAACTTTCGGCACAAACTCCGTTGGCGTAAGTCGTTCGTGTTCATACCGGGCGATTTGCTTGCGCAGTTCCTCCTCGGCCGTGGCCAGATCGTGAAAGCAGGAGACGAGCAGTTCCGTGCTGTAGAGCCGCGTCAGATCCACGTAACGTCCGCGGTACCCGAACCATCGTCCCATCTGCATCAACGTGTCGTAGTAAAGCGTCTCGCGAACATAGTAGGAAACGAGGAGACCCTCAATCGTTACGCCCCGGCTCAGCTTATTGCCGCCGATCAGTACGGCTTTGAGGGTCGGTTCGGCATCGAAATCGATGGTGTCAGGCCAATCCGAATTCAGCACCCTGACTACTATTCCACTCCGAAGAAGACGATCGACATAAGGCTCGATCGTCTCAAATGGCACTTCGCGCGCGAGATCCACACTGGCTGAGAGCGGCCTGAAACGGGTATCCCACCGATCCCGGAGTCGGGGACGGTACTCGGCCGCTTCATACAGCCACCGTTGTCGGATGTAAGCCAACTCAGCGGCCACGTCGGGGGCTAGGTCGTTCTGGAGCGCCCGACGCATGTCTGTGTGCACGAGCATCGTGCACGGCTCGTCCTTGCCGGAGCGCTCAAGCCAGGCAGCCGACGCGAGGACATAGTCGACGAGCGCCTGCTTGAGGCTGGGCGGGATCGCGGGAACGAATCCCTGACGCTGCCTGGGAGGCGGCACGACCATGTCAACCTCGTGATCGGGCACGAATTCGACGACATCGAGACCGTCGTGGCTGCTGGTATCGGGATCGCCTGGTAACCGATCGCGACCGAAGAGCGTCGCAGCGCCCACATAGACGTCGCCAGGGGGCGGCGGCAGCGAGATGATGAAGTGGCTCGGGAAGAGGTCATTACCTCCCTCCCTGTCGACAGCAGATGGGTCGATGAGGACGTTCGCAAAGGGTGTCGCCGTGTACGCCACGTATGAGCAGCGCACGAAGTTGCGGAGCAGCTTGCGAATCTCGAGATTGATGGCACTGGGGTCGAGCTCATCCTCGCTCAGCACGTCCCCGTCGAAATCAGCGCCGCCGACGAGGTCGACCTCATCGCGAGCCGACCGGTTGCCCCCTGTGTTCACGGACGCCTGATCCGCCTCGTCGTCGATCACGAGGACGGGGACGTGAGCGGGCACCCTCCCTTGCATCCATCCGTTCAATCGCTCGAGTCGCGTCTTGTTTTTCTTGACAACGAAGATGACTTGTTCATTGCCCTGAAGGATGGCCGCGTTCACACCGCGAGGTTCGAAATCGCCCCATATTTCACCGCCGGTCATCCACTGCCAGCGCTTCCCAGCCTCGGGCTCACCGACCCCGGGGACGTTCTCTCGCCCCAGATCCCGCTCCAGTCGTCGCTGCGTCTGCTGACGTAGTGAGTTATGCAGCCCCGACAATACGATGACTATCTTGTAACCTGCATCAGCAGATTTGGCAATGAGCGCTGAGAAGTTCTGGGTCTTACCGCTCTGGACGTGGCCGACGACTAGGCCGCGGATCGCAAAGCCCTCCGGGGAGCGCGGATCCTCTAGGTGACTCAACACCTTATTGCTGGCCCGGTCTAGGCTATCGAGCTCGAAATCCTTTCGACCAACCTCGTGCGCGAGATAGTCGCGCTGACGCCGCCAGTAGTAGCCCCGGGAGGGATCATATCCGTCAAACCACTCCCGCGGCCCCCCCTCGGACAGCGCGCCTGGCTCTAAGACCTGGATGGTCGTAGAGGACTGCTGCTGATAATGGCGCCGGACAGCCTCATGATCGTCGCTTGGCACAAGAGGTCCTGCAGCAGCAAGAGCCTCTTCGAACGTTACCGAGTCACGAGTCATCAGGATCCGAACCAAGCGGAAGTGCCCCTCGATGCGTTCACCAACCGAGGTCACTTGCCACCTCCGGCGCGGTCCGACGCAGGCTGTCGACGATTCGTTGCAACGCTTCCTGCTCTCCCGCCGCTTGCGCGGCAGCCTCAATCGCTCGTCGAATGGGCGGTTCGATACTCGATCCAGTGGACCCGGCAGGCGTGGGGGCTGAAAGGACGTGATCCGTGTAGCGGGTAGTCGTGGCGGTGGCCGGGGGCGTCAAGCCAGACGCGGCCGGTGCTGGATGCGCCGGAAAGGCCGGTCGCGGAGTCATCGGGGAAGCGCCAGTCCGGCCGGTAGGCCGGGTCTCGTTCCCCTTGCGATATCGCTGGGAGGCGATCCGCGCCACCTGGTTCACGACGGGTTCAATGTCATCCCGAAAATCCGTCGGCAGCTTGACGATCGCCTTGGAGATGTTTATTCCAAAGGCAGAGTCCAAGTTCGGGGAGAAATCGAGTGCGACACGGGCGAGCTTGCTGTGCTCGTCGATCGTGCGGATTCGACTCCAGCCACCCCACTGGATCAGCCTGTTCGCACGATAGATGTAGAGACCCTGCTGCCGATTCCACTTGAGAGGGCCAGACGCCCGCTGCCAAGCGGAGGCATCTGAGAACTCACCCTTGTCCGGGAGGACGAATGGCCGAACGTGCACAATTCCCATGCCCTCGTCCGAGGCGACGCGGAAATCATGCTCGGGCAGTGCGGTCGTTCCCGACTCGTTCCGACAGAACGGATCCCAAGGGTCGACCGCGGCACCGTTCACGTGGATCTCCACCTTGTGGCCGCTCACCTCCCCCGCCAAGAAGCGGTGGAAGACCATCCCTAGGTGCTCGGCGATGGCCTCGGCCCGGTCGAGAAGCTTTCGACGTGCCCACCCACCCCAAGGATCCTTATAGTCCAAGATCCGGTCGAGATCTTCCCACAGGACCACCGTTCCTGTGGTCTCCTTTAGCGGCTCGACAAGGTGGCCCGGACGTTCGGCGGGGCCGACGATCAGGATTTCCCACCGGTTCGTTCGCTCGATCTGGGCTAGGTCTAGGGCTCGGACCTCGATACGGGCTCGCGACAGGGCTCGTCGCGATGCGACAACGACACGGCGGCACTGCGAGGTGGAGGCGGTCTTCAGACCAAAGCCGAACTTTCCTAGGTCGTCGCTGTCGTAGTCCCGCATGGATCCGTAGCGCAGGGACTCGGTCAGGGTCGCCGTGTCCATGCCCCGGCCGTTGTCGGCGATCCGGATCCAGGAGTCCGTGCCATCGAAGTGCAGGTCGATAGACACCCTGCTGGCTCCATGCGACACACTGTTGTCCACGAGGTCCGCGACCGCCTGAGGCAGCTCGTAACCGATGTCGCGCAGGGACAGGATGGTTCGCGCCGCTGCCGGGACGACCTCCTCGACTCGCTGTCGACGAGCCGTGGCGGCCCCCGCTGCTCTCTCCAAGCCAGGCCTCCCTGCACACCGACGCGTTGACACAGACCATCCGCGGTCTAACGCAGCGTAGGCGGTACTCCGGAGAATCCGTGCGAGGTGACCCTCAACTGCTCCCAGCGGGGCCTTCGGACGGGCACTCGCCACTGAAGCGTGGCCGCCCCCTCACTACGTAGGCGCTGCGCCGACGCAGCACCCCAGCAAGGGAGGTTCCATGAGCGGCCGGTGATGGCAGTCCGCAGGCCGTTAACTGGACCCGGGGTGGGCGTGGCGGGATAGCCGCTGGGTCGCCATGTAGAGCCACAACCGGACCCCAACTTCCGGAACGGCAGCGTACGAGCGACGCCGACTTCGAGCTGCTTGCGCGGAATGCCTTCAAGGTGCTAGCCGCCCGCGGCCTGCGCGGCGGCGAGCTATATTCGTTCGGCCTGCAGACTCGACGCTTGTTCGACAGCTTGCTCGCCTGACCGAGTCCTACTTCTGTCAATGCCGCCAACGGGTTGCCGTGCTAGGGGGGGTGAGCAGTGCAGTCCGGCTGCGACGGTCCGTCGGGCCCCCTTTTCATGCCCACCGTCGACCCAGGGCCGCACCCGGGTGCATCGACGGACGAAATCCGCGCACGCATGTCCCGCTTGCGCCGACGGGACAACGCCCCCGAGATGGCCGTCCGGCGACTGCTGACAGCTGCTGGCCTTCGCTACCGGGTCACATACCGCATCCCCGGCCAGCGGCGGCGGACGATGGACATCGCGGTGCTCCGCTGCAAGCTGGCTGTCTACATCGACGGGTGCTTCTGGCACAGCTGCCCCGAGCACTTCCACCTGCCCAAGGCCAACGCGGACTGGTGGGTGCGCAAAATGGCGATGAACCGAGCCCGCGATGCGGCGAGCACAGCTCAGCTGGAGGCGCTCGGCTGGACGGTCTTGCGGTTCTGGGAGCACGAGCCGCCAGCCGAGGTGGCGTCGACCATCCTCGCCGCGGCGAGGTACCGGCCCAAGCACTCAGACGAGCAACTTGGCGAGCGTGTGCGTGCACTGCTCGACCCGGGTGGGTGTCTCCGGCACGGCCGAACTCGTGCTCAGCACCACCCCGGCGACGAGCTCGCCAGCTCGCGATCGGACGGCAGCCACACTGCAACCGACCCGGTCGTGTAGCTCGCCGCACTCCGCCGCCCACCCGCGAGCCCGGATGTCCGCGAGGCAGGCATCGCGCTGGTCCGACTCGGTCACCGTCGCGCCGGGGGTCGCCCACATCGCAGGGGGCAGTCGATCCGGTCCCGCACCCAGCCGTGGAAGGTGCTCAGGTGGTGCTCCGCAGGAACCAGCACGCCTCCGGCCGCGCACGCCCGCGAGCTCATCTCATCCCGCAGCTGCACTGGCACCAACGCGTTCGCCACCCGGTCGACGTCGGGCATATGCCGCAGGGTCGGAGCGCCGACCAGCGTCCCGTCCAGCCCGTACGACCGCGTGGTACGGACACCGCAACGTCCGCTTGGTCTGCCCCGACTCCTCGGTGCACAGCAACGCGCCGCGGTGACGGCAAACATTGAGGAACGCCCGCAGCTCGCTCTCCCGACCCCGGACCACCAGCACGCTCTCCCGGCTCACGCGGACTCGGCGGTGTAGTCCCCGCCGACGGCTTCTTCCACCACGCGGGACGACGTCCTGTGCCACCCGCGCCGGCTGCCTAGCGTCCCCGCCACCGGCACCGAGGCGAGGGAGCGGACATGGCTGTGGGCTTCGACCTGATGGACCCGACCGAGCAGGCCAAGGACGACGGCACGGCGGTGCTGCTCGCCGAGCGGCCGGCCGACCTGCGGGGTAAGCGCCTGGTGCTGATGGACAACGGCAAGCACAACGCCCGCGAGCTGCTGGAGGCGGTCTTCGCGCTCGTCGAGCCGGAGCTAGCGCCGTCCGAGGTGATCTGGAAGACCGTCCCCGCCACCTGGCCCGCGCCCGACGAGACGCTCGACGCCATCGCCGCGGAGTGCGACCTCGTCATCGAAGCGGTCGGCGATTAGGGCAGCTGCAGCGCGGCCAGTGTGGCCGACGTCATCCTGATGGAGAAGCGCGGAATCCCGTCGGCAGCGATCTGCACCGACGCACTCAAGGCGAGCGCCGACGCCATGGCGCGCATCCAGGGCGCACCCGGCTACACGTTCGCCGTCGTCCCCCACCCGGTGAGCAGCCTGGACGCCGACGGCATCGCCGAGCACGCCCGGCTGGCGGCACCGCAGGTCATGGCGATCCTGCGCGGGGAGGTCTCGTGACCGAGCAGCAGACCGGCCTCACCCCCGAGGACCTCATCGCCGCAATCGAGGAGTGCCACGCCAACGGCTGGACCGACGGCCTCCCCGTCGTCCCGCCCATCCCGAGCCTGGTGCACCGCTTCCTCGAGCACACCGACCGCTCGCCGTCCGAGGTCATCTGGACGATGACGCAGGTCAAGCGCGGCTGCACCGTCCAGGCCGCGGCGATCAACGCCGCCATGGCCGGCTGCCTCCCCGAGCACTTCCCCGTCGTCCTCGCCGCGCTCGAAGCCGCGGTCGACGAGGGCTGGCCGGCCCTGGGCGGCTGGCAGAGCACCACCGGCGGCGGCCCGCTGCTCGTCGTCAACGGCCCTGTCCGCACCGAGCTCGGCTTCAACTCCCAGGGCAACGTGTTCGGCCCCGGCTTCCGCGCCAACGCCACCGTCGGCCGGGCGATGCGGTTGATCATCATGAACGCCTACGGCATCCGCCCGCACGAGCTCGACCAGGCCACCCAGGGCTTCCCGGGCAAGTTCTCCCTCTGCATCGCGGAGAACGAGGAGGAGAGCCCCTGGGAGCCGCTGTCGGTCACCCTCGGCCACGACGCCGGCGCCAGCACCGTGTCGGCGCTGCACACCCGCAGCACCGAGCACGTCGACAACCGCAACACCGGCGACCCGAAGGCCGTGCTCAACGACATCGCCGACACCTGCGGGCGGATCGGGTCGATGACCCGCCGGTTCCGCCGGGTCGGCGTGGTCATCGGCCCTGAGCACGCGCAGCTGCTGGCTTCGCACGGGATGAGCAAGCAGGACGTCCGCGAGTACCTGGCCGAGCACAGTGGCCGGACGGCGGGTGCCCTGCGCGCGGCCGGCCGGGGCGAGTCGACCGCCGTCTTCTCCAACCACCCGACCGCGGCGGCGTTCGACGAGAAGCAGGCGTCGGACATCGAGCAGATCCCGGACGACGACCTCGTGACGTCGCTGCGCACGCCAGACGACGTCATCGTGGTGGTCGCCGGCGCCGCCAACGCCGGGATCTCCACGGTCGTGCAGACGCTGGGCTTCCCGACCAAGACGATCGGCACCGCCGTCGTCCGCCGCTGATCCGGTCCCCCGTTTCGTCCTGCGCCGCGGAACGGCCTCCAGGAACCTTCATCACTAGCCGAATACTTATCCGAGAGATAAGTTCCTGCACAGTGACAAGGGAGGCAGCCGTGGCCGGAGCACTCGACGTCATGACCCGCGCTCCGCTCCGGACGGTACGGCCGCGCGACCTCGCCGCGGTGTACACCCAGCCCAACGTCCAGCTGACGCGGCTGACCCGACAGGGCCGCGTCCGCAAGGTGGCGGCCGGCCTGTACTACGCCCTCCCCGACGACCGGGACCCCGCGTGGCTGCCCACGCTCGAAGCTGCCGCCGCGGGCGCTGCCACCGCGTTGTACGGCGACCGGGTCCCGGTGCTCATGCACGTGACGGCGGCTCGCCTGCACGGCGCCCTCCCGCGCGCCATCACCCAGGCCGTGGTCGCCGTCCCCGCGCAGCACCGCGCCCTTCAGGTGCTGGACCGCCCCACGGGGGTGATCACGTTCGTCACCCGGGACGTCGAGGCGCTCGATGCGGTGCTCGTCCGCACGGACCTGGGACCTGCACTGGTGACGACACCCGAGCAGACCGTGCTCGACCTGACGAAGCGTCCCGCTCTGGCCGGCATGCCGGGAGAGGTCCGGGACGCCGTCCGGACGCTGCTCCCCCGCTGTGCGCCGGACCGCCTGGACGAGATCGCGCGCGAGCAACGGATGGGCACGACCCTGGCGCGTCTGCGCGCGGAACACCCGTGACGCCGCGTCGATCGCGAGGCCTGGATGCCGCAGAGGCGGCCGCAGTCCGGGAGCAGTTCGGCGTCGCGGACGAGCAGGTGCTGCGAGACCACGCCATCAGTCACGTCCTGGGGGCCCTGTCCGCGGCCGGCCTGCACGATGACCTGGTCTTCTTCGGCGGCACCGCGCTGTCCCGGACCTTCCTGCCCACCCTGCGACTCAGCGAGGACATCGACCTCATCGCCAGCGCGCCACGCGGGGTGATCGGACCTGCCATCGAGGCTGCTGTCTCGACGGGCCTCCAGCGGTCCCACGGCACCGTCAGCTGGCTGCCTCCCCTCGCCGCGACCCGAGGCCCCGCCTCGAGCGTGCTGGTCGTGACCGACACCATCTCCATCCGAGTGCAGCTGCTCTCGGCCACGGGGTACCCGCGCTGGCCGGTCGAACTGCGTCCGTTGGAGCAGCGGTTCAGCGACGCCCCGCCCGCATCGATGGTCACACCGACCGCTGCCGCTTTCGCGGGCTGGAAAGCAGCCGCCTGGCACGACCGATCGGCGGCGCGCGACCTCTACGACCTGTGGGGCCTGGCTGCGGCCGGCCTCATCGACCGCGAGGCCGCTCGACTGTTCTGTGAGCACGGCCCCACGGCCGGCCACGTGCAGCCCTGGATGTTCGACCATGCCCCCAGCGAGGCCGAGTGGCTGACTGCACTCGGCCATCAGGGTCGCGTCCAGGTCGGCCCGGTGGACGCCCGGGACACGGTCCGGGCAGCGTGGACCGCTGCCGTGGACGCCGATGGCTGACCCGGAGATCCTGGTGGTCGCCGGCGCCGCCAACGCCGGGATCTCCACGGTCGGGCAGACGGTGAGCTTCCCGACCAAGACGATCGGCACCGCCGTCGTCCGCCGCTGGTCCGTTCCCGCCGCCTCCCCCCGCCACAGTGGCCACTTCGGCGAAGAGAGGCGGCGCCGGGATCAGCAGCGCTTCCAGCCCCGGGCTCGGGACAACGAGCCGCGGGCGCGGTGGTCACAGCTGGAGATGCAGTCGCAATGCCTCGTCGAGCTCCTGCATGAGGTCGGCCGGCACGCGGCCGAGCACCGGTCCGATGCGCTTCAGGGCAACCGACCGGATCTGCTCTGCCTGCGCCTTCGAGTCAGCGGCGAGACCGGTGCGGCCGGCGGGTTCCCCGGACCGGATCGAGGTCGATGAGCCGGACCTCACCGCGACGCATCGGCCGGGCCATCCGCCACCGTCGTGTCCCACACGGTTGCGTCGTCCGTCTCCCACTCACCCCACGCTGCGGCGTAGTCCTGCTCGAGCTCCGCCTCCCGCAACAGCCGGAGTGCGTGCTGGATGACCGCGGAACGTCCCTTCAACCCCGACGTGCGGGCGTACTCGTCCAACAGCGCGACGTCCGCATCGGACAGACTGACGCTCAGCTTCACACCGGCATGCTCCTTCGGTGGCACTCCGGTAGCAATCAGCGCGGTGCACCCCGACCGCAGTCACCCCGCTCAGCTACCGGCGGCGCCTGCGGGTGCCGAACAGGCCGCGGGTGATCTCCCGGCCCAGCGCGGACGCCGCCGACCGCGTGAACGACCGGAACGCCGCCGAGCCGAGCACGTCGGCGACCACGCCACCGGACGGTTCGGGCTCTCGCTCCGGCGGACGACGACGCGGTGCCGGCCTCCTCTCGACGGGCGCATCGGCAGCGACCGATGGCGGGGCGAGCCGAGCGGCCAGCCGCTCGTACGCCGACTCCCGGTCCACCGGCTGCCCGTACTTCGCCGTCAGCGGCGACCCCGCGACGGACTGCTGCAGGTCGCCCTCGGGGACCGGACCCATCAGCGACCGCGGCGCCCGCAGCATCGTCCACGCCAGCGGCGTCGGCGTCCCACGGTCGGACAGCACCGTCACCGGCCGCCTCGCCGGTGCCCAGCGAGGTGAGCATCTCGGCGACGTCGTAGTCGGTCGACGTCGGGAAGGTCTTCACCGTCTTGCGCAGCGCGGTGGCGTCCTCTGGGGTGAACGTGCGCAGCGCGTGCTGCACCCGGTTGCCCAGCTGACCCAGCACCGACGACGGCACGTCGGTCGGGTTCTGCGTCACGAAGAACACCCCGACGCCCTTGCTCCGGATCAGCCGCACCGTCTGCGTCACCGACTCGAGGAACGCCTTGCTCGCCCCGGTGAACAGCAGGTGCGCCTCGTCGAGGAAGAACACCAGCTTCGGCTGCTCGACGTCGCCGACCTCGGGCAGCTCCTCGAACAGCTCGGCCAGCAGCCACATGAGGAACGTGGAGAACAGCGCCGGCCGGTCCTGCACCGCCGGCAGCTCCACCGCGCTGATCACCCCGCGCCCGTCGGCGGCCGTCCGCAGCAGGTCCGCCGGCTCCCACTCCGGCTCGCCGAAGAAGACGTCGCCGCCCAGCTGCTCCAGCCCGATCAGCTCGCGCAGCAGGACACCCGCCGTGCTCGACGACAGCCCGCCCAGCCCCTTGAGGTCGGCCTTGCCCTCGTCGCTGACCAGCCAGCTGATCACCGACCGCAGGTCCTTGAGGTCCAGCAGCGGCAGCCCGGCCTGGTCGGCGTAGTGGAACACCAGCCCGAGCGAGCTCTCCTGCGTGGCGTTGAGGTCGAGCACCTTCGACAGCAGCACCGGCCCGAACTGGGTCATCGTGGCCCGCACCGGCACGCCCGGCCCGATGCCGCCCAGCGACAGGTACTCGACCGGGTAGCCGGTCGGCGTCCAGGTGTCGGCGGTGTCCGCGGCGCGCGTCACGACCCGGTCGCCGCCGGCCCCCGGCGCCGCCAGACCGCTCAGGTCGCCCTTGATGTCGGCGACCACCACCGGCACGCCCGCCGCCGAGAGCTGCTCGGCCATCAGCTGCAGCGTCTTCGTCTTGCCCGTGCCGGTGGCGCCGGCGATGAGGCCGTGCCGGTTGAGCATCGCCAGGGGCAGCTGCACCTGGGCGTCGGGGTGCGGCCGGCCGTCGTGCACCACCGAGCCGAGCACCAGCGCCGGGCCGGCGGTCGCGTAGCCGGCGGCGATGCGCGCCGCGGCGTCGTCCGCAGAGGTCGTCTCCGTCACCGTGCGGACGCTAGCGCCCGCCGCCGCAGTCTGCGCCTCCACGGAACCGCCCGGCCCGTGCACGCACGGTCAGAAACGCCGTAGGCGCACGCCGCTCGACCGCGCACGCACCGGCGATCGACGGCGCACGCGAGGAGACTCCAGGTTGCGGCGGTGCCGCCGGTGCCCGCCGCGGGGAGGTGCCACGGCCATGTTCGCCAGGACCACCATCATCCGCGGAGAGCCCGCCGCGGTGGACGCGGGCATCGCGCACGTCCACGACTCCACCTGGCCGACGCTGCGGGGCATGAGCGGGTGCGTCGGGATGTCGATGCTCGCCGACCGGGAACTGGGCCGGTGCATCGTGACCAGCGCGTGGGCCGACGAGTCGGCGATGCACGCCAGCGCTGGCGCGGTGGACGACGTCCGCCGGCAGGCCACCGAGGTGATGCGCGCCGACGCCGTCGAGGTCGGCGAGTGGCGGATCGCCGTGCTGCACCGGATGCGGCCCACCGGCGGCAGTGCCGCCACCCGGGTCATCTGGGCAGACCAGCCCCCCGGCACCGCCGAGGCGACCATCGACGCCTTCCGGTTGAGCCTGCTGTCGCAGCTGGAGGACCTGCCCGGCTTCTGCAGCGTCAGCGTGCTCCTGGACGCCGACGAGCAGCACAGCGTCACCGCGGTCACCTACGACAGCCGCGACGCCATGCACCAGGCCAGCGGGCCGGCCATCGCGCTGCGCGAGAGCTTCAGCCGGTCGGTCGGGATGGTCATCACCGAGACCGCCGAGTTCGACCTGGTGCTGGCCCACCTGCGCGTGCCCGAGATGGCCTGAGGCGACCCGGGTCAGAGCGGCGCAGCCCTCGCTGCCTCGCGCGTCCGCGTGGCTGCTTCCCGATAACACAGATGCGGAATGGTGCCCGGCTGCGGATCATCTCCGCATGCCCGACCTGCACCTGCGCAACGTCCCCGCCGAGGTGGTCGACCGGCTCACCCGGCTGGCCACGCGCGAGCACACCTCGGTGAGCGCGGTGGCGATCCGCGAACTCACCCACGCCGGCCGGCGGGCGGGCAACCCAGCACTGCTGGCGCGCCTCCCGGACACCGGCATCGACCTCGACGAGATCGTCGCCGCCGTGCACGCCGGCCGCTGACAGCCCCAGCCGGATCACGCCAGTAGCCCGGCCAGCGTGGGCGCGCACTCGCGGACGCCGGCCGGCAGCTCCCGCACGCCCGCCCGGGCGCTCACCACCACCCCGGCCACGAGCTCCCCCGCCGACCGCACCGGCGCCACCGCGCAGCCCACCCCGTCGTGCAGCTCTCCCGTCTGCGAAGCCCAGTCCGCGGCCCGCACCTCGGCCAGGCAGGCGTCCAGCTGGTCCGGCCGGGTCACCGTCGCCGCGGTGAACCGGGTCAGCCGCGACGGCGGCAGCAGGTCCCGCCACTCCGGCTGCTCGGCCAGCAGCAGCCGCCCCGCCGCCGTCGCGTGCAGGTGCCGCTCGACCAGCGCCGGGTCGTGCAGCGGCAGGTCCGGGTCGACGTCGGCCACCCGCAGCGTCGTCGCGGTGTACAGCACCAGGTGCACCCCGGCCCGCACCTCCCGGCGCAGCTCGGCCAGCACCTCCCGCGCCGCCGACGGCACCCGCACCGGCGCGATCGCCCCCGCCAGCCCGGCCACCTTCCGGCCCAGCGCGAACCCGCGCAGGTCCGGCAGCCGCACCAGGTACTCCTCCCCCACCAGCAGGTTCAGCAGCCGGTAGGCCGTGGCCGGCGGCAGCTCCAGCGCCGACGCCACCTCCTTCGCCGTCACCCCCGCCCCCAGCCGCGCCACGCACTCCAGCACCGCCAGCGCGCTCTGCACCGCCTTCGGCTGGCGGCCGCTCAACCCCTCGGCCATCAGGCCGCCAGCGACCCGGGCAGCACGCTGGCCAGCGTCGGCTCGTCGTACACACCGACGGACGAGAGCCGCTGCGGCCGCCGGAACCGCAGCCACAGCGCCCACGCCACCCCGGGCAGCAGCGCGCCGAGGTAGACCACCGTCATCGCCCGGCCGCCCTGCCACGACTCCCCGCCCAGCGCCACCACCAGCACGAGCAGCCACAGCCCCGCTGCGCCCAGCCCGACCACCACCGGCGCCGGGGTCAGCTCACCGATCCGCCGCAGGAACGCCGGCGCCGCCACGCACACCAGCACGTAGGCCAGCACGTAGCCGAACGCCGACACGGTGATCGTGCCGGTCAGCACCGACCGCCCACCCGCACCCGCCACCAGCGCGACGAACGGCACCGCCACCACCAGCGGCAACGCCAGCAGCAACGCCCGCACCGGGGTGCCGCGTCGCGCGTGCACCCGCCCGAGCGCCGCCGGCAGCACCCCCTCCCGGCCCATCGAGAACAGCACCCGGGCCAGCGCGTTCACCGACCCGGTCACGCAGGCGAAGAACGACGCCGCGATCCCCGCGTCCAGCAGCCGCACCAGCCAGCCGATGTCCGCCGCCAGCGACGACACCGGCACCGGCCCGGTCAGCACCTCCAGCGGCGCCCGGCGCAGCAGCACCACCTGCGCCACCGCCCCGGCCAGGAACAGCACCCCCGCCACCGCCGGCGTCCCCAGCACCGCCCGCGGCACCGCCAGCAGCGGCCGCTGCGCCTCCACCCCCAGCACCCCGGCGCTCTCGAACCCCATGAACGCGGTCACCCCGAGCACCACGCCGATCGCGATCCCGCCCCAGCGCACCTCGCCGTCCACCAGCGGCGCCGCCGTCCCGGGGCCGCCGTCCAGCCGCAGCAGCAGCACGGCCAGCACCACCAGGACGACGCCGATCGACACCACCTCCAGCGCCAGCGCCACCCGCGCCGACAGCTGGATCCCGCGCACCGTGCACCACCCGGCCAGCCCACCCACCAGCAGCACCAGCAGCGCCACGGCCGACGACGGCAGCCCCAGCAGCGCGGCCAGGTACAGCGCGCACCCCACCAGCGCCGACATCGCGACCGCCGCGTAGCCGATCACCAGCGACCACCCGCCGACGACGGCGCCCAACGGCCCCAGCCCCCGCGCGGTGTAGGTGTACAGCCCACCCACCGCGGCCAGCCGCTGCGCGAACAGCGACACGCACCAGCCGACCAGCAGCACCAGCACCGTCGCGGCGACCAGCACCGGCAGGGTGGCCCGGCCGGCGTCCACCAGCACGATCGCCGGCACCGTCACCATCGCCGCCGACGGCGCCAGCGCCGACACCGACTGGGCCAGCACCTCCGGGAACGACAGCCGCCGCCGGTGCAGCCCGGCCACGGGCGAGATGCGGGCGAGTCGGGTCACGCGGGCGCCTCCAGGTCGGGACGCCGGAGCGTAGGCAGCCGCCCGTTGCGCCGGTGTTACCGCCGAGGTCCGCGACCGCGTCGCCGAATGAGAAGACCCCCGCCCGGCTCTCCCACCCGGGACGTCGCAGAACGTCAACGACCCCGAACGCGGCGGCAACCGGCCGCGGCCAGGGTCTGCGGGCAACGCGACGCCACCGGGGCGCCGCCGGACCCAGGAGACCGCAGATGGCCATCTCCGACCCGCCCGCCACCGGCGCGCCGACCACCGCGCCGCCACGCCTCACCGGCTCGCTCGGCGTCGGCGCGATCATCTTCATGGTCGTCGCCGCCGCGGCGCCGCTCACCGTCATCGCCGGCGCGGTGCCGATCGGCGTCCTCGTCGGCAACGGCGCCGGCTACCCGGCGGCCTTCGTGGTCAGCGCGGTCATCCTGCTGTTCTTCGCCGTCGGCTTCGTCGCGATGACCCCGCACGTGCCGCAGGCCGGCGCCTTCTACTCCTACATCTCCCGCGGCCTGGGCCGCCCGCTCGGCCTGGGCGGGGCGATGCTCGCGCTGCTCACCTACGTCACCATCCAGGGCGCGGTGCTCGGCTACATCGGCCAGGCCGTCGCCGACCTGCTCGGCCGCTACGGCGTCGCCTCCCCGCCCTGGTGGGTGTGGACGCTCGCCGTCGTCGCCGGCATCGGCGTGCTCGGCTTCCGGCACATCGACCTGTCCAGCAAGGTGCTCGGGCTGCTGCTGATCGCCGAGGTCGCGATCGTCGTCGTCCTCGACGTCGCGGTCGTCGGGCAGGGCGGGCCGGAGGGGTACTCCACCGGCGTCCTCAGCCTGTCCACGGTTACCAGCGGCTCCCCCGCGCTCGGCCTGATGTTCGCCATCGCCGGGTTCATCGGCTTCGAGGCCACCGCCGTCTTCCGCGACGAGGCCCGCGAGCCCGAGCGGACCATCCCCCGCGCCACCTACCTGGCGCTGGCGATCATCGGCGTCTTCTACGCCGTCTCCAGCTGGGCGATCATCACCGCCTGGGGCGACGGGGGGGTGGTCGAGCGCGCCGCCGCCGACCCGGGCTCGATGGTCGTGGAGACCACGGAGGTCTACCTGGGCACCGTCGCCGCCGACGTGCTCAACGTGCTGCTGGTCACCAGCCTGTTCGCCTGCGCGCTGAGCTTCCACAACGTGCTGGCCCGGTACTACTTCAACCTCGGCAACACCGGCGTGCTGCACACCCGGCTGGGCAGCGCGCACGCCACGCACGCCTCCCCCGCCACCGCCTCGCTGACGCAGACGGTGATCAGCGCGGCACTCATGGTGGTGTGCGCGCTGGCCGGGCTCGACCCGGTGCTCGAGGTCTTCACCTGGCTGTCCGGGATCGCCACCGTGGGCATCGTGGCCCTGATGCTGCTCACCTGCGCGGCGGTGCTGGTCTTCTTCCGCCGCACCCGGGTCGACACCCGCCCCTGGCAGACGCTGATCGCGCCGGGCCTGGGGTTCCTCGGGCTGGCCGCCGTGCTCGTCGTCCTGGTGCAGAACCTGCCGCTGCTGATGGGCGAGTCGACGGCGCTGGGCGTCGGCGCCGGCGTCCTGCTGCTGGCCACCCTCGCCGTCGGCGCCGTCATCGCCCGGACCCGGCCGCAGGCCGCCGCCCTCACCGACACCGACCTCTCGTCCTGACCCCCTCCCCCGGTTTCGGCGCCGAAACCCCGCCGGGTTCCGGCGCCGGAACCGGGACAGCCACCACCGGAAGGAACCACCCCCATGACGATGACCGCGCCGGTCAGCACCGCCACCCACCCGCTCTCCCGGCTGTCCGCCGAGGAGTTCACCGCGATCCGCGGGATCGTCGCCGACGCCGGGCTGGTCGGTGAGCGCACCAAGTTCGTCTACGTCGGCCTGGCCGAGCCGCACAAGGACGTCGTCCTCGCCTGGCAGCCCGGCGACCCGATCGAGCGCCGGGCCCGGGTGCTGCTGCTGGACCGCGCCACCGGCACCGGCGCCGACCTCACCGTCTCGTTGAGCACCGGCCAGGTGGAGAGCAGCACGCCGATCGACGCCCTGGTCGACGGGCAGGTGCCGATCCTGGACGCCGAGTTCGAGGCCATCGAGCCGATCCTCGCCGCCGACGAGCGCTGGGTCACCGCGATGACCAAGCGCGGTCTGGACGTCGCCAACGTCCGGTCGGTGCCGCTGTCGGCCGGCTCCTACTTCCCCGACGAGTTCGGCTCCCGCGTCGTCCGGGTGCTCGGCTTCCACCAGGCCGACGCAGCAGACCTCCCCTGGGCGCACCCGGTGGACGGCGTCGTCGCGTTCGTCGACGTCACCCGCGGCGTGGCCATCGACGTGCAGGACCACGTCGACCTGCCCGTGCCGGCCGAGCGCGCCGAGCTCACCCCCGACGTCGTCCGGGACCTCAAGCCGATCGAGATCACCCAGCCGGAAGGGCGCAGCTTCACCGTCACCGACGACGTCGTCCGCTGGGCCGGCTGGGAGGTGCGGGTGGGCTTCGACGCCCGCGAGGGCCTCACCCTCAACCAGCTGTCCATCGACGGCCGCTCGGTCATCCACCGCGCGTCGATCAGCGAGATGGTCGTGCCCTACGCCGACCCCTCACCGGTGCGGTTCTGGCAGAACTACTTCGACACCGGCGAGTACCTCTTCGCCCGGTACACCAACTCCCTCGAGCTCGGCTGCGACTGCCTGGGCGAGATCCACTACTTCGACGGCGTGCTCGCCGACGAGGACGGCAACCCGCGCACCATCCGCAACGCCATCTGCCTGCACGAGGAGGACTACGGCGTCGGGTGGAAGCACACCGACATGTTCAACGGGATGGTCGAGACCCGGCGCTCCCGGCGGCTGGTGATCAGCTTCTTCACCACGATCGGCAACTACGACTACGGCTTCTACTGGTACCTCTACACCGACGGCACGATCGCGCTGGAGTCCAAGGCCACCGGGATCGTGTTCACCTCCGCCTACCGCGGCGAGGAGCACCCGTTCGCCACCGAGATCGCACCGGGCCTGGGCGCGCCGTTCCACCAGCACCTGTTCTCCGCGCGGCTGGACATGGCCGTCGACGGCGTCGCCAACACGGTGCACGAGGTGGACGCCGTCCGGCTGCCGGTGTCGCCGACCAACCCCTACGGCAACGCCTTCACCCGGAAGCTCACCCCGCTCACCACGGAGAAGACGGCGGCCCGGACGACGGACGCGACGGTCGGGCGCACCTGGCACATCGTGAACCCGTCGGTGACCAACCGGCTGGGCCAGCCCGTCGGGTACGCGCTGCACCCGGAGAACGGCCCCACCCTGCTGGCCGACGAGTCGTCGTCGGTGCACAAGCGGGCGACGTTCTCGACCAAGAGCCTCTGGGTGACCGCCTACGACCCGGCCGAGCGCTATCCGGCCGGTGACTTCGTCAACCAGCACCCCGGCGACGGCGGGCTGCCCGCGTTCGTCGCCGACGACGCCCCGGTGGAGAACGCCGACGTCGTCCTCTGGCACACCTTCGGGCTCACCCACTTCCCGCGCCCGGAGGACTGGCCGGTCATGCCCACCGACTACGCCGGGTTCACCCTCAAGCCGGTCGGCTTCTTCGACAAGAACCCGGCGCTGGGGGTGCCGACGTCCAGCTCGTCGCACTGTGCGACCGAGACGGGGCACTGCTCGTGACGACCGCCGTCGTCCCCACCCGGCCGAGGGCGGTCGCCCTCGGCCGGGTGGCCGCCGGCCTGGCGGCGGCCTCGGCCGCGGTGCACCTGCTGCTGGTCGACGGCTCGCTCGGGTCGCTGGTGATGGTGGCCATGGCGGCGGCGTGCCTGCCGTGCGCCTGGCACCTGTGGCGTTCACCCACCGGGTCGGTCTGGCGGTTCACCGCCGGAGTGGACGCCGCCATGCTCGTGCTGCACGCGCAGCTGATGGGCGGCTCGCCGGTCCACGCGCACCACGGCGGGACGTCGCCGTCGCTGATGTGGCTGGGTCTCGGCCTGGTCGGTGCCCAGCTGCTGCTCGCCGGGCTGGCGGCGGTGCGCCGACCCTGAGCGGGCGCGCCGGCGGCTAGAGCTGCAGGTGCACGCGCAGCGCATCATCCAGTTCACCCATGAGGTCCAGCGGCACCTGACCGAGCACCGGACCGATCCGCTCGACCGCCACCGACCGGACCTGCTCGGCCTGCGCCTTCGAGTCGGCCGGCAGGCCCGTGCGATCGGCCGGCAGCAGCGCCTGGAACGGGAAGACGCGGGTGACGTTGCTGGTCACCGGCACGATCGTGACGACGCCGCGTCCCAGGCGGGCGGCAGTGGCGTTGGCCCGGTCGTTGCTGACCAGCACAGCCGGTCGACGCTTGCTCGCCTCGTTGCCGCGGACCGGATCGAGGTCGACGAGCCGGACCTCACCGCGACGCATCGACCACGCCGTCCCCCGCGGCGGCATCCCACGCCGACTGATCTCCGGAGGTCTCCCACTCCCGCCACGCCGCGGCGTAGTCCTGCTCGAGTTCCGCCTGGCGGAGAAGCCGGAGCGCGTGCTGGATGACCGCGGACCGTCCCTTCAGGCCGGCGGTACGGGCGTACTCGTCCAGCAGCGCCACGTCGTCGTCGGGCAGGCTCACGCTCAGCTTCACGAAGGTCATGCTACTCAGGTAGCAACCGGGTAGCAACGGCCGACGGCGGTGAGCACGCACGAGATGGGCGACACTGCCGGGCGTGGACGTCGAGGCCTTCTACCTGCCGCTGGGCGACAACCGGTTCTCCCCCACCCGGGCCACCGAGAGCCCCTGGGACGCCGACGCCCAGCACGGCGGGCCGCCGTCGGCGCTGCTGGCGCACCTCGCGGCCGGCGCGACCGGCGACGGGCTGCGCGCGGCCCGGGTCAGCGTCGACTTCCTCGGCGCCATCCCCCGCCGCGAGCTGACCGTCGAGGTCTCCGCCGTCCGCCCCGGCCGGCGGATCGCCCTCACCGAGGCCGCGATGAGCGTCGACGGGCGCACCGTGGCCGTCGCCCGGGTGTGGTCGATCGCGACCGGGCCGACGCCGCCGGTGGTCACCGAGCTCAGCCCGCCGCCCGCCGTCCCGACGGCGAACGACCTGTTCCTGCCGCACCTCCCCGACTGGGGCTACGGGCAGGCCCTCGACTGGCGCTACACCGCCGGCTCACCGGACCGGCCCGGCGCGGCCGACGTCTGGACCCGGGTCCGGCTCCCCCTCGTGGCCGGCCGGCCGCTCACCGGACTGGACCGCACGCTGATCGCCGCCGACGCCGCCAACGGCATCTCCGCCGAGCTGCCGATCAGCAGCTGGTTCTCCATCCCGCCGGGCATGACCACCCACCTGACCCGCGAGCCGGACGGCGACTGGGTGCACCTGTCCTGCCGCTCGACGATCGCCGCCGACGGCATCGGGTTGTGCCTCGGCACGCTGTCCGACGCGCGCGGTGAGATCGGCCAGGTCGCCCAGCCGCTGCTGGTCCAGCAGCGCTGACTACCGCGGGTCGTCGATCGCCCCGGCGCCGGCCAGCCAGTCGTCCTCGCGCCGGTGGAAGGCGACCAGCTCGTCCCACCGGTCGTCGCCGAGCAGGTCGAGGTCCAGGTCGACGCCGCGGTCGACCTGCGCGTAGCCGAGGTGCCGGTAGGACGGCCGGAGCCGGGCGAGCAGCGCGGGGTCCAACGCGGGCACCTGGCCGGCGGTGATCGGTCGCAGCTCGTCCCACTCGAAGAGGACGTGGAAGGTCAGCAGCCGCCACTCCCCGCCCTGGCGGACCGCTCGGGAGAAGAAGCGGCAGTAGGCGTGCAGGTCGACCTCGATGCCGCCGAGCTCCTGGCGCAGGAAGATCTTCGCCGGGCTCTCCACGGTCGCCCGGTCACCGCGCACCCGCGCGAAGGCGGGGAACACCCAGTGCTTGCCGGTGTACGGCCCGGCCGGGGCGTCGCCCAGCAACGACCGGGTCGCCTCGACGTAGGCCCGGCCGCCCACGCCGTCGTACCAGGTGGTGCGCACCCAGGCGCCGGGGTGGAAGCACGCCGCCATGACGTCGAACCGCCGCTGGTCGCGCGCGAACCGCTCGCGCCGCACCAGGTCGAACAGCGCGTCCTCGTCAGCCGACGGCACGCGGGCCGCCTTCGCCCCGGTGCCCCAGCTCCTCGCTCAGCGCACCGGCCGTGGCCAGCAGCTGCTCCAGGGTCGCGTCGAGGTCAAGCTCCCCGGCACCCAGCAGCGCCACCGTCGCGGCCAGCCCCTTGTCGTCGAACACCGGCGCGGCCACGGCGACCGTGCTGTCGTTCCACACCACGCTGTAGCCCTGCCGCCGGGCCGAGTAGACGTCGGTCTCCAGCCGGGCGCGCTGGGCCGCTGGCATGCCCGTGGTCGCCAGCTCCATGTCGGCGGCGTCCCCGTAGGCCAGCATCAGCTGCGACTGCGCCGCCGTCGGGTCCAGCTTCGTGCCCGGGTGCACGGTCATCACGACCACCCGGCTGGTGTCCTCCTCGGCCAGCGCCACCACCGGCCCGGTGGTGCCCTTGATGCTGAGGACCGCCGTCATCCGGACGGCGGTCCTCAGCCGCTGCAGGTGCGGACCGGCGATCTCCACCACGCGCTTGCGCCCCAGCGCCTGCACGCCCAGCTCGAGCATCAGCGCACCCAGGGCGAAGGTGCCCCGCCGCTCTCCCCGCTGGAGGATGCCCGCCGCTGCCATCGACGCGCAGTAGCGGTAGGCCGTCGTGCGGTTGAGCCCGGTGGCCTCGGCGATGTCGGCCGCGGACAGCTCCACCACCGCGGGCCCGAAGAGCGCGCAGATCTGGCCGACGCGCGCCACCGCCCGGATGTCAGCGGTGGACGTCGCATCCTCGGAGTTCGCCATGCGTGAAGAGTAGTTCACCAGGAGCACTTCCCAGACCTTCTCCCCCTCGCCAGGAGGGCGTGATCAGCCGGCCAGCCAGTTGGTGAGCTGCGCCGTCACGTCGTTGAAGTTCTCCGCGTACCAGTCGACGTCCTGCATCACGGTCTCCCCGGTGTTGACCGGCCCGTACACCTCGACCACCTGCTGGTTCTCCGACAGCTCCGGCTGCGCCGTGGTGTTCACCGGCGCGGTGCCCAGGTCCTCCGAGATGGCCGCCGAGGCCTCCGGGCCGGTGAGGGAGGAGACGAAGGCCGCCGCGGCCGCCGCGTTCGGGGCGTCCTTCGGGACCGCGAAGGCGCTCAGCGTGGTGACCGTGGTGTCCCAGACGACGGTGATGTCGGTGCCCTGGTCCAGCAGCGGCACCAACCGCGAGTCCGACAGGAAGAACATGTCCACCTGCCCGGATCCGACCGCCTGCTGCAGGGCACCCACGTTCGGGGCGAAGGTCGTCACGTCCCGGATCGTGTCCAGCTTCTCCAGCGCCCGGTCCACGTCCAGCGGGTACAGCTCGTCCGGCGCGACGCCGTCGGCCAGCAGCGGGTACTCCAGGATCCCGTTCTGCAGGTTGGTCAGGATGCCTCGCTGACCAGGGAACTCCTCGGTGTCGAAGAAATCCTCCACCGTCTTGGGCGCCGTGCTGGGATCGGGAAAGGCCTCGGTGCGGTAGGCCAGCGGCGTGGAGTTGATGAAGCCGCCGACGTAGCAGTCCCCGACCGCCTGCTCGACCAGTTCGGCCTCCGGAGCCCCGCTGTAGTCGATCTCCTCGAACAACGTGCCGCAGTTCTGCTGGGCGGCCGCCGGCGCGACCGCCACCACGTCCCAGGCCACCGCCCCGGCCTCCACCTGCGCCTTGACCTGGGCGACGTCCGGCGGCGAGGTGTTGACGAAGGTGACCTCGGGATGCTCCGCCGTGTACGGCTCCTGCCAGTCGGCGATCATCGCGTCCTGGCCGTCCCCGCCGTAGCCGACGAAGGTCAACTGGGCGTCGCCGGTGGCCGAGCCGCCGCCGGAGCCGGCCGCACTCCCGTCGTCGCTCCCGCAGGCGGCCAGCGAGGTCGCCAGGGCGATCACTCCGAGAGTCCCGAGCATGCGCGTGGATCGTGGCACCGTTGTCACTTCCCTCTGGGATTGCGGGGTCGAGAGCCCCGGACCGAGTTGTTCGGCATGCGATGAGTCACATCGCCATGTGAACGCTAGCCCCGGTACGCATTGCCCGGCAAGCATGCGGGGCAGGTCGTCCCAGAAAGTCCGACCGCAGCGGAACAGCCGCGTGCGCATCGTGAACGCGCAGGTGACAGGCCTGCCCCACCCGGCACCGGACATGCCGGGGCGCCGCGTGCGGAGTTCCCCACGCGGCGCCCCGGACGACCTCAGCGCGCGACGATCCGCTGCCGCTCGACCCGCCACCAGGCCGTCACCGGCTGGCCGACCGCCAGTTGGGTCTCCGACGCGTCCAGCCGGGCCCGGCCGACCGTGCCGTCGGCGTGGGACAGCGCGACGGTGCGGTAGGAGCCCAGGTAGTGGACCTCGGCGACCGTGGCCGGCACGCCGTTGGCGTCCGGTGGCACGGCGGCTCCCCCCGGGGCGATGTGCACGTCCTCCGGCCGGACCACCAGGGCGGCGTGCTCGGCCGCGCGCGCCCGGTCGGACACGGTGCGCGGGTCGACCGCCCAGGTGTGCCCGCACCAGCCGACGCTGCTGCCCGGCACGTGCGCCAGCTCGAACACCGTCGAGTCGCCGAGGAACGAGGCGGTGAACAGGGTCTCCGGCGCCTTGTACAGCGTCTCCGGGGTGCCGACCTGCTCGATCCGCCCGCTGTTGAACAGCGCGATGCGGTCCGAGAGGCTCATCGCCTCCTCCTGGTCATGGGTGACGAAGACGAACGTCGACCCCACCTCCCGGTGGATCCGCTGGATCTCCGCCTGCAGCGCACCGCGCAGGTTCCGGTCCAGCGCGCCCAGCGGCTCGTCCAGCAGCAACGCCTTGGGGCCGAAGACGATCGCCCGCGCCAGCGCGACCCGCTGCTGCTGCCCACCGGACAGCTGGGCGGGCACGTCGTCGTCGCGGCCGGGGAGCTGCACCAGCTCCAGCACCTCGGCGACCCGGCGGGAGATCTCCGCCTTGGGCACCTTGCGTTCCCGCAGCGGGTAGGCGACGTTCTGCGCCACCGTCAGGTGCGGGAACAGCGCGTAGTTCTGGAACAGCATGCCTAGGTTGCGCTTGTGCGGCGGCAGGCTGCCGACGTCGTCGCCGTTGAACGCGATGTGCCCGGAGGTCAGCGTCTCGAAGCCGGCGATCAGGTTCAGCGTCGTGGTCTTCCCCGAGCCCGACGGCCCGAGCAGGGTCATGAACTCCCCCGGCTCGATGGTCAGCGAGACCCCGTCCACGGCCGGGACGGCCAGGCCGTAGTCCTTGACGACGTCGGTCAGCCGGATCTCGGTCCCCGCCCGGGGCAGGGTCGGGGCGACCGGGGGCACGGCGGTGGTGGTGGCGGGCATCAGGGCTCCTGTCGGTTCTTGCCCCGACTGCCCAGCAGCAGCGGGACGAGGCAGAGGACGGTGACCGCGGTGACCACCAGGCTGGACGTCGCGGCGATGGTGGGGTCGACCTCGAAGGTGACGCTGTTGAACATCTGCACGGGCAGCGTCTGGAAGGTCGGGGAGCGCAGGAACAGCGCGATGACCACCTCGTCGAAGGAGGTCACGAACGCGAAGACGGCGCCGGTGACGATGCCGCGGCTGATCAGCGGCATCGTCACCCGGGCGAACGTGCGCAACGGGCTGGCGCCCAGCGACGCCGACGCCCGCAGCAGCTTGGGGTCCAGGCCGCTGAGCGCGCTGGTCACCGACACCAGCACGAACGGCACACCGATCGCGGCGTGGGCCAGCGCGTACCCGGCGAACGTGCCGACCAGGTGCCACTTGAGGAAGGAGATGTAGACGACGACGGCGAGGACGATGCCGGGCGTGACGATGGAGATCATCAGCACCGTGCGGGCCAGCTTGGCCATCCGGCCGGTCAGGCTGTGCAGCCCGATCGCGGCGGCCGTGCCGACCGCCGTGGCGAGCGCCGCGGCGACGACGGCCACGAAGAAGGAGTTGCGCAGCGACGTCAGCCACACCGGGTCGGTGAAGAAGTTCCGGTAGAGCTCGAGCGAGAAGCCCTCTGGCGGAAAGCTGAACGTCGTCGAGTCGCTGAAGCTCATCGGGATGACGAACAGCGTCGGCAGCACGAAGTACAGCGCCACCAGCGCGACCACCAGCCGCAGCCACCACGGGACGGCGTCCACGCCGCGGGGACGGCGGCGCGGCGGGCGGGCGGGCCGCCGCTCGGCGGTGCCGGGCCGGGCCGGGGCGAGCTCGGCGGTGCTGGTCATCGCTGCTCCTTGCTGGACGAGGTGGCGACGACGCCGATCGCCGAGACGGTGCCGCCGATGCGGTTCGCCCAGGCCACCAGCACGAGGGTGACCACGAGCACGAGCATCCCCAGGGCCCCGGCGCCGGCGAAGTCCAGCAGCTGGGTGGTCCGCTGGGCGAGCAGCTGGGCGATCAGCGACTCCTGCGGGGTGCCGAGCAGCGCCGGGGTGACGTAGAAGCCGAGGCTGAGGGTGAAGACCAGGATCAGCCCCGCGGTGACACCGGCCCGGGACAGCGGCCAGTAGATCTTCCAGAACGCGATCAGCGGGGAGGACCCGAGGCCGCGGGCGGCCAGCAGCAGCCGGCGGTCGATGCCGCTGAGCGCACTGAACAGCGGCAGCACCATGAACGGCAGCAGCACCTGGCTCATCGCGATCGCGACGCCGGTCACCGACCCGTACAGCACCACGTCCATCCCGAACAGCGCGAAGAACTCGTGCACCGGGCCCCCGCGCTGCAGGATGAGGATCCAGGCGTAGTTGCGGGCCATCACCGAGGTCCAGAACGGCACCAGGACGACGACCAGCAGGATCGCGCGCGCCCGCGGCCCGACCCGGGTCATCACGTAGGCGTACGGGTAGCCCAGGGCGAACGCGATCACGGTCACCAGCAGCGCCGTCTGCGCCGTGCGCAGCAGCACCCGCATCGTCACCCCGTCGGTGAACAGCGACCGGTAGTGCTCGTCGGTCAGGTCCGGGGCGCCGACGCTGCGCAGGAAGCTCTGCGCCAGCGGCAGCAGGAGGACCACGCCGAGCAGCGCGAGGGCGGGGACGAGCAGCAGCCAGTGCGGTCGCGGCGCCCGGCGCCGGGGCTCGTCCGTCCTGGGCTCGTCCGTCCTGGGCACCACCGTCCTGGGCACCACCGTCCTGGGCACCACCGTCCTGGGCACCACCGTCCTCGGCAGCTCTGTCCGGGGCACGTCTGTCATGGGGACTCCACCTTCGTCGAGGGTCAGCCGGCGACCATGCCGCCGAGCGAGGTCGCGGCGTCCTGGAGGGCGCGCACCCGCTCCGCCGTACCGGCGGGGTTGAGCATCGTGCTGGTGCCGATCAGGGCCATGGCCGCCTGCACGTCGTAGGTGGCCAGCACCGGGACGGCGACCGAGGCGAGCCCGACCCGGTCGAGGTCGGCCCAGGCCAGCCGACGCCGCCGGACGTCGCGCAGGGCCTGGCGCTCGACCGCGGCCTGCGCCTCGGTGAGCGTGGCGTGCGCGCGGGTGACCGCCGTCGGGTCGGACTGGAAGGCCAGCAGCACCCGGGTCTGGGCGGCCTTCACCTCGAGCACCGTGCCGACCCGGACGGTGAGCAGGATCGTGGTCTGCTGCGGCTCCTCGACCAGCGTCACGACGGCGCCGGTGCGGCCGAGGAAGCTGAGCACGGCGGTCAGGCCGCTGGTGTCGGCCAGGTGGCGCATCACCGCCGGCGCCAGGGTGATCAGCTGCTGGCGCACCGAGACCAGTGCGGAGAGCTGGTCGAGCAGCGGCCCGGGGCCGGCGGTGGCGTTGAGGAAGCCCGCCTGCTGCAGGGCCTGCAGGTACCGGTGCGCGGTGGTCCGGTTGAGCCCGAGCCGCGCGGCGACCACCCCTGCCGTCAGCCTCCGGGTGTCCTGGTCCAGCAGCGACAGGACGTTCGCGGCCCGGTCGATCGCCTGGATCGGCGCCCGCTCCGCCTCGGCCGCGGGCGCCGCGTGGGTGTCCCGGGCAGCCCGGCCGTGCAGCGCCAGGTCCATCTCCCACCTCCTCGGCGGGTGCGGCGGTGCACCCGGCGGCCGGAGTCAACCAGGTCACAGTTCACGATGCAATCGCCAACTTCGCAGTGCGAACACGCGGCCCGCCAACACTGGACAGCGACCCCTCGACGTGCATAGCGTGAACATCAGATGCGCATACCGAACATCATGTTCGCTCTACAAGGAGGATCCCGGATGGCCACCGTCGACGCGGACGTCGAGCCGACCCCGGCACTGTTGAAGGTCCTGGACGGCGTCGTCGACCTGCACTGCCACTCCGGTCCCAGCCCCTTCCCCCGGCGGCTGGACCACGTCGAGGCCTCCTACGACGGGGCCCGGATCGGCATGCGGGCAGCGCTGGTGAAGTCCCACCACCACAACACCGTGATGGACCTGCTGGCCATGGGCCCGCGGCTGACCGAGGCACCGACGCCGATGTACGGCGGCGTAGCGCTCAACTCCGAGGTCGGCGGGATCAACCCCTCGGCCGTCGCGGTCGCCCTCACCATGGGCGGCCGGTGCGTCTGGGGGCCCACCGTCTCGGCCGGCCAGCACATCGAGGCCCACCGGCACGACGACGGCTTCCCGCACAACACCGGCAACCTCTACGAGCAGGAGGTGTCGGTCTTCGATGCCTCCGGCCAGGTGTCGCAGGAGGCCGACCTGGTCACCCGGCTGGTCGGTGACGCCGACGTCCTGCTCACCGGCGGCCACCTGGACGGTGAGTCGATGGTCGCCTGGTTCGAGACGGCCCACCGCAACGGTGTCCGGCGGATGCTGATCCACCACCCGGACTACATCATCAAGGCCTCGGACCAGGCGATCGAGAAGATGGTCGGCCTCGGCGCCTTCGTCGAGCACGAGCTGTCCATGTACGACCCGCGGGTCACGGCACCGGACTGGCCGATCGAGCAGCTGGTCGACTGGATCCGCAAGATCGGGCCGGAGCACACCGTCATCGACTCCGACCTGGGCCAGATCGGCAACCCGCTGCCGGTCGACGCCTACCTGCTGGTCACCCAGCAGCTGCTCGACCACGGCATCCCGGCCGCCGACATCCGCCAGATGATGTGCCGCAACACCGCCTTCCTCCTCGGCCTGGAGGAGAGCAACTGATGCGGAAGGCGGAAAAGGTCGTCATCACCACGGCCGTGACGGGCTCGGTCAACGTCCCCTCGCAGAGCCCGTTCCTGCCGGTGACCCCGGACGAGGTGGTCGAGGCCGCGCTGGGCGCCATCGAGGCGGGCTCCGCCGTCGTGCACCTGCACGCCCGGCACCCCGACGGACGCCCCGCCTGGGAGCCGGAGGTGTTCACGCAGATCGTCCCGCGGATCACCGAGGCCACCGACGCGGTCATCAACATCACCACCGGCGGCTCGTCGCAGATGACGATGGAGCAGCGGCTGGCCGGCGCGACGACGTTCGCACCTGAGCTCGCCTCGATGAACATGGGCTCGATGAATTTCGTCTACTCCGGGATCGCCGACCGGGTGACCGAGTGGCGGCACGACTGGGAGAAGCCGTACGTGCAGGCCACGTACAGCCACCCGTTCATCAACACGTTCGACCGGATCGAGCACACGCTCCGCACCCTGGGTGCGGCCGGCACCCGGTTCGAGTTCGAGTGCTACGACATCGGTCACCTGTACTCCCTGGCGTACTTCGTCGACCGCGGGCTGGTGCCGACCCCGCTGCTGGTCCAGGGCGTCTTCGGCATCCTCGGTGGCATCGGTTCCGACCACGAGAACCTCGAGCACATGGTGCGGATCGCCGACAAGCTCTTCGGCGACGACTACTCGTTCTCCGCCTTCGCCGCCGGCCGGGACCAGATGCAGTTCGCCACGCACAGCGCCTGGCTCGGCGGGCACGTCCGGGTCGGCCTCGAGGACAGCCTCTGGCTCGGCAAGGGCCGGCTGGCCGAGAGCAACGCCCAGCAGGTCATCAGGATCCGCGCCGTCGTCGAGGACCTCGGCAAGCAGATCGCCACCCCCGCCGACGCCCGCGCGATGCTCGCGCTCCGCGGCACAGCCACCCTGAACGGGAGAGCACTCGCATGACCACGTACGCCGCCGACGACATCCGCTCGAAGCTGGCCACCGCCGCCCCGCAGCGGAGCGTCGACCCGTCGACCCCGATCAAGGCCTCGCAGTGGATCGAGTTCCTGTCCCTGCCGCCGTCGGAGACCGCACCGCACGGCAGCCGCACCTGGATCGCCCGCGCCACCAACCTGGTGATCGCCTACACCGAGGCGACGGCCGGTGACGTGTTCACCCGCACCGGGCAGCCCGACGAGTACGCCGTCCTCCTGTACTCGGGCAGCGCGCCGGTCACCGTGACCGGTGGCGGGGTCACCGAGTCGGTCGCGAAGGAGGCGTTCGTCGTCGTCCCGCCCGGGGACAGCGAGGTCCGGGTCGACGGCGACGGCGTCCTCATCCGGCTGTTCTCGTCGGCGGCCCCCGACCTCACCGCGAGCGCGCTCAACGCCGGGGCCTATGCCGAGCCCGACCTGCGGGCCGCGCCGCTGGTGCCGTGGCCGGACCCGGTCGGTGGCTTCCGGCTGCGTGTCTACCGGCTCGCCGACACCCCGATCGCCGAGGGCCGGTTCGGCCGGATCTTCCGCACCACCAACCTGATGGTGAACTTCCTGGCCGAGGAGCCGCAGCCGCGGAACGCGCAGAAGCTCTCCCCGCACACCCACGAGGACTTCGAGCAGATCTCGCTGGCGGTCAAGGGCCGGTTCATGCACCACATCCGCTACCCGTGGGGCCCGGACTCGGCGCAGTGGCGGCCGGACGAGAACCGGGAGATCGCCACCCCGTCGATCTGCGTCATCCCGCCGCCGACGGTGCACACCACCCAGGGCGTGGGCCCGCACCAGCAGCTGATCGACCTGTTCTCCCCGCCGCGTGCCGACTTCTCGGCCTCGGGCTGGGTGCTCAACGCCGACGACTACCCGGCGCCGTGAGGACCAGCCTGTTCCGGGCCGCCCTGGCCCGCGGAGACGGACCGGCGCTCGGAACGTGGGTGAAGATCCCGGCACCGGAGGTGGTGGAGCTGGTCGCACTGGCCGGCTTCGACGTCGCGGTCATCGACCTCGAGCACTCACCCATGAGCCTGGAGTCGGCGTCCACGCTGATCGCGACGGCGCTGCACACCGGGGTCTCCGCGATCGTGCGTGTGCCCGGCCTCGACCCGGGGCTGGTGCAGCGGGTGCTCGACGCCGGTGCCGAGGGCGTCATGGTGCCGCACGTGGACACCGTCGAGCAGGCCCGAAGCGCCGCCGCCGCCGTGCGCTTCCCGCCACTGGGTGAGCGCGGCGTGGGGTCGACCAGCCGGGCGGGTGCATGGGGCGCCCAGCCCCTGGCCGAGTACCTGCGCTTCGGCCAGGAGGAGGCGATGCTCATCGCCCAGATCGAGTCCGCCGCGGGCGTACGCAACGCCGAGGAGATCGCCGCGGTCGACGGCGTGGACGCGCTGCTCGTCGGCACGGTCGACCTGGCGGTCAGCGAGGGACGGACGCCGGGCGACCCGGCGGTCGCCGAGCTCGTCGCCGCCGTGGTCGACTCCGCGCGCGCCGCCGGGGTGCCGGTGGGCAACGCCGGCGCCGCGACGGCTGAGGCGGCGCAGACCGCCGTCGACGCCGGGTTCACCTTCACCATGCTCAGCAACGACGCCACGATGCTCGGCACCGCCGCGCGCGCGGCCGTCGCCGCGGGCCGATCCGCACGACCGCGACAGGAGACCCGATGAGTGCCGCGTTGGAGGGGAAGGTCGTGCTGGTGGTCGGCGCGAGCGCCGGCATCGGCGCCGACGCCGCCCGGGTGCTGGCCGGGGACGGCGCGTCGCTGATGCTGGTGGCGCGCGGCGAAGAGCCGCTGGCCGCGTTGGCGAAGGAGCTCGACGCCGCCGGTCACGATGTCGGGTACTGCCCGGGTGACGTGTCCCGGGCGGCGGACGTCGTCCGGTTCGTGGACGCGACCGTCGAGCGGTTCGGTCGGTTGGACGGGGCGTTCAACAACGCCGCGATGACCCAGGCGGGCCGGCTGGACCAGGTGTCCGAGACCGACTTCGACCAGCTCATGGCGGTCAACGTGAAGGGCACCTGGCTGTGCCTGCGCGAGGAGATCCGGGTGATGGCGGCGGCCGGCGCGGGCTCGATCGTGAACGTCAGCAGCATCGGCGGGCTGCGCGGCAGCTCCGGGATGGGCGCGTACCAGGCCAGCAAGCACGCAGTCATCGGGCTGACCCGCACCGCCGCGCACGACGTCGGGCCACTGGGCATCCGGGTGAACGTCGTCGCCCCCGGACCGACCGAGACCCCGATGCTGGAGAAGACGCGGCAGGCGATCCCCGGCGGCGTGGAGGCGCGCATCGCGGCCACCCCGCTGCGCAAGGCGGGCACCGGCGCCGAGGTCGGCAGCGTGGTGTCGTTCCTGTTGTCGGACCGGGCGTCGCACCTGAGCGGCGTCGTCCTGCCGGTGGACGGTGGGTTCGTTGCCTGAGGCCGTGGGGACGCTGCGGCTGCCGGCGCGGGTGCACGTCGGGTGGGGTGCCCGGGCGCAGCTGCCGGAGCTGGTGACGGTGTCCGGCAACCGGGTGCTCGCCGTCGTCGACCCGTTCCTGGCCGGCACGGAGCTGCTCGCGTCCGTCGTCGCCGGCCTGACCGCGGCCGGCCTGCACGTGCGGGTGCACTCCGACATCACCCCGGAGCTGCCGGTCGCGAGCCTCACCGCGGCCGCCGAGACGGCGCGGGAGCACGCGGCCGACGTCGTCCTGGCCATCGGCGGCGGCAGCGCGCTGGACGCGGCGAAGGTCGTCGCACTGCTGTCCCGGTACGAGGGCCCGCTGTCCCGCTTCTACGGCGAGAACCTGGTGCCCGGGCCGGTGCTGCCGGTCGTCGCGGTGCCCACCACGGCGGGTACCGGCTCGGAGGTCACCCCGGTGGCGGTCGTCTCCGACCCGGAGCGCGAGCTGAAAGTGGGTATCTCGAGCCCGTTCCTGGTGCCGGTGGCCGCCGTCGTCGACCCCGAGCTGACCCTGGGTGCCCCGGCGAGCGTGACGGCCTTCGCCGGCATCGATGCCCTGGTGCACGCCGCGGAGTCCTACACCGCGCGGCCGCTGCCGGTCGACTGGTCCGCGCCGCTGCCGGTCTTCACCGGCCGCAACGCGCTGGCCGATCCGGTCGCGCTGCAGGCGGCCGGCCACCTCGGGCCCTGGCTGCCGGTCGCCGTCACCGAGCCGGGCAACCGGCGCGCCCGCGAGGAGGTCGCGCGCGGCGCGCTGCTGGCAGGCATCGCGTTCGGCTCGACCGGCACCCACCTCTGCCACGCGCTGCAGTACCCGATCGGCGGGCTGACCAAGACCCCGCACGGCCTGGGCACCGGGCTGCTGCTGCCCTACGTCCTCGACGTGCTGCGCCGCGACCCGGCGGTCGCCGACCGGATCGCCGCGCTCGGCGCGGCGCTGGAGGGCATCGGTGCCGCCGAGGCCTCGGCAGCGCGGACCGTCGCCCGGGTCGTGGAGATCAACGCGCGGATCGGCGTACCCGCGGACCTGGCAGCGATCGGCATCGGCCGCGACCAGCTGCCGCGCGTCGCCGACCTCGGCCTGCGCTCGGCCCGGCTGCTCGCCATCGCGCCAACCGACCCCACCCGGGACCTGCTGCTCGAGGTGCTCGAGCACGCCCATGCCGGAGAACTCACCGATCGGAGCCCCGCGTGACCCTTCCCGAGCTGCACACCGACCTGTTCATCGACGGGCAGTGGCGACCCGGCTCCGACGGCCGCCGGTTCGACGTCGTCGACCCGGCCGACTCCTCGGTGGTCGCGTCGTTCGCCATCGCCACCGCCGCCGACTGCGCGGCCGCCGTCGACGCCGCGGCCGCCGCGCAGGAGGGCTGGGCGGCGACCGCGCCACGCGTGCGCAGCGAGCTGCTGCGGGCGGCCTACGAGGTGCTCACCGCGGAGCGCGAGTCCTTCGCCGAACTGATGGTGCGGGAGAACGGCAAGTCCTGGGCCGACGCGATCGGCGAGGCCGGCTACGCCACGGAGTTCTTCCGCTGGTTCGCCGAGGAGGCGGTGCGGGTGCCCGGCGAGTACCGCCTCTCCCCCGCTGGTGACAAGCGGATCGTCGTCGACCGGCAGCCGATCGGGGTCTCCCTGCTCGTCACCCCGTGGAACTTCCCAGCCGCGATGGCCACCCGCAAGCTCGCACCCGCGCTGGCCGCCGGCTGCACCACGATCCTCAAGCCGGCCCGGGAGACCCCGCTGACCGCGGCCTACGTCGTCGACGTGCTGCACCGGGTCGGGGTGCCGCGCGGGGTGGTGAACCTGGTGACGCCGGTGCCCACCGGCCCACTGGTCAAGGAGATGCTCGACCGGCCTGAGGTGCGGAAGCTGTCGTTCACCGGGTCGACCGAGGTCGGCCGGGACCTGCTGCACGCCTGCGCCGACACGGTGGTGAGCGCGTCGATGGAGCTGGGCGGCAACGCGCCGCTGCTGGTGCTGCCCGGCGCGGACCTGGAGTCGGCGGTGGAGGGCGCGCTGCTGGCCAAGATGCGCAACGGCGGGTCGGCGTGCACCGCCGCCAACCGGTTCTACGTGCACTCCTCGGTGCACGACGAGTTCGTCGCGCGGATGGACGCCGCGCTGTCGAAGGTCGCCGTCGGCCCGGGGCTGGACCGGGCCAACGACCTCGGGGCGCTGGTGTCCGTCGCCGAGCGCGACAAGGTCGCCGGTCTGGTCGACGGTGCGGTGGCCGACGGCGCGACCGTGGTCCGCGGCGGCTCGTCGTCGGCCGAGGGCGCCTTCTACGACGCGACGCTGCTGACCGGGGTCCGGCACGGCTCGGCCATCTCGACCACCGAGATCTTCGGCCCGGTGACCGCGGTGGTCCGGTTCGACGACGTCGACGACGCGGTGCGGATGGCCAACGACACCGTCTACGGGCTGATGGCCTACGTGTTCGGCGAGGAGCGGGAGGCGATGGCCGTCGCCCGCAGGCTGGAGGCCGGGATGGTCGCGGTCAACCGTGGCGTCGTCAGCGACCCGGCCGCCCCGTTCGGCGGGGTGAAGCAGAGCGGGCTGGGCCGGGAGGGCGGCTCCGAGGGGATCCTGGAGTTCCTCGAGGAGAAGTACATCGCGCTGACCGCCTGACGGCGGTTCGGGTCGGGGCGGCCGACCCGGTGGCAGGAGGACACCTCCCTCCGAGGAGCGACTGGGCCGGGCGCGACGCGCACTCGTCGGTTATCGTCGTGAGGTTCCTGAAACACGTGTGTAACTACCTGCTGGCACAGCAAGGCGGCACGCCCGATCCCGCCAGCAGAGGTCATGTTCCACACCCGATCGTCCGGCAACGAGCTGATCAAGCAGGCCGGCTTCTCCTACTTCCCGCTCGCCTTCGTCGCGCGCCTGCCGTACGCGATGATCACCGTCGGCGTGCTCACCCTCGTCGTCGCCGAGCGCGGCTCGGTCACCCTCGGCGGGCTCAACTCCGCCGCCGCCGGCCTCGGGACGGCGCTCGTCGGGCCGCTGCTCGGCGCGGCCGCCGACCGGTTCGGCCAGCGCCGGGTGCTCGTCCCGGTCGGGCTGGTCAACGCCTCCCTGCTCGCGGCCTTCCCGTTCGTCGTCGCCGGCAGCACGCCCGACCTGCTGCTGCTCGCCCTGTCGGTGCTGATCGGCGCCTCCGCGCCGCAGATCGCGCCGATGTCGCGCACCCGCCTGGTCGCGATCATCCGCCGGGTGATCGCGCCGCACCGGCGCGAGAAGGTGCTCAACTCGACGATGGCCTACGAGTCCGCGGCCGACGAGATGGTCTTCATCGTCGGCCCGTTCCTGGTCGGGCTGCTGGCCACCGCCGTCGCTCCGTGGCTGGCGATCGCCGGGGCCTCGGCGCTGACGTTCGTCTTCGTCACCCGGTTCGCGCTGCACCCCACCGGCCGGCTCCACCCCGGCAGCGCCGACTCGCCGCAGGTGCAGGCGCCGGCCCGGGAGCTGGCCCGCTTCTCGCTGCTCACCGTGGTCGCCGGCACGCTCGGCATCGGCTTCTTCTTCGGCGCCACGCTCACCTCGCTCACCGGCTTCCTCGCCGACGACGGCGCGGGCGACCGGGCCGGGCTGCTCTACGGCGTCATGGGCATCGGGTCGGCCGCGCTGGCCCTGGGTTCGGCGGCGTTCCCGGCGCGGTTCAGCCAGCGGGCGCGGTGGCTGGTCTTCGGCTCGCTGCTGCTCGCCGCCGCGATCGCCTACGCCGGCGCGCGCTCGGTCCCGGTGCTGATCGCGGCGCTGGCGGTGCTCGGCTGCGGCATCGGCCCGACGCTGGTCAGCCAGTACAGCCTCGCCGCGCGGTTCAGCCCGACGGGCCGCTCGGCGACCACGATGACGATGCTCGGCTCCGCCGTGGTCGTCGGCCAGGCGGTCGCGTCGGCGGTCACCGGCATCGTCGTCGACCAGCTGGGCGCCGAGGCCGGCCTGCTGCTGCCGGCCGTCGCCGCGGCCGTCGTGGTGGCCGCCGGGGTGGCGCACGCGGCGACCACCCGGCCGTTCGAGGTCGAGCGGGAGCGGGAGCTGGTCCCCGCCTGAATCGGGGCCGCGATCAGGGTCATCCCTGATGAGGACGGGGCCTCGCAGCCCTAGCGTCCGCTGCGCCGGGACGGCCCCGGGCCCAGCGCAGCGAGAGGCGCCGCCATGCAGGCGATCACCCAGGACACCTACGGATCCACCGACACCCTCACGCTCCGGGACGTCGACGCCCCCGTCCCCGGCGCCGGGCAGGTGCTGGTCCGGGTCCGCGCGGCCTCGGTCAACGCGGCCGACTGGCACGTCATGCGCGGTGACCCGCGGATCGCCCGGCTCGCGCTCGGGCTCCGCCGGCCGAAGGCCCGCATCCGCGGTCGCGACGTGGCCGGGGTCGTGGCGGCCGTCGGTGCGGGTGTCACGCACGTCCAGCCCGGCGACGAGGTGTACGGCGAGGCCGGCGCCGCGGACGGCGCGTTCGCCGAGTTCGCCTGCCTGCCCGCCGGTCAGGTCGCGCCGAAGCCGGCCGGGTCGACCTTCGAGCAGGCGGCGGCCATGCCGCTGGCAGGGTGCACCGCCCTGGAGGGGCTCCGCGACCACGCACGCCTGACGGCCGGCCAGCGGGTCCTGGTCAACGGTGCTGCGGGCGGGGTGGGCACCTTCGCCGTGCAGATCGCCCGCGCCCTCGGCGCCGAGGTGACCGGCGTGTGCAGCACCCGGAACGTCGAGCTGGTGCGCTCCCTCGGCGCGGACGTCGTCGACTACACGGTGGAGGACGTCACCGCGCGGACGGACCGCTACGACGTCGTCTTCGACCTGGTCGGGAACCGGCGGTTGCGTGAGCTCCGCGGCCTGCTCACCGACGGCGGGACGCTGCTGCTGGCCGGTGGCGGGGTGTGGGACGGCGGCAGCCTGCTGGGTCCCATCCGGCTGCTCGTGACCGGCGCGGTCGTCGGGCGGCTCCTGCGCCAGCGCATCGTCACCTTCACCGCGACCCCGACCACCGAGCGGCTGACCGCGCTGGCCGAGCTGTTCGGGTCGGGTGCGGTCACCCCGGTGGTCGACCGCACCTACCCACTGGCCCAGGTCCCCGAGGCGATCCGGCACGTCGAGACCGGCCATGCCCGCGCCAAGACCGTCGTCGTCGTGCCCTGACCCTCCCCGGGTGGGCGCCCCACCGGCGCTGTCCGGGCCGGGCTCAGGCGCGCGTGGCGCCGCCGCCCGAGGGGGTGCGGTCGTCGTGCGCGACCGGCTGGACGACGTCCGGCTGCTGGACGGCGTCCGGCTCCGGCTGGTCGTCGTGGTCGTCGTGGTCGTCGGCGAGGTCCTGCTCGGACAGCCCCGGCGCCAGCTTCTGGGCCCGGGCGCGCAGCTCCTGGGCGGCCGACCGGTCCTCGTTGGCCCGGCCGGCGTGCTCCAGCGCCTCCCGCTCGGCCAGCGCCAGCCGCTCCTCGGCCTCGGCGCGCTCCCGGCGGGTGCGGGCCATCTGCTCGTCGGCCAGCGCCTGCTCCTGGTCGGCGCGGGCCTGGCGGACCTGCGCCTCGCGCAGCGCCTCCCGCGCCTGGTCGGCCTTGCGGGCCCTGGCCGCGGTGCCGCGGCGGGCCAGCACGACGGCGATGGCTGCCAGCAGCAGGACCGCTGCGATCACGATGACGACGATGGCCCAGGTCGGCATGGCCGCTCTCCTCTGTCTCAGGGGCCGGGGACCTGCCCCGCGCCGCCCACCGGGAAACGGCGCACCGGGTCAGGCCGGCGTGCGCAGCGGGGCCGAGCGCAGCACCCGCCGGCGGTGCTCCTGGACGACGACCAGCGACCCGCCCCGCGCCGTCCCGCTGAGCGCCTCGAACACGGCCGGGTCCAGCAGCGCCGTCTCGGTGCGCCCGCGCACCCCGGTCTGCGTCTCCGCCCGGGCCACCTGTGCCTCCAGCGCCGCCCGGGCGAGGTCGCGCTCGACGTCGTCCGCCCGCGGGTGCACGACGCGGCAGGCCAGCACGCTGCCCTCCTGCCGGGCCGCGTCCCGCAGGGCGCGGACCAGCTCCGCGGCTCCCCCGGTCACCCCGTCGAGCACGACGAGGAGGCGGGCGCGCTCGCGACGGGAGACCCGGCTGCCGACCACCTCTGCTGACGTCATGCGCATGATCGTGAGCGCGCCGACACGCCGGCGGTAAGGGGCCAGCGTCGTTCCGAGACCGCCACGCACCTGTGAGAGCGCGGACATCGACGCACCGTGTGCGACCGGTCACAGCAAGACCGGCATCCGCACAGCGCGCACGGGAGCCGCGTGCGGAAGAGTTGACCGGCTCCCCCGGCGGCCGTAACCGGCCCGGAGCACCGGCGCGGTGTGCTCGGCGCACTCACCGCAGCACCGAGAGGAACGCCATGCCGGACCTGTTCTCGCCCTTCAGCCTCAAGGGCGTCACCCTGCGCAACCGCATCGCGATGTCGCCGATGACGATGTACGGCTCCGTCGACGGCCACATGGACGACTACCACGTGATGTACCTCGGCGCCCGCGCCGCGGGCGGCTTCGGACTGGTGTTCCCGGAGCAGATCGCCATCACCCCCGACGGCCGGACGACGACCTCCTGCGCCGGCATCTGGGACGACGACCAGATCGCCGGCCACGCCCGGGTGACGGCGATGATCAAGCGCTTCGGCGCCGTCCCGGGGATCCAGCTGGGGCACACCGGGCGCAAGGGCAGCGAGGTGCCGCCACACCAGGAGACCAACGCGCAGGGCAGCTGGAAGGCGCTCCCGCCGGACCACCCGCACGGCTGGCAGACCGTGGGCCCCTCCGCCATCCCGGCCGGTGGCGACCACTCCTACCCGGTGCACGAGCTGACCGTGGAGGAGATCAAGGCGCTGCACCGCAGCTACGCCGACGCCGCCCGCCGCGCCCTGGACGCCGGCTACGAGTGGCTGGAGATGCACTTCGCGCACGGCTATCTCGCCGCCAGCTTCTTCTCCCCGCTGGCCAACCAGCGCACCGACGCCTACGGCGGCAGCAACCGCAACCGCGCCCGGTTCCTGCTCGAGGCGCTGGACGCCGTCCGGGAGGTCTGGCCCGAGCGGCTGCCGCTGACCATGCGACTGGGCTCGGACGACTTCCACCCCGACGGCGTCCAGTTCACCGACTCCCTCGAGGCGATCGGCTGGATGACCGAGCACGGGCTGGACCTCGCCGACCTGAGCATGGGCGGCAACACCGACGACATGGTCGACCCGCACTTCTTCAACGAGCCGGCCGGCTTCGTCCCGCGGGCGACCCGGGTGCGCCGGGAGATCGGCATCCCGGTGGCCACCAGCTGGAACCTCGGGGTGCCGCAGACCGCCGACACCGTCATCCGCCAGGAGCTGATCGACGTCGCGATGATCGGCCGACCCGCGCTGGCCAACCCGCACTGGCCGGTGTGGGCCGCCCGCGAGCTCGGCCACCCGGCGCCGTTCGAGCTGGTGCCCGCCGACTGGCGCTGGTGGCTGTCGAACTTCCGCGGCCACGCCCCGAGCATCGGGCTGCCGCCGACCCCGGCCGAGGTGCGCGCCGCCGCGGCGGCCGACGTCCCGGTCGCCGAGTTCGGCGAGGTGCCGGTCAACGCCTGACCGCCGCGCCGGGGGGCGGTGGCTCGATGCCGCCACCCTCCGGACCGGGCGAGCACGCCGGATCCCGCACCGCACCACCGCGATCTGGGACAGTCGAGCGGGCAGGGACCGCCGCACGCGGCGACCCGACACCCCCGCCGCCGCACGGACAGGAACCCGGTCATCGCTCTCCCCGGAACGTCGCGGGCACTGCTCGCGCTCGCCGCTGTCCTCCTGCTGACCGGCTGCTCCGGCTCGGATGACGCCGGAGCAGCCGCACCCGCGGCCGGAGTCACCGTCGTCGAGCCCAGCACGGCCCTGGAGGAGATCGGCGTCGCCGGCAACACGGTCATCGACGTCCGCACCCCCGCCGAGCACGCCGACGGGCACCTCGTCGGCGCGCGGAACATCGACGTCAGCGCGGACACCTTCCCCGACCAGGTCTCCCAGCTGGACCGGGACGCCACCTATGTCGTCTACTGCCGCACCGGCGCCCGCTCCGCCGAGGCCGCCGCGCGGATGGCCGACCTCGGGTTCACCGACATCCGCGACGCCGGCGCCCTGTCCGACCTCGTGGCCGCGGGCGGGGCCACCGAGACCGGCTGACCCCAGGCGGCGTTGCGGGAGACCGCCGGGGCCGTGCACGAGCGGCCTGACGTGCCGCAGTCAGCGTCGCTGACCGGCTGCCGCACCGCGGAGAGCGGCCCTCAGTCCGCGGCGACGTGGGTGAGCGCTTCGCGGAGGACGGCGAGCTGGGTGGGGGTCATCCGGTCGATGAACAGCTCGCGGACCAGCGCGATGTGGGCGGGCAGCGCCCGCGCCAGCAGCTCCGCGCCGTCCGCGGTGAGCCGGAGCCGGACGGCGCGGTCGTCGTCCAGGTCAGCCGTCCGGTTGACCAGCCCACGGCTCTCCAGCTGCCCCGCCTGGTAGGTCAGTCCGCTCTTGGTCACCACCAGCCGGTGGGCCAGGTCGGACATGCCGATCCCGTCCGGGCTCTCGCCGAGCTGGGCGAGGACCGAGAACTGCACCTCGGTGAGCCCGAGGTCGCGCAGGTGCCCGGTCACGGCCCGCTGCAGCCGGTCACCGGCGCGGCGGAGCGCGAAGTAGGCCGCCAGCTCGCCGGCGCTCAGCTCGGTGGACACACGCCCTCCTGGTTGTTCAAATTCGAATTATCTGTTACGGTCGGCTCGTTCAAGTTCGAACAATATCAGCGGACCACCCGAGACAGGAGCACGTCATGGACATCACCGTCCTCGGCACCGGCCAGATGGCCCAGGTCCTCGGCGCAGGCCTCCTGCGCGCGGGCCACGACGTCGTCTTCGGCTCCCGCGATCCCGGCCGGGCCCGCGACCTGCCCGCCCCGGTGCTCGGCCACGCCGAGGCGATCGCGCGGGCGGACGTCGTCCTCAGCGCCCTGGCCGCGGCCCACTCGCTGGAGACCCTCACCCCGCTGCGCGATGCGCTCGGCACGCGGGTGCTGATCGACATCGGCAACGCCGTCGACGAGCGGATGGAGCTGATCTACACCGACTCCAGCCTCGGCGAGCGCCTGCAGCGGGCACTGCCGGAGGTGCGCGTGGTCAAGACGCTGAACACCGTCGGCGGCCCGATCGGGGCCGACCCCGCACTCCTCCCCGAGCCGACGAACGTCTTCCTCTCCGGGGACGACGCCGCCGCGAAGGCCACCGTCGCCGGGATCCTGGCCGACCTCGGCTGGGCCACGGAGCAGCAGATCGACCTCGGGGGGATCGCCACGGCCCGGGCCGTGGAGCACTGGTTCCTGCTCTTCGCCGCCCTGATGGGCGCCCTGCGCGACCCCGGTTTCAACCTCTCCATCGTCCGCTGAACCCGACCCGCCACGAGAGGACCGACATGTCCCAGCAGCAGCGCGACACGATCGACCAGGTGCTCCGGCACAGCGGGCTCGACCTCGGCGGCGAGGTGGCCGAACAGCGGCGCCGCTACCGCGAGATGATGTCCGCGATCCCCCTGCCCGGCGACGTCCGGACCGAGGACGCCGCCCTGGGCGGCGTGCCCGTCGTCGTGGTCACCGTCGACGACGTCCCGGCGACCAGCACGATCCTGTACTTCCACGGCGGCGCGTACGCGATCGGGGCCGCCGCCCTGTCCGTGGGGCTGGCGTCAGGGGTGGCCCGGGCGGCCGGGGCCCGGACAGTCTCGGTGGAGTACTCCCTCGCCCCCGAGGCGCCCCACCCGGCAGCCACCGACGACGCGGTCGCGGCCTACCGGGGACTGCTCGAGGACGGCGTGCCGGCCGGCGCCGTCGTCCTGGCCGGGGAGTCCGCCGGCGGCGGCCTCGCCTTGGCCGCCGCGGTGGCGATCCGGGCAGCCGGACTGCCCGCCCCGGCGGCGGTGTACCTCGTCTCCCCCTGGGTCGACCTGACCCTGAGCGGGGAGAGCATCGTCACCAAGGCCCCCGTCGACCCCTCCGTCGACCCTGCCGGGCTGGGCCGGCGGGCGCTGGACTACGGCGGCGGTCACGACCTCGGCGACGGGCGGCTCAGCCCGCTCTTCGCCGACCTCACCGGCCTGCCACCACTGCTGCTCCAGGTGGGTGGCAACGAGGTGCTGCTCGACGACTCCACCCGGCTCGCCGCGAGAGCCGCCGCCGCCGGGGTCCAGGTGACCCTGCAGGTCACCCCCGGCGTGCCACACGTCTTCGTCGGGTTCGCGGGGATGCTGGACGAGGCCGACCGGGCGCTGGCCGAGGCCGGGCGGTTCCTCGCCACCCACCTGGCCGGCTGAGCACCGGGGCGGACCGCCGGCCCCGTCCGCATCCGGGGCGGGCGAGCGCCGCGGAGCCAGGTCGCTAGCCGGTCGTGACGACGATCTTGCCGTGCACGTGGCGGGCGGCCTGCGCGGTGACGGCGTCCCGGATGCGCTCGAGCGGGAAGGTGACGGCGACGGGCACGTGCAGCCGCCCTGCGCGAAGGGCGTCCATGAGGGTGCCCATGGCGTCCGGGCCGGCGTCCCGGGCGCCCGTCGAGCGAACGCCCGGAGGCAGGGCCGCTCCGGCGGCGATCGCGGAGATCCGGCGGGGTTCCACCCCGAGGGCCAGGGCGGCGTGCACGGCGTCGGCCCCGAAGAGGCCGGTGCGGCAGTGACGCGCTCGGCGGCGATCGCGGCGACCCGGCCCGCGAGTCCGGGGCCGTGGGCGACGGGCTCCGCTCCCAGTCCGCGCAGGAAGGGAGCGGTCTGCGGCGCCGCCGTCCCGATCACCGTCGCGCCCGCCGACCTGGCGAGCTGGACGGCGAAGACACCCACTCCTCCCGCTGCGCCACCGATGAGGACGGTGTCCCGGGCGGCAACCCCGATGACCGAGAGCGCAGCCGATGCGGTCAGGCCGGCCACGGTCAGCGTGCTCGCGACGACGTCCGGGATCTCGTCGGGCGTCCGGTACACGGTGTCGGCGCGATCGAGCACGAGATGGTCGGCGGCAGCCCTGCTCGGGACGGTGCCGAACACCCGGTCCCCGACGGCGAAGCCGGGTGCGGCGTCGCCGACCTCGTCGACCACTCCCGCGAAGTCATGCGCGAAGCCGGACGGGAGGGAGATGCCGAGAGCCGCCGCCAGACCGGGTGTGGAGGAGATCATCCAGTCCATCGGGTTGAGCCCGATCGCGGTGACGCGCACGCGCACCTGACCGGGACCGGGGCGGCTCGGCCCGCCGGCGCAGGACGAGCCGGTCGGGGCCCCCGAACTGCTCGACGACGACGCGGCTCATGACCGCTGGTCCCGGGGCCGGGCTCCGGAGCCGATGAAGCGGGGCACGGCGTCATCGACCAGCGCCGGCACGGCCGCCGGCGGCACGACACCGCAGCTCACCAGCGCGGCGAGCCCCTGCAGCATGGCGAGGAACAGCGTCGCGGCGGACTCGGCGTCCCCGCCGCGCAGGAGCTCCTCCTGCCCGGTACGGCGGAACAGGTGCACCAGCGGTTCCAACGCCGCGGCCGCGCTCCGGCCAACCACCTCCGCGTCGCGCCCGGTCTCGTGCCGGTACATGACCTCGACCAGGTTGGCCTTCTCGATCGCGAAGGCCAGGTAGGCGTGCGCCAGACGGCGCACCTGGGCGTCCGGCTCGCTCGTCGAGCCGACCGCCTCGGCGATCTCGACGGCGAGCAGCCGGAATCCCTCGACCGCCACCGCATCGAGGAGCTGCTGGCGGTCGGCGAAGTGCCGGGACGGTGCGGCGTGGGACACCCCGACGTCCCGCGCGAGCTCGCGCAGCGACAGCGCTGCTGCCCCGCGGTCCCGGAGGACCAGCAGGGCCCGGTCCAGGAGCGCTTCCCGCAGGTTGCTCCGCCGGTACGGCACCTTCTCGACCATGCTGGCAGCATAACCGCCGTGTAGTCATTGACAACTATGTTGTCACTGCCTACAGTGTGCGGCATGAACCGACTCACCTCTCCCGCACAGCTGCCAGACCAGACGGGGCGGACCGCGGTGATCACCGGCGCGAACAGCGGGATCGGCCTGGCAACCGCAGCCGCCCTCGCCGCCAAAGGCGCGCGCGTCGTCCTCGCGGTGCGCGATGTCGACAAGGGCCGGACCGCGGCGAGGACGATCGGGGCAGGGGTCGAGGCCCGCCGGCTCGACCTGTCGTCGCTGGCCTCGGTGCGGGAGTTCGCCGCCGGCATCGGGGAACCGTTCGACCACCTGATCAACAACGCCGGCACCATGACCGGCACCCGGCAGGTGACCGCCGACGGATTCGAGAGCCAGTTCGGGGTCAACCACCTCGGCCACTTCGCGCTCACCAACCTGCTCATCGACCGCATCACCAGCCGCGTCGTGACCGTCACGTCCAGCGCGCACCGCACCGCGACGATCGACGTCGACGACCTGCAGTGGGAGCGCCGCCCGTATCGCCCGCTCGGTGCCTACGGGCAGTCGAAGCTGGCCAACCTGCTCTTCACGGTCGAGCTGCAACGGCTCCTCACCGCCGCGGGGTCGTCCGTGCTCTCCACGGCCGCCCATCCCGGCTGGGCATCGACGGGTTTCACCATCACCAGCGGCAACCGCCTCCTCGACCGCCTGAGCGCACTCTCCACCCCGCTGCTGGCGCACGGCCCCGATCGCGGAGCGCTCCCCACCCTCCTGGCCACCGCCGGGGACGTCGCCGGGGGCTCGCTCACCGGCCCCGGCCGCTTCGGGGTGCGAGGCCCGGCCACTGTGGTCGACCGATCGGCTGCGGCGGACGATCCAGCGCTCGCGCGACGGCTGTGGTCGACGTCGGAGGAGCTGACCCACACCACCTCCTCGCTCGACCCCCGCCCGAGCACCTGAGCCGGCCGGGCGCCCTGCTCGAGCACCCACCGGTCCGCGCTGGATCGCCGTCGCTGCGCCGGGGTCTCAGATCTGGTTCTCCCCGCCGTCGACGTAGAGGTTGGCCCCGAGCATGAAGCTGCTGTCCGCCGAGGCCAGGAAGGCGACAGCGGCCGCCACCTCCTCCGGGCGACCGATCCGCCCGATGGCGATCCGGGCACCCTCGCTCGCCTTGTGGGCCGCCGCGTTGGCCTCTCCCACGAGTTCGGTGATCCCGGAGGTGTCGATGGGCCCCGGGGAAATGGCGTTCACCCGGATGCCCCGCCCTTTCAGCTCGTTGGCCCAGGTCCGGGTGAGAGCCCGCAGGGCCGCCTTCGAGGCGGCGTAGGCACCGAATCCGACCGCGCCGTGGTCGGCTGCGGTCGAGGCGTTGACGATGACCGAGGCACCCTCGTTGAGCACCGGCAGCGCCTTCTGCACCGTGAGCACCGTGCCCACGACGTTGACACGGAAGACCTGGTCGAGATCCTGCGCGGTGATCGTCTCGATGGTCGCGAACGAGGCGGTGGCCGCGTTGGCGAAGAGGACGTCCAACCCTCGGCCACGGGCGGCGACCGCCTCGAAGAGCCGGTCCAGGTCCGCCGGGTCCGTGATGTCGCCCGGTACGGCCGTCACCTCAGGGCCGATGACCCGCACCGCCTCCTCCAGCTCGGTCCGCCGTCGGCCGACGATGAACACGTGAGCGCCTTCGCTCACCAGCCGCGCGGCCGCGGCTCGCCCGATGCCCTGCGTGCCACCCCCGGTGACGATCGCGGTCTTGCCTTCCAGCCTGCGCATGCCAGCCTCCTCAGTTGTGCACCGATCGGTGCATAACAGGAACGTAGCAGTTGGCTACCGATCGGTGCAGAAGACGTAGGGTGGTGCGGTGGAGACAGCACGACCGGGACGACCGCGGGCCTTCGACGCCGGGACGGCGTTGGAGAAGGCGATGATCGTCTTCTGGAGGCAGGGGTACGACGGCGCCAGCCTCAGCGACCTGACCGAGGCGATGGGCATCTCCCGGAAGAGCATGTACGCCGCCTTCGGCAACAAGAGCGACCTCTTCGACAAGGCGCTGCAGCGCTACACCGACGGTCCCGGCGCCTACCTGCTCCAGGCACTGGGAGCAGCCACCGCGCAGGAGGTGGCGCGGGCGTTCCTCGCCGGCTCGGTCCGCGCCAACACCCGGCCGGGACTTCCCGCCGGCTGCCTGGGCGTGCAAGGCGCACTGGCCGTCGGCGAGAGCGGGCGAGCCGCACACGACACCCTGGCGCAGTGGCGAGCCCGAGGGCAGCAGCTGCTCCGCGACAGGTTCCTGCAGGCGGTCGAGGAGGGCGACCTGCCTCCTGACGCCGACCCGGACCTGATTGCCCGCTACGTCATGACGATCGCGAACGGCCTGACCGTGCAGGCCACCGGCGGCGCAGCGGCCGAGGACCTCCAGCGAGTAGCCGACGCCGCGCTCCGCAGCTGGCCACCGGGATGAGCCCGGCGACGCACGAGCACCGACGTCCCGGGACCCGACCGCCCTCGGGCGGTCGCGTGCGCGAACAGGGAGCCGTCCGCACGGGCAGCCGTCCTCGCCGGGCCGGACGTCGTGCCCCGCTGATCGTCCCGCCGGCCCGGGCTCCGGCGGGCACTGCTGCTCACCTGGCCACCGGCTCATCGGGATCGGGCACGTGGCCGTCGACCTCTGCCCGCTCGAGGTTGTCGATCAGGCGCTGCACGGTGGAGAGGAAGGCTGCGACCTCGGCCTCGCTCAGACCGGCGGTGGCCGCGGTGTTCACCCCGAGGGCCGAGGCGACAAGCACGGCCTCGAGGTAGCGCGCCTTCGGGGTGAGGTGGACGAGGGTGCGGCGGCGATCCCGGTGATCGGCGGTCCGGACGACCAGCCCGTCCCGCTCCATCCGGTTGAGCGTGTTCGCCATCGTGGCCTGCTCGATCTGGACATCGCGGCACAACTCGGCCTGCGTCCGCCCGTCGCGCTCGTACAGCGCCAGGAGCTGCGCGAACTGCCCCGGGACGACGCCGAACGCCTGCACCCGGGATCGCAGCGCGTTGGTGAGCAGCCGGCTGAGGTGGTTCACCTGGTACCCCAGCGACTCCTCCCGCCGCAGCAGCGGCTGCTGCGTCATGACCGCACAGCCCGCACCAGCCGCCGGATCCGCGGCCACTTCCACAGCACCACGCCCGAGACGACCAGCACCGGCAGGGCGACGAAGCGCACCACACCCATCAGCCACCCCGGCAGGAGGTCCCCGCCGTAGACCGCCGCGACGACCAGCGCGCCGCTCACCAGGTGGATCGCCCGCTGTCCCTGCCGAACCGCGATGCGCGGTGCTCGACCGGTCCGGCCTCCAGCTGTCATCGCCATGCCGGAAACATAGCAAGCTATGCTTGGTTGGACCAAGCCCATCCGGGTCGTCATCCGGCCACCCGCTCGCCGGCGCTCGACCGCGCCGCGGCCGCCCGGCATCGAGCTGATCGACCTCCGTCGCTCCGTGACGCGCACGGATGCGAGCGTCGCGTCGCGTCACCCCCCGCTGACGTGCGCGGCGGACCGATACCGACACCGGTCCGCCGCGCCATCGGTCAGGTCTTCCCGGGCACCGGCAGGTGGCCAGGGAGAGCACGAAGTTGGCGGTGTCGGTCACGGTGATGCCCATCGCGGGCCCGAACTCCTCGCGGAACACCCGCGCCCCCTCGGCGGCCTGCTCGGGGTCGGCCCAGCTGGCGTACGAGACGACGGCGACGGCCATCCCGTCGCTGGGGCGGGCCATCACGCTGACACCGCAGTGCCGGCCGGACCGCCGACGTCCGGATCGCCGGCCTCAGCAAGGCCTACGCCGGGGACGTCGCGGCGATGGCCGACGTCGACCTGACCATCGCCTCGGGTGAGTTCGTCGCCGTCGTCGGGCCCAGCGGGTGCGGCAAGAGCACGCTGCTGCGCATCCTGGGCGGCTTCGAGCAGCCCACCGCCGGCACCGTCGAGGTCGGCGGGACGCCGGTCACCGGCCCCGGGCCCGACCGCGGCGTCGTGTTCCAGGACCACGGCCTGTTCTCGTGGCTGTCGGTGCGGGAGAACGTCGCCCACGGGCCGGCCCGGAAGAAGCTGCCCAAGGCCGAGGTCACCGCTCTCACCGACCGGTTCATCGCCGCCGTGGGGCTCGCCCGGTTCGCCGGGACGTACCCCGGGCCGCTGTCCGGCGGCATGCAGCAGCGGGTGGGGATCGCCCGGGTGCTCGCCAACGACCCGGCGCTGCTGCTGATGGACGAGCCGTTCGGTGCCCTGGACGCGCTCACCCGTGCCGACCTGCAGGCCGAGCTCAAGCGCATCCACGTCGACACCCGGACGACGGGGGTGTTCGTGACCCACTCCATCGAGGAGGCGGTGTTCCTCGCCGATCGGGTCGTGGTGATGACCGGCGGCGCGGCGCACGGCGTCCCGGGGCACGTGCAGGCGATCGTGCCCGTCGACCTCCCGACCGGGACGTCACGTCACCGGCGTTCAGCGCGGTGAAGCGGCAGATCGCCGACCTGGTGCACACCGCGCCCGTCCCCGCCTGAGCCCGCCCGGCACCTCGAGGCATAGGAGCCTCTGCACCCGGTATCCGTCGCGGAACCGGGTGCAAAGGCTCCTGTGCCTGGGTCGACGGGAGCGGGCGGTCAGACGCCGAGGTGGGCCAGCGCCTGCACCACGAGCGCGCTCTGCCCGTTGGCCAGCTCCGCGAGGACGGCGGCCTCCCGCACCTCGTCGGGGGTGAACCAGGTCAGCTCCAGCGCGTCCTGCTGCGGCGCGCAGTCGCCCTCGACCGGCACCACGTAGGCCAGCGACACCGCGTGCTGCCGCGGGTCGTGGAACGGGGTGACGCCGGGGGTCGGGAAGTACTCGGCGATGGTGAACGGCTGCGGCGCCGCCGGCACCCGGGGCAGGGCCAGCGGGCCGAGGTCCTTCTCCAGGTGCCGCAGCAGCGCCGAGCGCACCCGCTCGTGGTAGAGCACCCGGCCCGAGACGAGCGCCCGCTTCACCTGGCCGTCCTCGCCGATCCGCAGCAGCAGCCCGACGGCGGTGACGACGCCGTGGTCGTCGACGCGCACCGGCACCGCGTCGACGTAGAGGATCGGCAGCCGTTCCCGGGCGGCGTCCATCTCCTCCCGGGACAGCCATTGGGAGCCAGAGCTGTTCGTCACCTCGGTCATGCCTGCTTGTCTAGCCCACGACCGGGCGCCCGGCACGCTGCGGGGCGGTGCCGTCACTCACGTCGGGGGCGAAAATGGCCATTTCCGCCCCCTGTGAAGGGGGCGGAAATGGCCATTCTCGGCGAACGCGGGGTCAGCGGTCGCTGTCGTCGGCTCCGGCCAGGACGGCCTCGGCGGCCGGCCGGGGGCCGGGCACCTCGGGGCGGCCGGCGCGGCGGGAACCTGTGCCGTACATCCCCGCCTCGTAGGAGCCGGTGAGCAGCGCCTCCAGCTCGCCGGTGTCCAGCGTCGGCTCGATGATCTCGGGCGCGGCCGGGGCACCGTCGCGGGCCGGGAAGATCGCCCGCAGCGTCCGCGGCAGCCGGCGGGCGCGCCGGCGGGCTGCCTTGCGCGCCGCCTCCTCGCGCTGGGCGGCCTCCCGCTCCAGGATCTCCCGCGCCATCCGGTCGGTCTCCGCGGCGACGACCAGGTCGGCGCGGGCCCGCTGCGCCCGCTGCCGGCCGTTCACCCGAATCTTCTCCGCTTCGATCTCCTCGGCGTCGCGCACCTCCAGCAGCCGGTCGTAGGCGCTGGGCGGGGAGAAGTTCAGCATCACCTTCACCAGCACCGGCAGCACCTCGATGCAGAGGAACAGCAGGAACAGCATCAGGTGGGCGGTGCCGACCATCGGCCGCTCCTCACCGAGCCGGTCCATCGCCTCCAGCCGGGCCAGGATGCCGTCGCTCTCGCCGTTCTCGGCGTCGAAGGCGGCCTGCTCGGCGTTGCGGGCATCGGTCAGCCGGGTGAGCTCCGCGGAGTCCGCGGCCAGGTCGGTCCGCGCCAGGGCGAGCCCGCGGGCGTCGGCGCTGGCGGCCTCGTCGGCGGCGGTCGCCCGGGTCTGCTGCAGCGCGGCCTCGGCGTCGTCCAGCTCGGCCTTCGCCCGGTCGCGGGCGGTGGCTTCCTGGGCCGCGGCCGCCGCAGCGGAGAAGTAGGCGTCGCCGGTGCCGGCCCGGCCGGAGCCGCAGGTGCCGTCCAGCTCGCACTGCGCCTTGGCCTGCAGCTCGTCGTACCGGCCGACCGCGGCGTCGTAGGCGGCGCGCTTGGCGTCCCGCTCGGCCTGCGCGGCGACGACGGTGGGGGCGGCGTTCGGGTCGGCGGTGCGCCCACCGGCGAGCACGGCTTGCGACTCGGCGATCCGCTCGGACAGCACCGGGATCTGCGCGTACCGCTCGTCGGCGTCCAGCCCTTCGCTGAACTCCTGCGCGGCCTCGGCCTGCATCGTCACGATCGTCGCGTCGATCTCCTTGCTGAACACCTGCAGCGTCAGCGGGGTGGAGATGACCGTGCCCAGGATCAGGGCGAGCGCGACGCGCGGCAGCGCCATCGCGACGTTCCGCTGCCAGGACGGGTCGTGGGACATCCCGGTGAGCAGCATCCGGTCCAGGTTGAGGATCACCAGCCCCCAGCCGAGGCCGATCGCCGTGGCCAGCGCCCACCAGGCGCCGAGGGTCATGTGGACGGCGAACGCCGCCGACAGCGCGGCCAGCGCGGCCGTGCTCACCAGCACGCCGCCGAGGGCGACCTGCCGGGCGCGTGCGCCGGGGGCGACACGAAGGACGTCGAGCCGGGCTCCGCCGAGCACGGCCAGCCGGTCGCCGAAACGGGTGCGGGTGCGCACTGGGTGGTTCCTTCCGCCGGGATCTCCTCCCCGCTATCGGTCGCCCACGACCGGTCCGGTACCGCCGTGTCCGACGTCGGCCGGTGTGGGCTGCGCCGCCGCCCCGTCACATCCGGCTCATCCTGCGCACCCGTGCCGCGACGGTCCCGCCCGGCCGGCCGGCCGCCGATGACCCCCGCATGCGCACCACCGACCACGCACCACAGGCAGACGCGCTCGACAGCTGGATCTCCGAGCTGTCCGACGGCGCCCGCTCCATGCGCCGGCTGCGCCAGCGGCTCGGCACCGAGGGCAACCTGGTCGCCGACCCCTGCCCGTCCTGCCAGCGCCCGGCGACCGAGGACTTCTCGCACACCGGTCACTGGATCGCCGACCCGGCCGACTGACCCGTGGCCCGCGACGGCGGGCGGACCGCGCGCCTCAGGCGGTCGGCGACCAACCGAGCGCCGGGCCGAGGTGCTGGGCGGTGTCGGTGAGGATCTGCACGTAGTCGGCCGCCTCGAAGCTGAACGGCAGCGCGAACACCACCTCGGACACCTCGCGGAACCCGGCGTGCGCGTGGAGCTGCTCGGCGATCTGCTCCGAGGTCCCGATCAGGTCGGGGGCGAACATCATCCGCGCCGGTCCCTGCGGCGTCGCCGTCCGCGGCAGCCGCGCCTCGACGTAGGCGGCGTACTTCTCCCGCTGCTCGGCCGTCGCCGAGTCGGTCGGGATGACCACCAGCCCCTGCGACACCCGGCCCGCCGGGTTCGCCGCCCGGAACGCCTGCACCTGGGTGGCCTGCTCGGTGGCGAAGTCCTCGCTGGACTCGGCCTTGACCACCGACGAGGTCAGGAAGTTCAGCCCCTGCTCCCCCGCCCACTGCGCCGAGCGCAGCGACCCGCCGCCGTACCAGACCCGGGACGCCAGCCCGGGTGAGTGCGGCTGCACCCGGTCCGACCACTCCTCGACCACGCCCTCGCGGCCGGCGAACGACGACGCCGGCTCCCCGGCCAGGAAGCGCACCAGCCGGGACACCCGCTCGTAGGAGAGGTCCTCGAGGTCGGCGGTGTCCGGGTAGAGCGCGGCCTTCACGTCGTCCCAGTGCATCGGCGGGCCGACGCTGACCCCGGGGTTGAGCCGGCCGCCGGACAGCACGTCGACGGTGGCGAGGTCCTCGGCCAGCCGCAGCGGGTTCTCCCAGCCCAGCGGGGTCACCGCGGTGCCCAGCGCGATGCGGGAGGTGCGCTGGGTCGCCGCGGCCAGGACGGCGACCGGCGAGGAGATGCCGTACTGCAGGTGCCGGTGCCGCAGCCAGGCGCTGTCGAAGCCCAGCTGCTCGCCGAGCTCGATGACCTGCAGGGTGGTCTCGTGGCCGGGACCGGGGTCGGCCCCGTCGAACAGGCCGATCGTCAGGAAGCCGAGCGAACGCAGCGGGTCACCGGGAGCGGGCATGCCCCGATCCTGTCCGGTGAGCCGCAGTCGGGTGTCACCGCCGGCCCACCCGGGTGCGGGCGGGCCGGCGGGAGTCGGTCAGACGGCCATCCCGCTGCAGGCCGACGCGCAGTTGACCTGCCAGATCCGCGGTACCAGCGACGCCAGCACCGTGGACCGCACCAGCCGCATGCCGTGCGGGCCCGCCAGCTCGGTGGGCCGGGCACCACCCGACGTCGGTGTCGCCGTCGCCGTGGCCGTCGCCGTGGCCGTCGCCGTGGCCGTCGCCGTGGCCGTCGGCGTGCTGCCGGCCGAGGTCGGCGCGGCCCCGCCGGAGCCACCGTCCACCGCCGTCAGCGCCACGGGCAGCGTCGCGGAGGTGGTCCGGTCGGGGGCGAAGACGGTGACGTCGTGGCTGCCCACCGCCAGCGGCGGTGCGATGAACACCAGCCGGGTCGCCGACACGCTGGTCACCGTCGCCGAGCGGCTGCCCCCGACGACCACCAGGGCACCGGCGGGGATGGCCGTGCCGGTGACCGTCACCGACGTACCGCCGGCGGTGCCCACCTGCGCCGGGCTGATCGAGGTCAGCCCGAACGCCCCGGTCGGCGGGAAGGTGGTGCCACCACCCGGCGCTGTCGGCGACGGCGAGGACGTCGGCGTGCTGCCCGGCGCCGGCGCGGTGGAGCTGCGCGGGGGCGCCGCGGTGCCGGTCGAGGTCGGGGTCGGCGTCGAGGTCGGGCTCGGGGTCGAGGAGGCCGACGACGAGCCGGTCGGGGTCGCGCCGCCCGAGCCGCCGCCGGAGCCACCGGACGAGGTGGGCGTGGCGGTCGCCGACGCCGTGGGCGACGAGGTCACCCGCGGGGTCGTCGGGGCCGGCGCGGTGCCCGTCGGCGCACCGGCCGTCGGGGTCGCGGCGGACGACGTCGGTGTGGTCCCCCCGGACCCGCCCGGGGCGGACGAGGTCGGCGCGGTCGTCGTCCCGGGGGTCGGGGCGACGGTGCTCCCCGGGGTCGGCGCGGACGTCGGAGTCGATCCACCGGAGGGCGCCAGGGAGGTCGGCGCGGACGGGGTGGGGGTGGCGGCCGCGGCGGCGACCAGCAGCGGCGCGGCGTACTGCCGGCCGGCCGCGACGCCGTCGCGGTAGAGCTGCACGGTCAGCACGTACCGCCCGACCCCGAGCTCGGTCGAGGGGCTCAGCACCTGCGGGCCGGCGCTCGGGCGGCTGCCCAGGTCGAAGGTGACCCCACCGGTGTCGTCGGTGGTGGCGACCGTCCCGCCCAGGTCGATCGGGTGCCCGGCGACCGCCATGACCTCGCCCTGGTACTCCAGGCCGAGCCCGAGGCGCACGCTGTACACGCCGGCCGGCGTCGAGCCGTCGACGACGACCTGCGGGGTGACCGTGCCCGGCGTCGTCCGCATGCCGGTGAAGGAGTAGTGCACGTCCTCGACGGTGCTGCCCAGCGCGGCCAGGGACAGCCGGCCGCCGCTGACCGACTTCCCGACGAACGCGGGCGCGGTGCGGGTGTCGGCCATCATCCGGGCCTTGAGGTCGGCGGCCGACGCGGTGGGCAGGTGCGCCCGGTACAGCGCCAGCGCGGCGGCCACCTGCGGCGCCGCGGCGCTGGTGCCGCTGATCAGGCTGTAACTGCCGGTGTTGTCCGTGGTGAAGACCCAGTTGCCCGGGGCGAACAGGTCGACGGTGGTGGCGCCGTAGGCCGAGCTCGGGCTGACCGTGTCGGAGGCGGTGGCGTTGCCGACCGTGACCACGTTGGGCGCCCGGTAGTTGGCCGGGTAGACCTCGTTGACGTCGCGGTTGCCGGAGTCGTTGCCCGCGGCGGCCACCACCGGCACGCCGTGGGCGTTGGCGTAGTCGATCGCCGCGACCAGCTGGGCGGACAGCCCGGCCCCGCCCCAGGAGGCGTTGATGACGTCGGCGCCCTGGTCGACGGCGTAGACGATCGCCGCGGCACCGGCCACCTGGTCGACGGAGCCGCCGGAGCCGATGACCAGCGGCATGATGGTGACGTCCGGGGCGACCCCGGCCGAGCCCGCGCCGTTCCCGGCGCGCGCGCCGGCCAGGCCGGAGACGCCGGTGCCGTGGCTGTTGTCGCCGCCGGCGTTCGTGTAGTCGGCGTTGGCCCGGTAGAAGTTCCAGCCGTGGCAGTCACCGGCCAGGCCGTTGCCGTCGGTGTCCGGGGCGTTGCACGCCTGGTCGGGGTTGGTCCACAGCGCGCCGGCCAGGTCCGGGTGGTCGGCCACCAGCCCGGTGTCGGTGACCGCGACGACGAGGCCGCGGCCGGTGCCGGCCGCCCAGCCCTCGGGCGCCGCGACGTCGGCGCCGGCGACCGCCGACTGGCCGTAGGCGTTCGAGCCGGTGTTCTGCAGGTTCCACCCGTACTGCGCCCAGTACGGATCGCTGACGGTGCCGAACACCGAGGCGGTGATCGAGGGCTCGACCGTGGCGTCGGTGACGACGCCGTCCAGGTCGGCCACGGACAGGCCCTCGGTGGCCACCAGGACCGACCCGTCGAAGATCCGCTGCGCGCTGACCACGCCGGGGTGCGCCTGCAGGGCGGCGAGCCCGGCGTCGTCCACGGCGCGGCCGGCGGCGGTGACCACCAGCCGGCTCAGGCCGTCGCCGTCCGGGCCGAAGTCGGCCAGGGGCTCGATGCCGTCGGCCAGCGCCAGGTGGTCGATGGCCGCGGCCCCGCCGAACCCGAGCACCGCGGCCGCCGCGGCGGCGAGCAGCCGCTGTCCGGTCCGGCGGCGCGGGGGCGCGTCGGGCCGGCGCACGGCGGGCTCGTCGGGTCGCTGGTGGTCCATCTGGATGTCTCCTGGTCGCCGAGGGCACCGGTCCCGGGCAGGGACTGCCTGGTAGCTGTCGACCGGCGCACCGGCGTGCTTGATGACCCGGATGGGTGAGACCGCCTACGACTCGGGGATGACCCCGGCGGCGTGTTCCCCCGACCTTGGGCTGATCTTGGCCGCCGGACCCCGAAATCACTGTCCGGCCGGGGCTCGGCCGCCCTACCGTGCTGGCGTCCGAACCACTGCCGAACCGGAGAAGGTGCGCCATGACCGCCGCGGTCCTCCCCCGCCCTGCGGCCGCTCCGACCCCCGACCCCGACCGGCTGCCGAGCACGGCCGCCGTCGCCTACCAGCGGGTGCTGCACGGGCTCGCCCGCCGCGAGCTCCGGCTGCTCGCCGAGCTGACCTCCTGGGCGCCGGCCGACGACACCGCCCGCGCCGGCGAGCTGGCCGCCCACGCCGACCTGGTCGCCCGGGTGGTCGTGCAGCACCACGCCACCGAGCGCGACCTGCTCTGGCCGCTGCTGCTCACCGGGCTCCCCGACGGCGTGCGCGAGGACGCCCGGGGCGAGGTGCGGGCCTGGACGACCCGGGCCACGCTGATCGACCAGCTGCTGCGGGACCTGACCACCGCCGGCCGCCAGTGGGCGGTCGCGGGCGGCGACCGGGCCCAGGAGGTCTTCGCCGGGGCGTGCACCCGGCTGGCGGCCGCCGTCGGCGTGCACACCGCCGCCGAGGAGCGCGCACTGCTGCCGCTGGTCGCCACGCACCTCACCTCGGCCGACTGGGCGGCGATCAGCCGGGCCGCGGGCAACCCGCTGTCCGGGCGGGAGCAGATGCTCGTGCTCGGCCTGGCCCTGGAGGACGCCTGCGCCGGCGACCGGGCCCGGCTGATGGTGGGGCTGCCCCGCGCGGCGCGGACCGCGTGGCGGCTCTTCGGCCGACGTGACTTCCGCGCCGCCGTCGTCCGGCTGCGCGGCGCCCCGCCCGCCGCCTGAACTCCCTCCCCCGGCGCCGGTCCCGCCCCGATGGCCGTGCCGACGCCGCCGGGTAGCAGATCGAGGCACGCCGCGGGCGCCGCCGGCCGGCCGGCTGTGGAGGGACGAGCACCCTGTGGACGGCGGACGCGATGGACGAGGAGTTCGCCGATTGCGTGGACGCCACCTGGAGCCTGCACCTCGCCGCCGGCGGCACCGTGCGGCCGCTGCTCGAACCCCCGGTGTGGACCTGGCGCTGACCAGCCGTCCCGGGGTGTGGTCCGCAACCGGACCGGGCACTGCCGGTGCGGCCACCCACGACCAGAGGAGACCCGTGCCCGACCAGTTCACGTTCACCGACCCGACCACGCGGTACCGCACCGACGGCTTCCCCGAGCAGAGCCAGGACGCCCCCGGCCTCGCCCAGGACCTGGCGCCGCGCGCCGACCACGGCGAGACCAGCTACCGGGGCACCGGGCGGCTCACCGGCCGCAAGGCGCTGGTCACCGGCGCCGACTCCGGCATCGGCCGGGCGGCGGCGATCGCCTTCGCCCGCGAGGGCGCCGACGTCGTCCTCAACTACCTGCCCAGCGAGCAGTCCGACGCCGAGCAGGTCGCAGCGCTCATCGAGGAGGCCGGCCGCAAGGCCGTGCTCGCCCCGTCCGACATCGCCGAGGAGTCCGCCGCCCGGGCGCTGGTGCACACGGCGGTCGACGAGCTCGGCGGGCTGGACATCGTCGCCAACGTCGCGGGCCGGCAGACCTACGTCGACGACCTCGCCGACGTGACCAGCGAGCAGTTCGACCGGACCTTCAAGACCAACGTCTACGCGCTGTTCTGGATCGTGCAGGAGGCCCTGCCGCACCTGCCGGCCGGCGCGACGATCATCAACACCAGCTCGATCCAGGCCTACCAGCCCTCTCCCGGCCTGGTCGACTACGCCACCACCAAGGCCGCGATCAACACGATGAGCAAGGCGCTGGCCCAGCAGCTCGCCCCCAAGGGCATCCGGGTCAACGTGGTGGCCCCCGGCCCGTTCTGGACGCCGCTGCAGGCCTCCGGCGGCCAGCCGACCGAGGCGCTGCCGGAGTTCGGCCAGGAGACCCCGCTCGGTCGCGCCGGCCAGCCGGCCGAGCTGGGGCCGGCCTACGTCTTCCTCGCCTCCCCGGAGTCCAGCTACGTCAGCGGGGAGACCCTCAACGTCAACGGTGGGATGCCGACCCCCTGACGCCTGCCGCCCCGGCGACGCGTGCCCTGCCGCTGCCGTCCCGGCCGCGGGGTGGCAGGGTCGTTGACCGGGTCGCCGGCAGACCGCCGGACCACGGACGACGACGGGAGCGCCAGGTGCACCCCACGGGCCGGCTGATCGACGGCCGCTACCAGCTGACCTCCCTGATCGCGACCGGCGGCATGGGTCAGGTCTGGCAGGGGCGCGACACCGTGCTCGACCGGGACGTCGCGGTGAAGGTGCTGCGCAGCGAGTACACCGGTGACCCCACGTTCCTGGCCCGGTTCCGCAGCGAGGCGCAGCTCTCCGCGGGGCTGCTGCACCCCCACATCGCCACCCTCTTCGACTACGGCGAGGTCCCTGCCCAGCACCCGGGTGACGAGCACCTGGCCTACCTGGTCATGGAGCTGGTGCGCGGGGAGTCGCTCTCCCAGCTGTTGCACCGCGAGCACCGGCTCACCCCCGACCGCACCCTGGAGGTCCTCCGGCAGTGCGCCGCCGGGCTGGCCGCCGCGCACGCCGGCGGCGTGGTGCACCGGGACGTGAAGCCGGGCAACGTGCTGCTCGCCGACGACGGCACCGTCAAGCTCACCGACTTCGGCGTCGCCCTGTCGGCGGCGAGCGTCTCCCTCACCCAGACCGGCCAGGTCATCGGCACCGCCCACTACCTCTCCCCCGAGCAGGCGCAGGGCTCACGGGCCACCCCGGCCAGCGACGTCTACGCCCTGGGGCTGGTGGGCTACGAGTGCCTCGCCGGGCACCGGGCGTTCGACGCGGAGAGCTCGGTGCAGGTCGCGCTGATGCAGATCCGGGACACCCCGGCACCGCTGCCGGCCGACGTCCCCGAACCGGTCCGCGCCCTGATCGGCGCGGCGCTGGCCAAGGACCCGGCCCAGCGGATCGCCGACGGCGCCGCCCTCCGGGACGCCGTCGACGACGTGCGCGCCGGACGCCCCCTGCCCGGCCCGGTCACCGACCGCACCACCGTGCTGCCCACCGCCTCCGCCGCCTCCACCGCCTCCACCGCCTCCACCGCCGACGAGACGACGGTGCTGCCACCGGCCGGCTCGGCGTCGGCCGCCCGGTCGACCCCGGCCACCCGGGTGTTCGCCGCCCCGGTGCCCTCCGGCGGCTCCCCCGCCGGAGCCCGGCCGGCCGGGTCGACCGGCGCACGCCCGGGTGGCCCGGGCCGCGGTGCGGCCCCGGCCGACCCGCCGGCACCGCGCTCGCGCAGGCGGCTCGCCCTGGCCGGCCTGGCGCTGCTGGCCGTGGCCGCGCTCGTCTTCGGCATCACCCAGGTGACCGACAGCGGCACGACCGGCGACGCCGACACCACGCCCCCACCGACCACCGGCACCTCCGCTCCCGAGACGACCGGGGCGCAGACCACGCAGACCGTCACCGTCACCGCCGCCGACTTCGTGGGCCGGCCGGTCGACGACGTGCAGGCGGAGCTGAACGAGCTCGGCCTGGCGGTCGACCTGGTCCCCCGCCGCACCGCCGACGTCGATCCCGGCGAGGTCGTGGCGGTCTCCCCGACCGGCGAACTCAGCCCCGGCAGCACGGTCACCGTCGAGTACGCCACCGAGCCCCCGGCAGCGTCCCCGCCGAGCACCACCCCGCCGAGCAGCCCCCCGCCGTCCACCACCCCGGCCCCGTCGACCGGCGGCGACGAGGACGAGGCGAACGAGGACGAGCCCGACGAGGACGAACCCGACGAGAACGAACCCGGGAACGGCGGCGGCAACGGGAACGGCGGCGGGAACGGGAACGGCGGCTGACCACGCCCCCACGGGCGCGGTTCCGGGCACTCCCGTGCCGGCTGCGACTCCCGCCCCAGCCGTCACACACCGCCGCCGCGCAGCGGTCACCATCGGCGGGTGCTCCCCGACCGTCCGCTGCTCGGCCGGCGCTACGACCTGCTGGCGCCGATCGCCACCGGCGGCACGGGCCGGGTGTGGCGTGCCCGCGACACCCTGCTCGGCCGGGACGTGGCGGTGAAGGTGCTGCGCCCGGAGTACACCGCCAACGCCACCTTCCTCGCCCGGTTCCGCGCCGAGGCCCAGCACTCGGCCGGCCTGCTGCACCCGGCCATCGCCACCCTCTTCGACTACGGCGAGGTACCGCCCGACGCCTCCCCCGACGGTGAGCACCTCGCCTACCTGGTGATGGAGCTGGTCCGCGGTGAGTCACTGTCGATGCTGCTGCGCCGGGAGCGGCGGCTCTCCCCGGAACGCACGCTGGCCGTGCTCCGGGAGTGCGCCGCCGGGCTGGCCGCCGCCCACGCCGCCGGGGTCGTGCACCGCGACGTCAAGCCGGGCAACGTGCTGCTCGGCGACGACGGCGCGGTCAAGCTGACCGACTTCGGAATCGCCCTCTCCGCGAGCAGCGTGCCGCTGACCGTCACCGGTGAGGTCGTCGGCACCGCCCACTACCTCTCACCAGAGCAGGCCGCCGGGGAGCGCGCCACCCCGGCCAGCGACGTGTACGCCCTCGGCCTGGTGGGCTACGAGTGCCTGGCCGGTCACCGGGGCTACGACGGCGGTGACGCGGTGGAGGTCGCGCTGCGTCGGATCCGGGAGGTCCCGCCGCCGCTGCCCGACGACGTCCCGGCGGCTCTGCGCCGGCTGATTGACCGCGCCATCACCAAGGACCCCGCCCAGCGGTTCGCCGACGGCGCCGCCCTCCGCGCCGCCGTCGAGGACGTCCTCGCAGGTCGGCCGGCCGCCGGCCCGGCCGACGGGCCGCGGACGCTGGTGATGCCCGCCGTGCGCATGGCGGCACCGCCGCCCCCGCCGCCGCGCCCGCCGTCCCCGGCCCACGAGGCCGACGAGGCCGACGAGGCCGAGCCGGAGCCGGCACCCCACCGACGCTGGCCGTTCCTGCTCGCCGCGGTGCTCACGTTCCTGGTCGTGGCCGGCGGCACGTCCGGCCTGCTGCAGCTCGCCACGGACCGCGGCGACCAGGCCGCAGCCGCAGCGGTGCGCCCGTCGCCCACCCCCGCGTCCGCCGCACCCACCGAGCCGGCGGTGCGGCTGGTGTCGCTGTCGACGGCCGACTACGTGGGGCGCCCGGTCGCCGAGGTGCAGGCCGAGCTGGCCGAGCGCGGGATGGTGGTGACGTTGCGGCCGCTGCAGACCGGCGACGTCCCCGACGGCCAGGTGATCGCGCTGTACCCGGTCGGGCAGGTGCTCCCGGGCGCGGCGGTGGACCTCACGCACGCGGTCGCGCCGCCACCTCCCCCACCACCGCCGCCCGCGCCGGCACCCGCCCCGGTCCCCGCCCCGACGGAAGCCGTCGATGAGCCGGACGACGGCCGGGACGACGGCTGGCACGACGACCGGCACGACGACCGGGACGACGGCTGGCACGACGACCGGGACGGCCACGGGGACGGCGACCGGCAGGACCGGCGGGACCGCTGGCGCGATCGGGGCGACCGGGACGGCTGACCTCCCGTCGCGCGCCCGTCCGGTGTCACTTCGACGGGCGGTACCGCGCGGGGTCCGAGAGGCTGGCACCTCAGGGCCCGGAGACGACGGGTCGGTCCGTCAGACACCGAGGAGGCAGTCGTGCCCGCTCGCACACCACCCGAGATCGCCCAGGCCGCCGCCGAGACCGGCGCCAAGAAGACCCGCCGCACCTGGGACAAGGTGCTGGTCAGCGCGTTCCTGGCCGGCGCCTACATCGCCTTCGGCGGCCTCGTCGCCATCACCGTCTCCTCCGGGCTGGACCCGGAGACGTGGGGCACCCTGCCCACGCTCTTCACCGGGGCCACGTTCACCCTCGGCCTGGTGCTGGTGCTCATCGCCGGCTCCGACCTGGCCACCGGCAACATGGCGCTGGTGCCGCTGGGCGCGATGCGCGGCAAGATCGGCATCGGCGACGTCGCCAGGAACCTCTCGCTGGTGCTGATCGGCAACCTGATCGGCGCGCTGTTCGTGGCGTACTTCCTGGCCGTGCAGACCGGCGTGATCGGCAGCTCCGGCGCCAGCGGCACCGGTGCGCTCACCTTCGAGCGGCTGGCCTCGATCTCCGAGGGCAAGGCGCTGGACGAGTCGTCCTGGCAGGTCTTCCTGCGCGCGGTGGGCTGCAACTGGCTGGTCTGTCTCGCGGTCTGGATGTCCCTGGCGGCGAAGACCGTCTCGGGCAAGATCCTGGCGATCTTCTTCCCGATCATGGCGTTCGTGGCGATGGGCTTCGACCACGTGGTGGCCAACATGTTCTTCCTGCCGGCGGCCATCTTCGCCGGGGTGCCCGACCTGGGCTGGGGCGACGTGCTGGTCAACTGGCTGTTCGCCGGCCTGGGCAACCTGGTCGGCGCCGTCGTCTTCGTGGCGACGTCGTACTGGTACCTGTTCCTGAAGGACGACCCGGACGACGAGTCCGCCGAGGACGCGCCGGCCGCCGAACGCGGCTGAGCCGGCACCAGACGCAGCACCGCCCCGGAACTCTCGGGGGCGTCCGGGGTGGTGCTGCCCCGCCAGCCAGGGTCGGCCGGTCAGCGCTCCGGAGGGGGCGGTGCGTCGTCGCCCGCGGCGCGGGCGGTCTCCTGCTCCCGGCGGAAACGCAGCGACTCGACGGCCACGTAGCCGAACACGGCGCACCAGGCGAAGCTGAGGAACGCCTCCCCCCACAGCCCGTCGACCAGCCGCAGCACCAGCTGGACGGCGTTGTACAGCGCGGCGGCGCCGGCCACGATCGGCAGCACGGGGTGGCCGAACCAGGGCGGGCGGAAGGGTGCGGCGGCCATCCCACCAGGCTAGACGTGATCAAGGGAACGGGATCACCGGCGCCGGGTCGGCGCGCGCGACGGGCGGCCGTCGGCGAGGCTGGGGTGGTGAGCACCTCGAAGAGCGGCAGCGGCTACGTCGAAAAGGGCCAGGACTACCAGCGCGACCAGAACTACATCACCGACCGGATCACCGCCGATGGCTCCAGCGGGTGGCCGGTCGAGGCCGACCGCTACCGGCTGGTGATCGCCCGGGCGTGCCCGTGGGCGAACCGGGCGGCCATCGTCCGCCGGCTGCTGGGCCTCGAGCAGGTCATCTCGATGGGCATCTGCGGTCCGACGCACGACGAGCGCAGCTGGACCTTCGACCTCGACCCGGACGGCCGCGACCCGGTGCTGGGCTACGAGCGGCTGCAGCAGGCGTTCTTCGCCCGCGACCCGGAGTACCCGCGCGGCATCACCGTGCCCGCGATGGTCGACGTCCCGACCGGCGCCGTGGTCACCAACGACTTCAAGCAGATGACCCTGGACTTCTCCACCGAGTGGTGGGAGTTCCACCGCGACGGCGCCCCCGACCTCTACCCCGAGCACCTGCGGGCGGAGATGGACGAGGTGATCGAGCGGATCTTCACCGAGGTCAACAACGGGGTCTACCGCTGCGGGTTCGCCGGTTCCCAGCGCGCCTACGACAAGGCCTACGAGCGGCTGTGGACGGCGATGGACTGGCTGGAGGAGCGGCTGACCACCCGCCGGTTCCTGATGGGCGACACCATCACCGAGGCCGACGTCCGGCTGTTCACCACGCTGGCCCGCTTCGACGCCGTCTACCACGGCCACTTCAAGTGCAACCGGAACAAGCTGACCGAGATGCCGGCGCTGTGGGGCTACGCCCGCGACCTGTTCCAGACCCCGGGCTTCGGTGACACCACCGACTTCCCGCAGATCAAGGAGCACTACTACGTGGTGCACGCCGACATCAACCCGACCCAGATCATCCCGATGGGCCCGGACACCTCGGTCTGGCTGACCGCGCACCACCGCGAGGAGCTCGGCGGCCGCCCGTTCGGCGACGGCACCCCGCCCGGCCCGCCGATCGACGGCGAGGTCGTCCCGGCCGAGCACGGCCCGGGCGGCATCGGGCACCGCTGAACGCGCCTGGTCGGCCGACCCCTGGTTGGCTGACCCGGATCCCGGGCAGCGGAGCCCGCGGACCGTGGAGAGGTGGCGCAGTGGTGCACCGACTGATCGTCCAGTACGGCCGGCCGACCGACCCGGCGGAGTTCGACCGGCACTACCGGGAGGTGCACGTCGGCCTGGCGCAGGCGATCCCCGGCCTGCTGCGGTTCACCCTCGGCCACCCCGCCTCGATGGACCCGACCGCGCCGGCGCCCTACCTGATCGCCGAGCTCGACTTCGAGTCCGCCGAGGCGATGGCCGCCGGGATGGGCTCGGCAGCGGGCCGGGCCGCCGGGGTGGACGTCGCCTCCTTCGCCACCGGCGGGGCGAGCATGGCCGCCTTCGACGTGGACGACGTCACCCCGGGGGGCTGACCCGCCACCATGGCCCCCGACCACCCGGCGTCCCCCGACCACCCGGCGTTCACGCTGCCCACCACGGGCCCGGACCCGCTGCCCTGGGACACCGCGCTGGCCGCCGTCCTGGGCTACGTCCGGGGACGCCGGCCGTTGCGGTACCGCTCCCCCACCGAGCGCGAGGGGCGATGGGTGCAGGTGGCCGCCTTCGGCCACGACCGGTTCGACGCCCGGCCGGTGCCCGCCGGCCCGCTCGGTGAGGACGACGTGCTGGTCGCCGAGGGGCTGCACGGGCGACTGGACCCGGCCGGCTGGGCCGCGGTGCGCGACGGGCTGGACGAGGCGCAGTCCACCACCGACGCACTGGTGGCGCGGGCCGCCGGTCGGGCGTTGTGGGAACTGCCCGAGGACGAGCTGTCGGTGCTGGGCGAGCCCGGCACGGTCGGGGCGCACCTGCGCGCGCTCGCCGGGCTGCCCGAGCCGCAGCCGCGCTACGTGCTGGCCGCGCTGCACCACCGCCACCCGCGGCTGGTGCCGCTGCTGTCCCGGGCCACCTGGCTGCAGTCGGTGCCGCACGTGCGCGAGGGCGACAGCAGCGTGGCCGCGGTCGTGCACCGGGAACTGCGGGCCGACGACGCCGCGTTCGCCGCGCTGGAGACAGCCACCACCGACCTGCTGGGCCGGGAGCTGAGCCGCCTGCGGCTGCACGACCTGCTGGTCTACCTGGCCGGCACCCTGCGGCTGACCACCGCCGTCGCCCTCGGGGAGCAGACCGAGGAGTGGCTGCGGTGGCACTCCGCCCGGATGCCGGTCGCCCGCGACGTCCAGGCACACCTGCACGTCCCCCGGGCCGGGCCGGGCCGGTAGGGGACGCCGACGGCGGCCGCCAGGTCCCAGCCGTGCACCACGGCGAACTCATCGGCCAGCCCGGGCGGGACGGTCGCCGAGCCGGCTCAGCGCTCGGCGACGCTCCGCCGGCGACGGCGGAACCGGGAGGTCACCAGCTCCAGGGTCGGCCCCGGGTCCGCCAGCCGCCAGACGCTGGTGGTCGCGCCGGGCAGCCAGCGGAGCGTCGACGCCACGTCGGCCACCAGGCCGCCGCGCCGCTCCACCGCGGCCCGGCGCAGGTCGCCCGCGGTCCACAGGAACCGCACGCCCGGCCGTGCGTCGGCCAGCGGGGGGACCGGCCGGCCGAGCACCTGGCGGCCCCAGGCATCGGCGAGGTTGGCGCCCGCGGCGTTGGCCAGCGCCATCGAGCCGAAGAACCGGCCGTTGAGGTCGATGAGGTGGGGGACGCCGTCGTCGTCCCGCAGGAACTGCAGCTCGACCAGTCCCGACCAGCCCAGGTCGGTCAACAGGTCGGTGGCGCAGGCGGTCAGCCCGGGGTCGACCGGGAGGGTCTCCGCCCGGCAGGAGACCCCGCTCGGGGTGGGCCACAGCCGCGGTGAGCGCTGGTGCACGCGGCCCCGCAGCTCGCCGTCGACGAACAGCCCGATCAGCGCGGTCAGCTCCCCCTCGACCGGCTGCTGGAGCACCGGCTCGAGCCCCGCCTCCCGGAGCCGTTCGATCCTGGTCCCCGCGGCCCGCACGTCGGGGTACGAGCGCGCCTCGATCCGGTGCGGGTGCGCGTGCTGGGGCCGCCAGTGCGCCCGGCACTTGACCACGACGGGCCCCTGCCAGCCGGCCACGGACGCCTCGGTGGCGAGCTCGGTGCGCGGCGCGGCGAGCCCGACGGCCCGAGCACGTTCGGTCAGCCCCACCTTGTCCAGCGCCCGGTCCACCACGTCCGCGGCCGGGTGCGGCACCACCGCGGGCACCTCGTCGCGGTACAGGGCGAGCGCGGCCATCCAGTCGTCACCGCCCCCGAAGACCACGTCGTAGCCGCCGTCGGCCACCGCGTCCCGGATCCCGTCGAGGAAGTCGCGGCAGTCACCCCGCGGCCGCGCCACCCGGTGCGCCCGGGCGCACGCCCGTGAGGTGGTCACCATCCCGGCGCCGTCCGGCGTGCCGACGCCGACGGTCCATCCCGCCTGGTGCAGCGCGCGCACGGCGGCGAGCGAGCCCCGGGCCCGGCCCGCGGTGAGCACGAGGGCACGTCGGGGAGCAGGCATCGCCGAACGCTAGCAAGCGGTGGTGTCCGGCAGTCGCCCTCGCGGTCAGGCCCGGTGGCCGGGACGCCGGCGGAGCCCCGGCAGGCTGCGCAGCTCGGCGAGCTCCGGCGCGCGGATCGCCACCAGCACGGCGAGGTGGACGCCGGCGACCACGCTCCCCGCGACGGCCAGCCGGAGCAGCGCGTCCGGGGCGCCGTCGTCGCCGGGGCCCAGGCCGGCCAGCGCGCCCGCGGCCAGCAGCCCGCCGAGCAGCGCGGCCCCGCCCAGCCGGGCCACCGACCGGGCCAGCGGGCCCAGCGAGACGCCGTCGTGCCGGCGGGCGAGCAGCGCGATCGACAGCCCGGCGGCCAGCACGAGCGAGAGGCTCGTGGACAGCGCGATGCCGGCGATGCCGTAGGCGACGCCGAGGGTCAGGTCGCCCACCACGTTGACCGCCATCGCCAGCAGCGCCACCACCGTGGGGGTCCGCCGGTCCCCGACGGCCAGGCAGGCGCGGGAGGTGATCGACCGCAGTGCCAGCCCCAGGGTGGCCGCGGCGTACCAGGTCGCCGCGGTGGTGGTCGCCGCGACGGCGGCCGCGTCGAAGTCCCCCCGCCCGAACACCAGCTGCACCAGCGGGCGGGCCGCCACGACCAGCACGACGGTCACCGGCAGCAGCACCAGCAGCACGGCCCGCAGCGCGCGGTCGACCAGGCTCCGCAGCTCGGCCCGGCGGTCGGGGGTGCCGGCGGCGCTGAACGCCGGGTACAGGGCCGCGACCACGGTGGCCACCAACAGCGACTCCACCAGGCTGACCACCCGGAAGCCCAGGTTCAGCGCGGTGATCACGCCCTCCACCTGGCTGGATCCCACGGCCCGGTCCACCAGGGTGTTGACGTTGAGCACGGCACTGCCCACCAGCAGCGGAGGGGTCAGCCGCAGCACCTCGCGCACGTCCGGGTCACGCAGCGCCAGCCGGGGTCGCAGCCGGATGCCGGCGGCCCGGACGGCGGGCAGCTGGGTGAGCAACCGCACCGCGGAGCCCGCCACGAACCCGACGGCGAGCGCCTCGATGCCGAACCGCGGGCCGGCCCAGACCGCGGCGGCGATCATCACCAGGTTGAACGGCACGCCCTGCACCCCGGAGCCGAAGAACCGGCCGTGGGCCTGCGCAGCGGCGGCGAGGATGTCGGTGCCGGCGATGAACAGCGCGGCCACCAGCACGATCCGGGTCAGCTCGACGGCGAGCTCCGCGGTCGCCTCGTCGAACCCGGGCGCCAGCACCGCGACCACCTGCTCGGTGCCGGCCAGCACCAGCCCGGCGCCCACCAGCAGGACCAGCACGGCGAGGGTCAGCACCGACTGCACCGTGCGATCGGCCCGGCCGCTCTCCCCGGCGGCCGCTGCCCGGCTCACCGGCGGCACCACCGCGCGGGCGAGCGCACCGGCCATCAGCGCCAGCACCAGGTTCATCACGCCCTGGGAGACCAGGTAGGCGTCCAGCGCCGCCCCGGCCCCGAAGACCGCGGCGATGACCGCGTCCCGGACGAACCCCAGCACCTGGCTCACCGCGGTGAGCGACACCAGCAGGGTCGCCGCCCGGGCGATGCCCCGGCCCGGAGCGGGCAGGCGGCCCCTGCCCCGGTGCCGGTCGCTGGTCATCGCGGCCCATCATCCGGGTCGCCGGCCCCAGCCCCGACCGCACCCGCCGGAGAGGCACAGGGTGACGGCCGTCAGGCAGGCGGTCACGGAACGCCGAGGACCCCACCCCCGCGACGCCGGGCGCACCCACCGCGGACGACCGGCGAGGACAGTGCAGCTCCTCGCGGCGATGTGGCCGAGGCGTCGCCGCCCGGCGCGGAGGCCCGCCATGTTCGCCCGATCCACCACCGTGCGCGGCGACCCCGCCGCGATCGACGCCGCCGTCTCCTACGTCCGGGACGAGGTGCTCCCGGCCGTCGAGCCGATGGCCGGCTGCGTCGGGCTCTCCCTGCTGACCAACCACCGCAACGGCCGGTGCGTGCTGACCAGCGCCTGGGCCGACGAGGAGGCCCTGCAGGCCAGCGCGGAGGGCACCCGCGGGTTCCGGGCCCGGTTCGGCGAGCTGCTCGACGCGGTGCCGATGGTCGCCACCTGGGAGATCGCGGTGATGCACCGGCTGCGGCCCGCCGGGGACGGCGCCTGCTGCCGGGTGGTGCGCGGCGCGCTGCACGAGCCGGCCGCGATGGACGACGTGCTCGGCACCGTGCGCACCAGCCTGCTGCCCCGGCTGGAGGAGCTGCCCGGCTTCTGCAGCGTGAGCTTCCTGGTCGACCGGATCTCCGGGCGCACCACGACCACGGTCACCTACAGCGACCGGGCCGCGATGGCCCGCGCCGTCGACCCCGGCGGCGCGCTGCGGGAGGAGTTCAGCCGGGCCAGCCGGACGACGGTCCAGGAGGTGAGCGAGTACGCGCTGTCGGTGGCCCACCTGCGGGTGCCCGAGACGGTCTAGGTGGTCGGCGACCCCAGGTAGGTCGTCGGACCGGCGTCGGCCACGGCGATCTCGGTGAACCCGAGCCGGTCGTAGAAGGCCCGGGCGCGGGTGTTGGTGGCGACCATGCCCAGGTGCAGAGCGGGCGCGCCGGCGCCGGCGGCCGCGGCGCGGAAGGTGTCGACCAGCGCCCGACCGTGCCCGCGGCCCTGGTGCTCGGGCAGCAGGTCGATGTGCAGGTGGGCCGGGAACGGGGCCAGCTCCGGGCGCAGCATCCGCTCCGGCCGGTACAACAGCGCCACCATCGCCTGCTCCGCATCCCGGGGCGGCTCCGGTGGCCGCGGGTACCGCCCGGCGGTCCGCGGCAGCCACTCGGCCCGCCACCTGCGCACGAAGGCGGCGGTGTCCGCGGTGCCGACCACGTAGCCGACCGCGCGCTCGCCGTCGTCGAGCACGAACGCCAGGCCGGGCTCGAGGTCGACGTAGGGCCCGGCGAAGAGGTCGGGCATCAGGTCGTCGGTGGACCACTGCCCGCGGGCGTCGCCACCGGCGTCCGCGGTACGGACGCAGACGTCGTAGACCGCGGCCCGGTCGCCCGCCCGGTAGGGGCGGATCAGCGGCGTGCCTGCCATGCCGCCAGCCTGACAGGCGGCGGCGGACGGCTCAGCACGGGAGGATGCCCGCATGCCCGCGGACCCCTTCGACCTGCAGCGCTTCGTCGACGCCCAGGACGCCGGCGGCACGTACGACCAGGCGCTGGCCGAGCTGCGCGCCGGCAGCAAGCGCAGCCACTGGATGTGGTTCGTCTTCCCGCAGGTCGCCGGCCTGGGCCGCAGCCCGATGGCGCAGCGCTACGCGGTCAGCGGCGCCGAGCAGGCGCGGGCGTACCTGGCCCACCCGGTGCTCGGCCCGCGCCTGGTGGCGTGTGCGCGGGCGCTGCTCGACCTGGCCACCACCGACCCGGTCGCCGTCCTCGGGGGGATCGACGCGCAGAAGCTGCGCTCGTCGGCGACGCTGTTCGCCGCCGTCGCCGAGGAGCCGGCGTTCGGCGCGGTCCTGGACCGGTTCTTCGCCGGCGACCGGGACGACGCCACCCTCGCCCGCCTCTGATCCGCCTGCCGCCTGCGGGCATGATCGACGGCCGCTGGCCGGAACACCGGCCGGCCGGGCATCGTTGGTCGCCGCGGACGCCCCGGGAGGGCGCGCCCGGACAGCTCCGCGCCACCGCGGCCGCCGACGGACAGCAGGGAGAGACCGGAATTGTCGAGCTCACCGGCCGGCGTCGGGAACGACGCCGTGCAGGACCCCGAGCGGGCGGCCGAGCAGCCGGCCGTCGACGACCTCTACCGCCGGCTGGACGCCGCGCGCGAGCTCGCCGTCATGCGGTTCCGCCAAGCGCTGGCGATGCCCGTGATCAACCCGCAGTCCCTCGGTGAGCGGGAGGCCGCGGCCCGGTTCCAGTCGGCCCGGATCACCGCGCTGGACGCCGCCGACCACGGGCTGGTGATCGGCCGGCTGGACCGCGAGGCGGCGCCGCAGCCGCTCTACATCGGCCGGGTCGGGCTGCCCGCCGACGACCCCGCGGGCGACCCGGCGCTGGTCGACTGGCGGGCGCCGGCGTCCCGGCCGTTCTACACCGCCACCGCGTTCCGCCCCGAGGGCGTCGTCCGGCGCCGGCACATCCGCACCCGCGGGCGCGCCGTCACCGCGGTCAACGACGAGGTGCTCACCGTCGACCCCGAGCGCGGCGACGGCCCCGAGCTCACCGGCGAGGCCGCGCTGATGGCCGCGCTGACCGCCGAGCGCACCGGCCGGATGACCGACATCGTCGCCACCATCCAGGCCGAGCAGGACGCCATCATCCGCAGCGACGTCCGCGGCGTGCTCGTCGTCCAGGGCGGCCCGGGCACCGGCAAGACCGCCGTCGCCCTGCACCGCGCGGCCTACCTGCTCTACACCCACCGCGAGCGGCTGGCCCGCAGCGGCCTGCTCGTCGTCGGCCCGACACCGACCTTCCTGCGCTACATCGCCGACGTGCTCCCCGCGCTGGGCGAGACCGGCGTGCTGCTCTCCGGCCTGGGGCAGCTCCGCCCCGGGCTGGATGCCCGCGGCACCGACGCACCGGCGGTGGCCGAGCTCAAGGGCCGCCTGGCGATGGTCGACGTGCTCAAGGCCGCCGTCCGCGACCGCGAGGTCGTACCCCGGGGCGGCCGCCAGCTCGTCGTCGACGGGGTGCGCATCAGCCTGCGCGGGCCCGACCTCACCAGCTGCCGCACGGTGGGCCGGCGCGCCTCGCGCATGCACAACATCGCCCGCCCGGCGTTCGCCCGGGCCGTGGTCGACCTGGTCACCGACCGCTTCCTCGGCCGGATCGGCAACGACGTGCGCGGCGCGGAGAGCCTGCTCTCGCGCCGCGACGTCGACGACGTGCGCCGCGAGATGGCCGCCGACGCCGGGGTGCGCGAGCTGATCGACGAGATGTGGCCGCTGCTCTCCCCCGAGCAGCTGCTGCGCGACCTGCTGGCCGACCCCGACCGCATCCGGCGGGTCACCAAGGGGTGGACCGACACCGACCGCGCGCTGCTGCACCGCCGGGCCGGCGCCGAGTGGACCCCCGCCGACGTGCCGCTGCTGGAGGAGCTCGACGAGCTGCTCGGCCACGACGACAGCGCCGAGCGGGCCGCGGAGGCCCGGCGCCGGCGGCAGGCGCGCGAGCACGCGCAGGAGACCCTCGACCTGCTGTACGGCTCGCGCTCGCACGACGCCGACGAGGACGAGGAGAGCGAGGAGCTCACCGCCGTCGACCTGCTGGACGCCGAGATGCTGGCCGACCGGGAGACCGAGGTCGACGTCCGCAGCGCCGCCGAGCGGGCCGCGACCGACCGCACCTGGACCTTCGGGCACGTCGTCGTCGACGAGGCGCAGGAGCTCTCCCCGATGACCTGGCGGCTGCTGGCCCGCAAGTGCCCGACCCGGTCGATGACCGTGGTCGGCGACCTGGCCCAGACCGGCAGCCTGGCCGGCGCGACCGACTGGGCGCAGGCGCTCGGCCCGCACGCCGAGGGGCAGTGGCGGCTGGCCCAGCTGACCGTCAACTACCGGACGCCGACCGAGATCATGGACGTCGCCGCCGACGTGCTCGCCGCGAGCGACGCGGTCGCCGCCGCGCCCCGCTCGGTGCGCAGCACCGGCGTGCCGCCGACCGCGCACCGGGTGACCGAGGAGGCGCTCGCGGCCCGGACGGCGGAGCTGGCCGCCGAGCTGGCCGCGCAGGGCGGCACCGCGGCGGTCATCGTCCCGCCCAGCCGGCACGAGGCCGTCGCCACCGCGCTGCCCGGCGCCCAGACCGGCCCGGCCGCCGACTCCTCCCGCGGCACGGTGGTGCTGCTGCCGGGTGAGGCCAAGGGGCTGGAGTTCGACTCGGTCGTCGTCGTCGACCCGCAGGGCGTGCTCGACGAGGGCGTGCGCGGGCACAGCGACCTGTACGTGGCGCTGACCCGGGCCACCCAGCGGATGGCCGTCGTGCACCCCGGCGACCTGCCCGACGAGCTGTCCCGCCTCGCCGACGCCTGATGGCAGTCAGGCGAGGGTGAGCACCTCGGCGACCGGGCGGCGGCCGGTGGACGGGGCCGCGCCGGTAGGGGCGCCCAGCCGCAGCAGCATCTGCGGGTGACCGACCAGGTCCAGCCGGCGGGTCAGCCGGGCCCGCGCCCAGGACTGGTCCAGCGCCTGGGTGAGCGGTGAGGCGACCAGTCCGGCCTCGGTGAGCGCCAGCAGCAGCCGGCCCAGCGCCATCCCGGCGCGCACCCAGGCGGCGCGGTCGTCGGCCGTGGTGCCCAGCAGCAGCACCGAGGGGTGCTCGACCGGCGGCGCCGGGTCGTCGTCGTCGGGCACCGCCACGGGGGCCGGCCGGGCGGTGCCGAAGTCGCGCACCGGCACGTTCGAGATGCGCTGCTCCCCGTCCGGGACGGCGTCCGCGGGCACACCGTCGAGCGCGGACGGGTCGGTGCGGGTCCACGCCCGCAGCTCGGCCAGGTAGGCGGGGTCGCGCTGCTCGGACTCCTCGGCCTCGCCCAGCAGGGTGGTCACCGCGGTCTCCTCCTCGCTGCGGCTGATCAGCTTCAGCCACACGCCGTCCCGCCCGAGCGTGCGCTCCAGCTGATCGACCAGGCCGGCCGGGAGAGGCTGCTCGAGGAAGCGGGCGCGGTCGGTGTGCCGCTGCCCGATCGCCGCCGCGGCGCGCCGGTCGCCGTCGGTGGGCTCGTGCCGGCCGATCACCCGGACGACGGCGACCAGCTCGGGGTCGGCCGGGTCGGGGAGCACGTCGACCTCGGCGGCGGCGCCCAGTGCGGCCAGCGCGACGACGGCGAACTGCACCGCGACGCCCACGCTGAGCACCTGCTGGCGGCCGGTCGGGTCGATCGCCGGCAGCCCGCGGGACGGGTCGTGACGCACCTCCAGCCGGTCGCCGTCGGCACGGAAGGACCACGGCTGGGTGTTGTGGATCGACGGGGCCCGCACCGCCCGCTCGACCACCTGCGTCCACCGGTCCGCGTCCAGCATGGGGGTCCCCTCTCGGTGTGCCACGCCCCCACCCTCACCCAGCGCAGGCCGGAGGTCACGGGCCGAAGGTCCCGCCTCAGGCACAGGAGGCTGTGCACCCACTTTCCGGGCGAGAACCGGGTGCAGAGCTTCCTGTGCCTCGCGGATCGGGCGGGGGGTCAGCGGTCGCGGGTCAGGGCGAGCAGGGCGATGTCGTCGGCCCGGTGGGTGCCGGCCAGATCGCCGAGCAGCCGGTCGCACAGCTCGTCGGGGTCCGCGGTCGGGGCCCGCTCCGCCGCCACCCGCAGCCGGTCCAGCCCGGCGTCGATGTCGCTGCTGCGGCTCTCCACCAGGCCGTCGGTGAAGAGCACCAGCGTGGCGCCCGGCGGGATGACGCCGCTCCACTCGACCGGGGCCGACGGCGGCGCCCCGAGCATCCGGCTGGGGCGCACCGGCAGGAACTCCGCGCCGGCGTCGGTGACCAGCAGCGGCGGCGGGTGCCCGGCCGAGGCCACGTGCAGCAGCCCGGTCGGCAGGTCGAGGGTGGCGAAGAGCGCGGTGGCCATCCGCTGCAGCCCGAGCAGCGGCCAGCTGGCCTGCAGCCGGTCGATGACCGCGGTGGGCGACGGGCTCTCCACCAGCAGCGCCCGGTAGACGCTGCGCAGCTGGCCCATGGTCGCCGCGGCGGTGATGTCGTGCCCGACGACGTCGCCCACGGCGATCGCCACGTGGTCGCCGGGCAGCGGGGCCAGGTCGTAGAAGTCACCGCCGATCTCCACCCCGGAGGTGGCGGCGAGGTACCGCACCGCCACGCGCATCGCCGGCACCTGCGGAGGTGCCGGCGGCAGCAGGGTGGCCTGCAGGGTGTGCGAGGTGCGTGCCTCCAGCTCGTAGCGCTGCGCCTTGGCCATCATCAGCGCGACCTGCAGCGCCAGCTGTTCGACCAGCTCGACGTCGGCGGCGGTCAGCGGACGGCGGCGACGGTCGGCGGAGACGGTGAGCACCCCGAGCGACCGGCCCTCGGCGGCCAGCGGCACGGCGATCATCCCGGCCAGCTCCAGCGCCTGCACCGCGGCCAGCTCGGCGGGATCGCGGACGACCCCGGCCAGCCACTCGTCGGAGACCGCCGGGAACCAGCGGGTCCGGCCCTCCGCCAGCGCCGTCCGGGCCGGGTAGGGCAGCTCCCGCGCCGGGGGCGCCCACGAGCGCAGTGCGTCGACCAGGTGCTGGCGGCCCGGGTCGCCGTGCCGGGCGACCACCCGGTAGGTGCCCGCGTCGGTGATCAGGTCCAGCAGGCAGACGTCGGCCAGCTGCGGCACGACCATCTCCGCCAGCCGCTCGACGGTCTCGGTGACCCCGGAGGCCCGGGCGAGCAGCCGGGCCGCGTCGAGCAGGAACGCCGAGCGCTCCGCCTGGCGGGCGGTCTCCTCGTGCAGCCGGGCCCGCTCCAGCGCCTGCCCCGCCTGCTGGCCCACCGTGGTGAGCAGGTCGACGTCGGCGGCGCCGAGGGGCTGGTGCGCTCCCGGTTCGCGCAGGCTGATCAGGTCCTCCGCAGGCTGGCCGCCGAGCGCCACCAGCAGCGCACCCAGCGGGGCGTCGTCGGCGGTGACCGGGACGACGACCAGCTCGGTGTACCCGGCCGCCGCGGCGGCGGCGGCCAGCCGGGGCCACACCTGGGCGAGCTGCTCCCCCACCGGCACCGAGCGCACTCCCGCGGCCAGCGCCAGGTCCGCCCGGCCCTGGGCGGTCGCGGTGAGCGCCGCGGCGACCTCGTCGTCCAGCTCCTCCCGGGCGGTCAGTGCCACGCGGACGTCGTCGGCGCGGCGGCCGGTGCGGTCCAGCAGCCACAGCCCGGCGGCGGTCGCCCGCACGGCCCGCCGCGCCCGGTGCACGACGACGGCGGCGGTGTCGGCGGTGGTGACCGCGGCGGACAGCTCGGAGACGAACTGCTGGAGCGTGCGCGACCGCAGCTCGGACTCCTCCGCGACGCGCTGGGCGGCGAGCCGGTCGGCCTCGTACCGGCGACGCGCGGTCGCCTCGAACAGGGTGTAGCGGACCAGCACGGGCTCGCCGTCGGCGTCCCGGACCTCGACGGCGTGCACCAGGCAGGGCACCGTGCCGCCGTCGGCCCGCCGGACGTCCAGCGCCACCTCCCGGACCACCCCCTGGGTGCGCAGGGTGGGCACGAGGTGTGTCTCGGTGAACACGCGGCCGCCCACGGTGAGCAGGTCGGCGAAGCGGACGCCCAGCACGTCACCGGCCGGTCGGCCGACCCATCCGCAGAACGTCTGGTTGACCTGGACGACGGTGCCGTCGGGCAGTGCGGACAGGTAACCGCAGGGCGCGTGCTCGTAGTAGAGGTCGGCGGGGTCCTCGTCGAGGAACCTGGCCCGGTCGCCGTCCGGGCGCGACCCGAGGTCGGCGCTCACCGGGGACTCAGCGGGCCGGGAGGCTGGTGGAGAGGAACGCGCGGATCGCCGCTGTCGTCTCCGCCGGGGCGCTCAGGTGCGGGCAGTGCCCGGTGGCGGCGAGCTGGGTGAAGTGGCTGCCCGGGATCGCCGCGTGCACGTACCGGCCCACCGCCTCGGGGGCGATGACGTCGTCGGTGCACTGCAGCACCAGCGTCGGCACCGTGACCCCGGGCAGGTCGGCCCGGTTGTCGGAGAGGAAGGTGACCCGGGCGAACCGGCGGGCCACCTCGGGGTCGGTGCGGCAGAAGCTCGCGGTGAGCTCGGCGGACAGCTCCGGGCGGTCGGCGTTGCCCATGATCGCCGGCGCCATCGCCGCCGACCAGCCGGTGTGGTTGCTGTCCAGGGTGTCCAGCAGCTCGGCGATGTCGGCCCGGCTGAAGCCACCGGTGTAGTCCCCGTCGTCGACGTACCGCGGGTTGGGCCCGATCAGCACGAGCGCCCCGACGAGCTCCGGCGCCTGCTGCTGGGCGAGCACCGCGATCATGGCGCTGACCGAGTGCCCGACCAGGACGGCGTCGGACAGCCCCAGCTCGCGGCAGACGGCGACGACGTCGGCGGCGTGACCGGCCAGCGAGCCGTGCCGCTCGGGCTGCCACGCGGTGGCGTCGGAGTCCCCGAACCCGACCAGGTCCAGGGTGACGACCTGGTGGTCGAGCGCGAACTCGGGCACCAGGTACCGCCACATCTCCTGGTTGCAGCCGAAGCCGTGCACGAACACGATCGGGCGGCCCCCGGCCAGGCCGGTCACGCGGGGGTGGTTCCGCGTGCTCACGACCATGCCGCAGACGGTACCCAGCGGCCGGGGCACGCGACAGCCCCGGACCGCACGCCAGCCCCGGACCGCGCGGGTCAGCCGGGCCGGACGTCGGTGAGCACGACCCCGCTGGCCGGCCGGGCGGGGATGCGGCTCAGCGAGATCGAGAGGTCCTGCTCGGGCAGCGTGTAGTCCAGCTGCGCCAGCCGCAGCGCCAGCGCCGACAGCAGGGCCACGGTGATGTCCTCCCCCGGGCAGCGGTGCCCGGTCCGCGGGTCGCCGGCGCCCTGCGGGACGAGCTCCCACTGCCCGATCTCGCGCACCTCGTCACCGTCCAGGAAGCGCTCGGGCCGGAACTCGAACGGCTCGGGGAACAGCTCGGCGTCGTGGTCCTGACCCCACAGGTCCAGCAGCACCATCGACCCGGCCGGCACCCGCTCGCCGTCGAACTCGACCTCCTGCGGGCTGCGGCCGCCGATGAACGGCGCGAACGGGTAGAACCGGCGGACCTCGTGGGCGAAGGCGACGGCGAAGGCGCGGTCCCCGGCGCGCAGCCGCTCCCGGTGCTGCGGCCAGGTGTGCAGCGCGTGCGCGGCGAAGCCGACGAACCAGCTGACCGCGACCGTGGGCCGGATGACGTTGAGGACCTCGACGGCGGCCACCCGCGGCTCCAGCAGCTCGCCGTCGGAGTCGCGGTGCCGGGCGACCACGTCGACCACCGAACCCGACGGGACGGTGCGGGTGCCCTCGCGCACCTCCTCGACGATGCCGGCCAGCCAGGCCTCGCGGCGCTGCCGGGCGCGGCGGGCCCGCCAGTGCCGCGGGGCGCCCGTGGCGAAACCGTCGATCTCCACGGTCAGGTCCCGGGTCAGCGCGGGCAGCTCGTCGTCGGTCACCGGGACGGCGGCCCAGTCGCACACCCCGCGGGTGATCAGCAGGGCGGCCTCGTCCATCAGCACGATCTCCGGCCGGCCGGCCCAGCGGGCCGCGGTGGCGTCCCAGGCGGCGGAGACCTGGCCGACCAGCGGCCAGACCCGCTCCGGCCCCATGAGCAGCTCGATGAACATCCCCTTGCGCACCCGGTGGGCCTCGCCGTCCAGGGTGTGCACGGCGCCGTGGCCGAACAGCGTGCTCACCACCGGCTCGGGCAGCGCCCCGCTGCGCCGCACGTTGTCCTCGTCGTAGAGGAACTGCGCGCCGGCGGGTCCCTTGACCCCCAGCGTCCGGCGGAGCATCAGCCGGCTGCGCACCGTGCCCCCGCCGTCGGCGCGGCGCCGGTCGGGCAGCCAGGCGTACCCCTTGGCGAGCAGCGGGATGGTCTGGTCCAGGTCGGGCGTCCGGGTCATGGACCCTGCTGTGCCCACCCCGTCCGCCGTCGGAAACGGGAGCGGGCCGACGGGCCCGGCTGCGGGCTTGGGCAGGATGGCGCGGTGACCACCTCCGCTCCCCCGCTCGGCCTGCTGCTGGACGTCGACGGGCCGATCGCCAGCCCGGCCACCCGCACGGTGGCGGCGCCGGGCCTGGTCGCGGACCTGCGAACCCTGCTGGCCGCCGGCGTGCCCGTGGTCTTCAACACCGGCCGCTCCGACGCGTTCCTGCGCGACCAGGTCGTGCCCCCGCTGCTGGCCGGCGGGCTGCCCCGCGGCGCGCGACTGCACGCGGTGTGCGAGAAGGGCGCCGTCTGGACCTCGATCGGCCCGGACGGGATGGGGCCGGTGCACGTCGACGAGGCGCTCGCCGTGCCCCTGGCCGTGCACGAGGTGGTCGACGAGCTGCTCTCCCGGTACCGGGACACGATGTTCCTCGACGGCACGAAGCGGTCGATGGCCAGCGTCGAGGCACGCACCGACGTCCCGGCCGCCGACTACACCCGGGCCCAGGCCGCCTTCGACGCCGAGCTGGTCGCCGCGCTCACCGGCCGCGGCCTGGGCGTCGGGTACCGCGACCGGCAGCACCCCGACGACGCCGGCGCCGTCCCGTGGCGGGTCGACCCGTCGGTGATCGCCACCGACGTCGAGTCCGCCGACGTCGGCAAGGACCTGGGCGCCCGGCGGGCGCTGACCCTGCTGTCCGCCGACGGGCCGCTCCCCCGGGCCTGGCACACGGTCGGCGACTCGCGCAGCGACTACCGGATGGCGGACCAGCTGCACGCACTGGGCCACCGGGTCACCCACGTCGACGTCCGGCCGGCCGGCCCGCTGCCCACCACGCCGTACCCCGTGCTCACCGACCCGGTGCGGGTCGACGACGCCGCCGGCGCCGCGCACCTGCGGGCGCTGGTGGTGGAGCTCCGGCTCGGCTGATCCGGGTCAGTGCCGGGTCGTGCCGCAGTCGGTGCAGCGCTTGCGGCTGGTGCTGTTGGAACGGTTGCAGTTCTCGCAGACCCAGACGGTCCGCTCGAGGGTGCGCATCTCGCTGTGGCTCCTCCCCCGGCCGGCGCGCCGGCCTCGTCGTGCCCGGCAGACCCCGGACCACCGGCGCCGTTGCCGCGATCGACGCTAGGCCGGTCGGATGACGAGGAGGTGACGTGGACGGGACGAGTGGGCACGCCCCGGAGTGCGCCTCGACACAGCTCGGCGCAGGGCGGCGCAGGGCGGCGCAGGGCGGCGCAGGGCGGGACAGCTCAGCGCAGGGCGAGAAGGCTCAGCGCAGGGCGGCGGCGCCGCAGCCCCCCGCGCTGCACGCGCACCCGCCGCACCCGGCCGCAGGAGCGGGCTCCGGGCGCCGGGCCAGCCGGGCCAGCCCGACGGCGGCGGCGACGTCGGCCAGCCCGACCACGCCGGCGAGGATGGCGGCCGCGACCCGGCCGGTGGCCAGCAGCGCGTCGGCCCCGCCGACGGTGCCGAGGACGACGGCTCCGGCCAGCAGGGCGACGCCCAGCCCCGCCGCGGCCGCCCGGCCGGTGGCTGCGACGGCGAGCGCGGTGGGCACCAGCACGACGGCGGCGACGAGGACCCAGCCGGTGGCCGTCGCGGACACCAGCGCGACGAGGAGCGCGAGCACGCCGAACCACACGGCGACGGCGCCGCCGGCGGCGCCGGTGCGGGTCACCTCCCCCGTCCGGGCCGCGCGCAGCAGGGCCGCCCCGCGCAGCACCGCGAGGGCCCCTGCGCCACCGAGCAGCAGCTGCGGCCCGACCGACCAGGTGAGCGCGAGCACGGCCAGCACGATCAGCGCCGCACCCAGGGCGGCCGTCCGGGGCCACGTCCGCCGGGCCTGCTCGGGGGTGGTCGGGGCGGTGCCGGGCAGGCGGCCGGCGGTCACGGCGTTCGTCACCCGCCCAGTGTCCCCCACCGGGGCGGGGCGCCGTCCCCGCCCCGCGCGCGGCGGACCGCCCGGGACGGTGGGATCCTCCTCCCGGGCCCAGGACCGGCCCGGAGCGGAGCGCACGGGTGGGAACGGGGCAGGCGGCGCACGACGCCGCCGCCAGCACGACGCTCCGGCGGTTCGCCGCGGTCGGGCTGGTCGGGTACGGCCTGCTGCACCTGGCCGTCGCCTGGCTGGCGCTGCAGCTCGCCTGGCGGGAGACCGGCACGACCGGCACCGGGGGCAACCGGGGTCCCGGCCGGGAGACCACCGCGGACCCCAGCGGCGCACTGTCCGTGCTGGCCGGGTCGCCGTCCGGCACGGTCGCGCTGTGGGTGCTGGTCGCCGGGTTGGCCGGGCTGGCCCTCTGGCAGGCCGCCGAGGTGCTGCGCCACCACCGGTCGGTGCCCCCACCCGGGCGGGCGCGGTGGAGTGCGCTCGCCCGGATGGTGCGAACGGTGGCCACCGCGGCCGTCTACGGCTACCTGGCCGTCCTCGCCGCGCGGGCCACGGTCACCGGCGGCCAGCAACGGGACGAGGAGCAGTCCGCCGTCCGCGGGGTGCTCGGCTGGCCGGGCGGGCAGCTGCTCGTGGTCGCCGTCGCGGTCGTCGTGGCCGGGGTCGGGGCGCACCTCGCGCAGAAGGGCGTGCGGGCCGCGTTCGGCGACGAGCTGGACCTGGCGCCCTTCTCCCCCCGCCTGCGCCGGCTGATCCAGGTGCTGTGCCAGGCCGGCTTCGTCACCAAGGGCGTCGCGCTCCTGCTGGTCGGCGGTGTGGTCGGCTGGGCGGCGGCCACCTTCGACCCGGAGCAGGCCAACGGCCTGGACGGTGCGCTGCGCACGATCGCGGACGCCCCGTACGGGCGCTGGCTGCTGAGCGCGATCGCCGCGGGCACCGCCCTGTTCAGCGTCTACTGCTTCGCCCGGGCCCGGCACCCGGTCGGCTGATCGTCCGCCGGGCGGTCCGGCCTCGCGTGTGCCACGCTGATCGCCGCCACGGGGGCCGGACGACGGGGAGTGACAGGTGGGGACGACCTCGGGGGCAGGCACCTCGGCACAGCAGGCCGGCGACAGCGACGCCCTGGAGCACCTCGCCCGGGTCGGCCTGATCGCCTACGGCGTCGTGCACCTGCTGATCGCCTGGCTGGCGCTGCAGCTGGCCTGGAGCGGCGGCAGTGGCTCCGCCGACCAGTCCGGGGCGATGGCGACGCTGGCCCAGCAGCCCTTCGGCCAGGTGCTGCTGTGGGTGCTGGCGATCGGGCTGGTGGCGCTGGCGCTGTGGCAGCTGGCCGTGCTCCTGCGTCACCGCGCCGGGCTGCGCAGCTCCGGGGACCAGCGCAAGGAGGCGGCCGCGAAGAGCGCCAAGGCGGTGGCCAAGGCCGTCGTCTACGTGTTCCTGGCGGTCACCGCGATCCGCTTCGCCACCGGTGGCGGGCAGTCCAGCTCCGGGCAGGAGCAGCAGACCGTGGCCGGCGTGTTCGGCTGGCCCGGCGGCCGCTGGCTGGTCGGCCTCGCGGCCCTCGTCGTGATCGGGGTGGGCGCCTACCACGTGCACAAGGGGCTCACGAGCCGCTTCCTCAAGGAGATCGACACCGCGGAGGCCTCCGCCGGGCAGCGCCGGGTCATCGAACGACTCGGCCAGGTCGGCTACCCGGCCAAGGGCATCGCCCTCGCGCTGGTCGGCGGCCTGCTGGGCTGGGCGGCGATCACCTTCGACGCCTCGAAGGCCGGTGGCCTGGACAGCGCACTGCACACGGTGCTCGACGCGCCGTTCGGCAAGCTGCTGCTCACCCTGGTCGCGCTCGGCATCGCGGCGTTCGGCGTCTTCTCCTTCGCCCGGGCCCGGTATCCCCAGCGCACGTGACCCGCGCCCCTGACCAGCGGCACGTGCCCTCGGCGGTGCGCGGCCCGCTGCGGTGGGTGCACGACGCGGCCGACCGGGCCCGCGAGGTCACCGACCACCCGGTGCTCGAGCACCTGGCCCGGATCGGTCTGGTGGCCTACGGGGTGCTGCACCTGCTCATCGGCTGGCTGACGGCCCGGATCGCCTGGTTCGTGCAGCCGCGCACCGAGGACGCCGACCAGACCGGCGCCCTGCAGGCGGTGGCCGACTCACCCGGCGGCCTCGTCCTGCTCTGGCTGATCGGGCTCGGGCTGCTGGCGCTCGCGGTCTGGCAGGGCGGGGAGGTGCTGCGCTGGTGGACCGGGCTGCTCCGCCCCGGGCACCGGCTGCGGGTGGCGCTGGTGTGCGCGAAGTGCGGGGCGAAGGCGGTCGTCTACGCGGTCCTCGGGGCCACCGCGCTGCTGTTCGCCGCCGGCGCCGGCTACGAGGCCGACGAGCGCGTCCAGGAGCTGACCGGCGACGCGTTCCTGGTCCCCGGTGGCTCGACCCTGGTGGGTGCCGTCGGCGTCGGCGTCGCGGCCGTCGGGGTGTACGTGCTGGTGCGCGGGGTGACCGGGGGCTTCATGCGGGACGTCGACCTGCACGCCGCCCCGGACCGGTGGGAGCCGCTGATCGAACGGATCGGGCGGGTCGGCTACGTGGCCAAGGGCATCGCCTTCGCCCTCTCCGGCGGGCTGCTGACCCACGCGGCGGTGCAGCGCGACGTGTCGACCGCGACCGGGCTGGACGGGGCGATGAACGCGATCGGCGCCGTGCCCACCGGGCAGTGGCTGCTGACCGCCGTCGCCGTCGGCTTCGCCGCGTTCGGGGTGTACGCGCTGGCCCGGGCCCGCTACCCCGACCGGGACCCCTCGACCTGACACGCGGCTCCCACGCTCTTCGCGCGCTCCCCACGCGGTGCGGTGCGTGGGGAGCGCGCGAAGAGCGTGGGTGGCCGTCAGGCGTCGACGACGGTGAAGACGTCCCAGAGGCCGGTGATCTGCAGCGGCCGGACGACGGCCCGTGCGGTGCCGCAGCGCATCTGCAGGGTCCGCCCGCCGGCGAGCGCTGCGCGGTGCGCGGTGGCCAGCGCCGAGAGGCCGGCGGAGTCCAGGAACGTGACGCCGGACAGGTCGAGCTCGACGACGTCCAGGCCCGGGCGGGCGAGCACCTCGAGGACGGCACCGCGCAGACCGGGAGCGGTCGTCGAGTCGACCTCACCGCTCACGGTGACGGTGCACCCGGCGGCCGAGGGGACGGCGGCGAGGTGGACGGTGACGTCGATGCGGGTGGGGTCGATGTCGACGGGCAGTGCGGTCATGATCGCCTCCGGCGGGCCCGAGCGCGGCCGGCGACGCTGCCGGCCAGGCGGCCGGACCCCTGCCGGGGTCCGGTCACGGCTGGTGGTTGAACCGCGTGGCCCTGACGCTAGGGAGCCGATCGGCTGCGCACAAGAGGCCTGCGGCGTTTCGGGTTCCGCCACGCCGGTGGTACCGATCTCCCGGGGCGGCCGGACCGGTCAGCCCCAGACCTCCTGCGCGGTCTCCACGACCAGCGCGAGCTTGCGGATCTGCTCGTCCCGGGTCAGCGCGTTGCCCTCGACGGTGGAGGAGAAACCGCACTGCGGCGACAGCGCCAGCTGCTCCAGCGGCACGTACCGGGCGGCCTCGTCGATGCGCCGCTTCAGGTCGTCCTTGTCCTCCAGCTCCGGCCGCTTGGTGGTGACCAGGCCGAGCACGACCCGCGTGCCCGCGGGCACGAAGCGCAGCGGCTCGAACCCGCCGGAGCGGGCGTCGTCGTACTCGAGGAAGAAGCCGTCGACCTCCAGCCCGCCGAACAGCGCCTCGGCGACGAAGTCGTAGCCGCCCTCGGCGACCCACGAGGACCGGAAGTTGCCCCGGCACAGGTGGGTCGTGACGGTGAGGCCCGCGGGGCGGCCGGCCAGCGCGGCGTTGATCTGCCGGATGTAGCGCTCGTGCTGGTGCTCGGCGTCGCGGCCCTGACCGGCGAGCTCGGCGCGTTGCTCCGGGTCGTTGAGGTAGGCGAGGCTGGTGTCGTCCAGCTGCAGGTAGGTGCACCCCTGGGCGGCGATGCCCTGCACCTGCTGCCGGTAGGCCGCCGACAGGGCGTCCCAGAACGCGTCCTCGTCCGGGTAGACCGCCGGGTCGATCGCCGCCGCCCCGCCCCGGTAGTGGACCATCGACGGGGACGGGATGGTCAGCTTCGCCGTCTGCCCGGCGCCGACCTGCGACTGCAGGAACGCGAAGTCCGCGGCGAACACCGGCTCGTCGATCGACAGCGGCCCGTCGACCCGCAGCCCGGCCGGGGTGAAGTCGATCGTGCCGTCGGCGTTCTTGAAGTGGACCTCGATCGGCTGCTGCACCTTGCTGATGCCGTCGATGGCGTAGATGAAGTCCATGTGCCACGAGGCGCGGCGGAACTCGCCGTCGGTGGCGGTGGCCAGACCGACGTCGCCCTGGAGCCGGACGACGTCGGCGATGGCGGCGTCCTCGGCGGCGCGCAGCTCGGCGGCGTCGATCTCCCCGGCGGCGTGCCGGGTGCGGGCCTCGAGCAGGGCCGGAGGACGGAGCAGGCTGCCGACGTGGTCGGCGCGGAAGGGCGGGCCGGAGAGGTCGGTCATGCCCTCAGCATGCCCGCGCCGCCCAGCCCTCGCCGCCGGGGGGATACTCGCGGGCATGTCGAAGCGGACCGTCGTCGCCGGGGCCGCATGGCTGGCCCTCACCGTGCTGGCGTTCCTGGCCGACCCGATCCTGGGGGCCGTGGTGCTGATCTTCGGCGCCATCGGGGTGGTCATGGTCCAGCTGGCCAGCACCTGGGACGAGCACCCGGACTTCGAGGCCCGCGAGCAGGCCCGCGCCGAGCGCCGCAAGGTGAAGTGGGAGGCCAACGCCCCCGCCCGCGACCGGGATCGGGAGCGCTACCAGGCACACAAGGCGCGGCAGGCCGAGAAGGCCGCCCGGGCGCAGGATCGCGCCGAGCGCTGAGCCCGCTCGGTAATCCGGTCGACGCGCCGCACCGCGGGCCCTACGGTCCTCGGCATGGGCACCCTCTCGCTGTGACCGCGGACCTCCGGCTGAGCTGATCGCCGGAGCCGATCCGCCGCGGGCGCTGCCGCGCAGCCCGCCGCCGGCCGTCCCCGACCGGCCGCACCGCACTCCCCGTTCCCCGGCCTGCCCGCCGGACGTCGCGGGCTGCCCGTCGCCCTCTCCCGGAGGCACCCCATGTCACGACCCACCCCTGCCCCCGTCGGCCCCGCCGCCGAGGCGCGCGCCCAGCTCCCCGAGGAGGCGCACGCGGGCTTCGACCGCCTGGTGCACGCGGTGCTCGCCTCCCCCGGCAACGGCCGGCAGCCCGTGCTCGGTGCGGCGCTGCGCAGCCAGCTGCCCGGCACCGCCGGGGTCCGCTGGCTGCACGCCGAGGGGTTGCCGCCGACCGCTCGGGCCTCGGCGCTGACCGCCGCGCACTGGCTGTCGCTGCACACCGCGTGGCTGGCGCAGGAGCGCGCCCCGCGGGGTGGGGGCCGGCCGGCGGCGTCCGCGGGCCGCGCCGACAGCCGGCACGGGCACGCGCCCGGGGCGCAGGCCGCGCCGCGCTGGTTCTGACGAAGGACCCCGTCCAGCGGCTCACCCCTCGCAGGCTCGGGGCGAGCCTGCGAGGGGCCGGACTACAGGGCGTCCTCCACCGCGAGGTCGGCGGACCGCTGCGGGTGGGCGAACGCCTCGGTCAACGCCGCCCGCAACGGCCACGCCCCGGCCCGCCAGGCCAGCGCCCGGCCGAAGGCCGCGGGGGTGCCGTCGACGGCGTCCGGGTCGCCCGGCCACCAGGAGACGGTGCGCCCACCGGTGACGGCGACCTCGGCGTGCACCGCGACAAGCCCGTCCAGCTCGGCCAGGCCCAGCCGGGCGGCGGCCAGCTCGGCCCCGGGCACCTCCGACCACGGCAGCGTGCGCACCGGCCGGCTGGTCACGCGCGCCCGCCCGGCGAGCTCGGAGGCCAGCGGCAGGTCCAGCAGGTCGGCCACCGCACCGGGAGCCCCGCCCGCGGGCACGAGCGCACGATCGACCAGTGGCTGTAACCACGGCGCGTCCAGGACGACGGCGTCGTCGCTGACCTGCCGCGGCCCCACCCGCACCCGCTCCGGCGGGTCGACGTCCACTCCCTCCAGCGCGGCGGCCAGCTGGGCGTAGACCGTGCGGAGCACCGCCGGGACGACGGTCCGCCGGGGGTCGCCGAGCCGGTCCAGGAGGTCGAGCGCGTCGTCGACGTCGGCGAGCACGTCGGCCACCGTGCGCGGCGGGGCGAGCAGCTCGAGCACGCCCGGGACCAGCTCGGGGACGGGTTCGTACAGTCCCTGTAACTCCGTGCCGTCCGGGTGTCGCAGCCGGTCGGGCCGCTGCCCGCCCAGCACCGGCGACGTCCGCAGCCACCACCGCAGGTAGCCCGGCACGGTGACCCCGTCCAGCTGCACGTCGGCCCGCGCCTCGGCCGGGAGGGCGGCCAGCAGCGGCAGGGCGCGAGGCCAGTCGCGGACCAACTCGAGGTCCCGGACGGCGGTCAGCCCCGGCCAGTCCGGTGGCGGTGCGTCGGCGGGCAGCCGGTCGAGCACCGCATCGGCCCATTCCTCGGCGCGGTCGACGTCGAGGTCGTCGGGGTGCTCGGCGCGCACGGTGGCGAACCCGTCGAGCACGCCGACGGCGACCAGCGCGGCGCGGTCGTGCCGGCGGGCGAACGCCCTGTCCAGGGTCCCCAGCGAGCCCCGTTCGAGGACGGCGGCCAGCGGTGAGCCGGGCAGCACCAGCTCCCCCGCCGGCGCCCAGCCGCCATCGTCGTCGGGCAGCGCGAGCTCGGCCAGCTCCGGGTGCTCACCCGGTCCGGCCGCGGCGACCAGCGCGAGGACGGCGTCGGCCAGCGGGGCGACGTCCTCGCCGTCGTCGGCGCGGTCCAGCGAGGTCCGGGCAGCCGCGGCGACGGCGGGGTCGGCGATCACGGCGGCCGCGGTTGCCGGACGTGCACCGAGCCGTTCCAGCACCTGCCCGGCCCGGCCGGTGGTCGCGGCGGGGTCGGCGATCCGCAACCCCAGCGGCGCGAGCCGCTGGGTGGGCAGGTCGGGGCTGGGCAGCAGCACTCCGGCCGGCGACTGGGCGGTGCGGCCGTCCGCGAGCGGCACCGGCAGCGCGGCGAGCTCCTCCCGGTCGGCGTCGGCCAGCGCGGTGTAGAGCGCGGCCCACCACTCCCCCGGGCGCTGCACGCCGCGGACGGCCTCGACCACCTCGGCCAGGCCGGCGCGCCGCACGCCCAGCGCGGTGAGCACCGGCCCGTCGGTGCGCCGGGACCAATCAGCCGGCAGGAGCCCGGGCAGCACACCGGCCAGCGCCGCGACCCGCTCGGGTGTCGGGTCGTGCAGGGCGACCGCGCGGTCCGGGCGCAGCGGCGGCTCCTCCGGGTCGGCAGCCGGCAGCCACGCCGCGCGGCTGAGCCGGTCGAGCACCGCCCGGCAGAGCGCGGCGTCCAGCTCGGTGGCGGCCAGGTTCGCCGTGGGCACGAGGTAAAGCAGCGCTGGTTCCGTGGGGAGCTCGGTGAGCAGGTCGGTGTACGCCTGCGCCAGCACCGCGACGAGGGCGTCGGTGAGCGGCCCGGGGGCGACGTGCCGGCGGTCGGGGGCGAGCGGGAACGGCGCGATGAGCCGCACGGGCAGCGAGAGCAGCTCGTCGCTGGGGGTGGGGGCGTGCAGCACCTGGCGGCCGGGCAGCCGGGTGGGGGCGCCGTCGTCGTCCAGCGGGACGGCGCAGGTGACCGTGTAGCCGCGGCGGTCGCGCTCCTCCACGGGACGGTCGGCGAACAGCTCGGCGGGCAGCTCGCCGGTGCGGGTGACCACGGCCCAGGTGGTGCGAACCCCGTCGGCGGTGAGCTCCACCCGGTCGCCGTCGCCGGACCGGGTGTGCACGCGGACGGCGCCGTCGACGACCACCTCGATCTCCGTGAGCGCGGGCAGACCGAGCAGCAGGGTGGCGTCGAGGCCGCGCAGCGCGGCGCGGACGACGTCGCCGGCGCCGGGGCGCAGCGGCAGGACGACGGCGGTGGCGAAGCCGTCGGGCACCTCGCCCGCCGCGTCGAAGGGCAGCCGGAGCACGGGGACGGCCCCGTCGCGGCGGCCCAGCTCGTCGGCCAGGGCGGGGACGGCGGCGACCGCGTCCCGGGTGGCGGCGGCGCTGAACCGCACCGACCGGCCGGTGGAGAGGACGGCGGGCTCGTCGGTGACCGCGAGGACCGCGGCGAACCCGACGCCGAACCGGCCGACGCCGGTGCCGTCGCGCTTGGCGGAGGCGCGCAGGCTGGCAAGTGCCTGGACGCCGTCGTCGTCGAGCGGGGCACCGGTGTTGGCCGCGGTGAGGGTGCCGCTCTCCAGGCTCAGCTGCAGCCGGCCGGGGACGCCGGCGCGGGCGGCGGCGTCGGCGGCGTTCTGCGCGAGCTCGACCAGCAGCCGGTCCCGGTAGCCGCCGCGGACCAGGTCCTCCTCGGCGTTGGCGTCCTCCCGGAAGCGGGCCGGGGAATCGGTCCAGGCGGCGAGGACCCGCCGCTGCAGCTCAGCAGGCTCGGGCACCCGCCGAGCTTCCCACTGGCCGGCCGGTTCGATCGGCGCGACGCAGCCGAACCAGGGTCAGTGGCGACACGGACCCCGTCGCTGCCGCTTCATGCAAGGGACGCCAGTGACCGGCGAGCGTGCTCCAGCTCTTGCGAGATGCGCGCTCGGCCGGACCGTGTGACGTGCCGGATCGGGAGCCCCAGCACCGCGGTTGCCGCATCTTCGTTCCACCCGAACGCACCCGCCAACGCCCTCCGCGCCGCATCGTCGTCCTCGGCTTCACCGACCAGCCGGAGCACGGTGAACCGGTCGCGCAACGCGCGCTCGTAAGCGTCGAGGATGTGCGCTCGATGCTCCAGCAGCAGACGGGCTCGGGCGTCGCTCACGTCCATGCGGACATCCTCGTCCCGACGCACGGTGTACGCAGGTCGGGCGCTTGATCTCCGCGGCGCCTGCGCGAGGCGTTCCAGGTGAGAGGCTCACACGATGCGGATGGAGCAGACGTCGCGGAGGTGTCTCACCACGCTGGCCGCGATCGCCGTGCTGACCGCGTGCTCGTCGGACGAGGAGCGCGGACCGCAACCGATCGTGGGGTGGTCGACCGACGGGGACGTGCTCCAGGTCTGGTTGCCAACCTGCAACGGCGACCCGGAGACCGAGGTACTCCACGCCGATGACCGGGTGACCGTCACCGTCGTCGCGACGAAGCGGGACCCCAGCGACGCCTGCCAGGACTCGGTGACCGTGCTGCTGGACGAGCCGCTGGGCGACCGCACCGTCGTCGATGGGTCGACCGGGCGCGAGGCCGAGCCGATGGAGGGGTGACCTGCCCCCAGCAGGTCTACTCGATGAGCGGGCCGATCAGGATCTCGGTGCCGTCGGGGCGCCAGGTGCGCCACTGCCCGTCGGGTTGTCGCTCGACCCGGAACCCGTGATGGACCTTCGTGTGTCAAAGGACCACCCCCTCCCCACGACTCGCAAGCTCGCCGCGGGCCCCTGGGGATGGCCGAATGGTGCACGTCGCACCACCAGGTCGGTGCACCGCAGCCGGTGAACACGCAGGACTTGTCGCGACGCTCCACTGCCTTGCGCAGACCCGGCGTCACCACCCGGTGGTCCCGGCCCAGGTCCAGCGGGGTGCCGTCCGGCCCCATCACGATTCGGGAGATGCTGCCGTCGCAGGCCAGGTAGCGGGCCCGCGCGGCGGAGATCGTCGCGCCGAACCCCAGGTCGGCGGCACCGCGGCCGGTCGCCTCGTCGACGAGGTCCTCCAGGTCGATCCCGACGACGACGTGCGGCTTCACCGTCCGCAGCGTCGGGAGGTTGCCGGAGGCCAGCGCGTTGTCGAACACCTGCACGAACGCATCGGCCTGCTGCTGGGGCCGGGTGCGGGTGTCACCCTTGGGCCGGTCGGCCTGCACGTGGGACTCCAGCCCGGCCTTCACCTTCTCCCCACCGGCGGCGTCCAGGTCGAAGTGGCCGCTGATGCTGCCGTCGGCGTGCGTGACGATGACCAGCCGCCGCCCCTCGGTGGGGTCGGGCTCCGGTCCGTCGGGGTCGAGGGCATCGTCGAAGGCCTGGACCGCCTGCACCAGCGACGCATGCGGCGACTCGGCCGCCACCCGCGCCCATGCGGTGTCGAACACGCCCAGGTCGATGCCCTGCTCCGCAGCCTCCGCCACCTCAGCGGAGCCGACCTTCTCCGCGATCACGTTCACCTGCGTCGCGCTCACCTCACCGGCGGCGAACCCTGCCGCCAGCACCGGGAAGGACTCCAGCACCCGCCCCGACCGGCCGATCCGGTCGGCCTCCCCCGCCGACAACCGCACGTGCCCGATCAACCACGACCGCATGCTCTTCAGCCCGTCACGCTCGGCGGCCTGGGCCAGCTTCGCGTGCCGCACCGTGCGGGTCAGCTCCGCATCCAGCCGGTTCCGCGCCGCCACCAGCAACGCCGTCCGCTCCAGCACCCCACCATCGCCGAACGCGTGCAGGTCATCGGCCGCGAGCGCGTCGAGAGCCGACTGCAACTCGCCCACGGCCACCTCCCGACGCATTCGAACGTGTGTACGAAGTCTACCGCGGATCACCGACACGTGCGAGATGAATTAGCAGGTCAGGGCGCTGATTCGGCCTTCCACTGAACGGGGTCACGACGTCCGACGGCGACCCGTCGCCGGTAGCGTCCACGGCATGGCGACAGCGACGACGACGGCGGTGGTGACCGGGGGCAGCCGCGGGCTGGGCGCAGCGATCGCAGCCCGCCTGCGCGCCGACGGGCACGCGGTGGCGGTGCTCGACGTCATCCCGCCCGACGACACCGATCTGGCCGCCGGGTACACCGAGTGCGACGTCACCGAGCCCGACCAGCTCGACGCGGCGATGACCGCGATCGCCGGGCAGCACGGCGGCATCGACGTCCTGGTCAACAACGCCGGCCTGATCTCCCCGCGGCGCCCCTACACGGAGAGCTCCAAGCAGGAGCTGCTGCGCTTCCTGACCGTCAACGCGGTCGGGTACGCGCTCGCCACCCAGGCCGCACACCCGCACCTCACCGCCAGCGACCGGGGCTGCGTGGTGAACGTCGCCTCCCGCACCTTCTTCACCGGCGGCCCGGGGCAGCTCGCCTACGTCGCCAGCAAGGGGGCGGTGCTCGGCATGACCCGGGTGCTGGCCCGTGAGCTCGGCGAGCACGGCGTCACCGTGAACGCGGTCATGCCCGGGCAGGTCGCCACCCCCGGCACCGAGCAGTACAACTCGGAGGACGACTTCGACCGGACCATGGCCCAGCAGGCGATCCGCCGCCGGGTGCAGCCCGACGACCTCGCCGGCCTGGTCTCGTTCCTGGCCGGCGCCGACGCCCGGATGATCACCGGCCAGACCATCGTCTGCGACGGCGGCGGCCTCCTGCACTGAGCGTCAGCGGGGCAGCCCCAGCGCCCGGGCCACCAGGTTGCGCTGGATGTCGTTCGTCCCGCCGGCCACCACCGACATGATCGAGTAGCGCAGCGCCGTCTCGAAGGTCTCCGGCGACCCGGCGTTCGGGCCGTCGGCGAGCGCGGCGGCCGGGCCGAGCAGCCGCAGCACCGCCTCGCCGAACTCCTCCTCCAGCTCGCTGCCCACGATCTTCGCCATCGGCGCGGTGGCGACGCTGCCGCCGTCGCCGAGCGCGTCCCGGGCACTCGTGGCGACCAGGGCCCGGGCGGCCTGCAGCCGGACGGCGAGCGAGGTGAGCGTTGCGCGCGCGGCCGAGCCGCGCGGGCCGGCGCGATCGGGATCGGCGCGCAGCGCGTCGACCAGGTCCTCGAACAGCCGCAGCAGCGCGGCGGTGCCCGACGCGATGACGATCCGCTCGTGCGCCAGCGCCTCGGTGAGCACCCGCCAGCCCTGGTTCGTCTCCCCGATCCGGGCCGAGTCGGGCACCCGCACCTCGTCGAAGAAGGTGGTGCAGGAGACGCCACCGGCCAGCGACCGGTGCTGCTGCAGGCTCCAGCCGGGCAGCCCGGTCGGGAAGCAGAAGACGGTGATGCCCGCGTGCGCCTGCGCCGCGGGGTCGGTGCGCGCGGCCAGCCAGGTCCACTCGGCCAGGTGCGCGCCGGTGCCCCACATCTTCTGCCCGGTGACCACCCAGTCGTCGCCGTCGCGCACCGCGGTGGTGCGCAGGTGCGCGAGGTCCGAGCCGGTCTCCGGCTCGGAGTAGCCCAGGTAGAACGGCATCCGGCCTCGGCTGATCAGCGGCAGCAGCTGCGCGCGCTGCGCCGGGGTGCCGAGCCGGTCGATCGTCGGGCCGAGCATCCCGGCCGCCACCCGGGCCTCGGGCGCCAGCCCGGCGTAGGTGAGCTCTTCCCCGATGGCCACCTGCTCGGCGGCGCCGGCGCCGCGCCCGCCGTGCTCGACGGGCAGCCCGGGCGCCAGGTACCGCGCGTCGGCGAGCAGCTCCACCAGCGCGGGGTCCTCCCCGGTGAGGCCGGGCGGCACCGACTTGGCCAGGAACGCCCGCACCTCCGCGCGCGCCGCCTCGGCCGCCTCGCCCAGGTACGGGGTGGGCAGCCGGGCACCGGTCTCCAGCAGCAGGTCGGCGGGCTCGCCCGCGGCCGGGACGAAGAGAGCCACCCGGGTGACGTCGGCGTGCACCCGGCGGAACAGCCAGGGCGCCTCGTGCTCCTCGAAGTAGCCGGTGGCGGCGAGCGTGTGGTGCGCGCCGAACTGCACCCGGGGCGCCGCCTCGACCGCGTGCGCGACGGCGAGCTCGGTGGCCAGCAGCCACCCGGCGTCTCCGGCCAGCGCCAGCCGGGTTGCCTCGGTGCGCAGCGCGTCGAAGGCCGCGAGGTCGATGGCGCCGTCGACGCAGCGGTGCGAGACCGCCTGGAACGACGCGATCGGCCGGCCGAACTGGTGCCGCAGCGAGGCGTGCTCCAGCGCCAGCTCCGCCGCCCGGGCGGCCGCGCCGAACGCCCGGGTGGCCAGCGCCAGCCGCAGCAGCACCTGCGCCCGCTCGGCGGCCGCCGCGTCCACCGGTGCGCGCACGGCGCCGTCGGCGGTCCAGTCGACGTCGGCCCAGGCCGGGACGGGCGTGCCGGGGGTGGGCCGGACGCCGGTGACGGGGGCGAGCACCGCCTCGCCCGCCCCCTCGGGGAGGAGCAGCAGGTGTGTGGCCGCGCCCGCGCCGTCGACGAACCGGACCGTGCCGGAGACGGCCGGCACGACCACCGGCCGGACGGCGCCCTCGCCGATGGCGGCCACCACGTCGTCGTGCTCGGCGAACAGCTCGGCGGCCAGGTGGGCGTCGGCGAGCGGCAGCGGGCAGGCCAGCCGGCCCAGCTCCGCGGTCACGGCGAGCAGCGCGTCCAGCGCGCCGGCCGCGCCCAGCTCGGTCCAGCCCTGCCGTACGGCGACCTGCCACGCCGCGGCCAGCCGGGCGTCGCCGGCGTCCGGCTCACCGGCGGTCTGCGGCCGTTCCCAGACGGCGCGCAGCGCCCCCGCGACCGTGCCGCGCAGCTCGGCGAGCTCCTCGGGGGCGAGTGCCTCCGGGGCAGCGCCGGCCCGCGCGGCCGGCGCCGCCCCGGCGCTCACACGTACTGGCGGACGACGATCGTCGCCACGCAGGCCGGCTTGGTGCCGCCCTCGACCTCGAAGGTCAGCGTGGTCTGCATCTGCACCCCGCCGGGGACGTCGGTGACCTGGTCGACGACGGCGCGGGCGCGGAGCTTGCTGCCCACCGGCACCGGGGAGGGGAAGCGGACCTTCTCGGTGCCGTAGTTGACGCCCATCGAGAAGCCGGTGATGGTCATCAGCTGCGGCAGGAACATCGGGGTGAGCGACAGGGTGAGGTACCCGTGCGCGATCGGCCCGCCGAACGGGCTCTCCTTCTTCGCCCGCTCGGGGTCGACGTGGATCCACTGGTGGTCGCCGGTGGCGTCGGCGAAGGTGTTGACCATCTCCTGGGTGATCTCCACCCAGTCGCTGACGCCCAGGTCCTGGCCGGCCAGGCTCTTGACGCCCTCGACGCCGTCGACGGTGATGGGGCTGCTCATGGGTCTCTCCTCGGGGTGGGGTGGTGGTTCAGGGCCGGTCCGTGCCGGTGGCGACGGAGCTGGCCCACCGCAGGTCTGCCTTGCCCGACGGGCTGCGCCGCAACTCGTCGACGACGACGAGTTCTCGCGGCCGCTTGTGGTCGGCCAGCCGCTCGCCGACGTGGGCACGGGCCTCGGCCTCGGTCAGCTCCGCACCGGGGTGCAGCGCGACGACGGCGACGATCCGCGAGCCCCAGCGCTCGTCGGGCGCACCGACGACCATCGCGTCGCGCACCGCGGGGTGGGTGAGCAGCAGCTGCTCGACCTCCTCGGCGAACACCTTCTCGCCGCCGGTGTTGATCACCCGGCTGCCGCGGCCGTGGAAGACGACGGTGCCGTCGGCGTCCAGGCTGGCCATGTCGCCGGGGACCACCCAGCGCCGGCCGCCGAGCTCGCGGAAGGTGGCCGCGGTCGCGGCGTCGTCGCCCTGGTAGCGGATGTGCTCGTCGACCGGGGCGGCGAGCATGCCGACCTGACCGGAGCCGGGTTCGACGTCGCGTCCCTGCTCGTCGATGACCCGCGCGCCGGGCACCAGCCGGAAGCGGGCGGTCTCGGTCGGCTCGCCCCGCCGGGTCTCGATGACCGCGTACGGCCCGCCCTCGGAGGAGGCGACCAGGTCGCGGCACACGATGTCGGCGTGGTGCAGCAGGCGCTCCTTGACGTCGGCGCTCCAGGTGACCCCGACGCTGATGATCCGGCGCAGGCTGGACAGGTCGTAGGACCGTCCCTCGGCCTCGGCCCGGTCGAGCGCCTGGGCCAGCGGCCGGGCGAAGACGTCGCCGACGATGGAGACGGTGTCCACCCGCTCCCGCTCGACCGTGGCGGCGAGCTCGTCGGGGTCGTAGGACCGCGAGGGCAGGTAGACCACCCGGCCACCGGCGAGCAGGGCACCGAAGGTCGTGTACATCCCGGTGGCGTGCATGAGCGGCGGCGCCGGCAGGCAGACCATGGCGTCCCGGTCGGCGCCGAGGCGCTCGACGGTGGCCCGCAGCTCGTCGAGGGTCTGCGGGAAGGGCACCTCCCCGAGCAGCAGGAACCCGTTGGCGCAGACCGTGTTGTAGAGCCCGGAGTGCCGGGACAGCACGCCCTTGGGCCGGCCGGTGGTGCCGCCGGTGTACATCAGCCAGTGGTCGTTGCCGCGCTCCTGCCGGGGCGCGGGCTCGGCGGCCGCCAGCGCCGCGTCGTAGCCGGCGGCCCAGTCGGGCACGTCGTCGCCGCCGAACTGCACCAGCGTGCGCAGCCGCGGCAGGTCCGGGCGGGCCTCGCCCATGCGCTCGGCCAGGGTGGCGTCGAACACCACCGCCTCCGCCTGCGCGTCGTCCAGCAGGCCGACGATCTCGTCCCGGCGGTAGCGGTAGTTCACGTTCAGCGGCACCGCGCGCAGCTTGAGCACCGCGTACACGCTCTCGATGTACTCGACGCCGTTGTACAGCGCGATCGCGACCCGGGACTCCGGGCCGACGCCCTGCGCCGCGAGGTGCCCGGCGAGCCGGGCGGCCCGCTCGTCGAGCTCGGCCCAGGTGCGGGTGCGGTCGCCGTGGCTGACCGCGAGCCGGTCGGGCCGGACGTCGCCGACCGTCTCCAGGATCGTCGCGAAGCTCTCGTTCACGCCGGCGTCCCGCCCGCGCCCGGACGCAGCCCGAACAGCCGGGCGGCGTTCTCCTTGAGGATCTTCGGCCGCACCGTCTCCTTGATGGAGAGGGCGTCGAAGTCCTTCATCCACCGCTCGGGGGTGATCACCGGGAAGTCCGAGCCGAACAGCACCTTGTCCTGCAGCAGCGAGTTCGCGTACTGCACCAGCTGCGGCGGGAAGTACTTCGGCGACCAGCCGGACAGGTCGATGTGCACCCGGGGCTTGTGCGTGGCCACCGCCAGCGCCTCGTCCTGCCAGGGGAAGGACGGGTGGGCCAGGATGATGTCCAGGTCCGGGAAGTCGACGGCGACGTCGTCGACGTCCATCGGGTTGGCGTACTTCAGCCGGATCCCGCCCCCGCCCCGGGTGCCGGCGCCCACCCCGGTCTGCCCGGTGTGGAACAGCGCCACCAGGCCGGCCTCGGCGATCACCTCGTAGAGCGGGTAGGCCATCCGGTCGTTGGGGAAGAAGCCCTGCGCCTGCGGGTGGAACTTGAAGCCGCGGACGCCGTGGTCGTCGATCAGCCGCCGCGCCTGGCGGACGCCGGCGGCGCCCCGGGCGGGGTCGATGCTGGCGAACGGGATGAGCACGTCGGCGTGCTCGGCGGCGAGCTCGGCGACCTCCTCGTTGGCCGGCACCGGGTCGTCACCGGTCCGGGACCAGTCGTCCACCCCGAAGACGACGGCGGCCATCGACCGCTGCCGGTACTCGTCGGCGAGCTCGGGCACCGTGAAGGTGCGCATCCCGCCCTGGCCGAAGTACTCCCCCAGCGCCTCGATGCCCTCCTCGCCCTCGGCGGTGTGCCGGGTGCCGCGGGCGGAGCGGTGCACGTGGGTGTGCACGTCGATGGCGACGAGCGCATCGACGTCCATCGCGGGGGTGCTGCCGGCGACGTTGCCGGTCATGCGGTCACTTCCCTTCGGGCGCGCCGGGAACGGTGTCGGGCTTGAACGGCTGCAGGTGCGGCTGGAACGCGGTGGGGAACACCTCGGCGATCGCGTCGGCGCTCCAGCCACCCGCACGGCTCTCGACGGCGACCTCGGTCGGGTGCGACCAGATCGCGATCCGGTCACCGCCGACGCCGATGGCCTGGCCGGTGACGCCGGCGGCGTCGTCGGAGGCGAGGAAGACCACCAGCGGGGCGACGTCGTCGGCGGTGCCGAGGCCACCGGCGCGGACGTCGGCCGGGATCGGCTCGCCCTTGTCGGCCTTCTCGACCAGCTCGGCCATGCCCGGGATGGTGGCGACCATCCGGGTCAGCGCGACCGGGATGACGGCGTTGACGGTCGAGCCGCTGCGCTCGAGCTCGGCGGCCCAGGTGCGCACCAGACCCACGATGCCGGCCTTGGAGGCGGTGTAGCCGGTCTGCCCGAAACTGGCGCGCTGGCCGGCCGGGGAGCCGATCAGGATGAGCCGGCCGTTGCCGCCCTGCTCCTTGAACTGCCGGGCCGCCGCACGGGCACAGGTGAAGGTGCCCCGCAGGTGCGTCTCGACGACGACGTCGAAGTCGGCGTCCTCCATCTTCAGCAGTGAGCGGTCGCGCAGCACGCCGGCGTTGGTGACCATGACGTCGAGCCGGCCGAACTCACCGACCGCCGTCGCGACGATCGCGTCGGCGGCCTCGGTCGAGCCGATGGCCGAGTGCTCGGCGACCGCCCGGCCGCCGGCGGCGCGGATGCCCTCGGCGGTCTGCTCGGCGAGCTCCCCGTCGAGGTCGTTGACCACCACCGCGGCGCCCGCGGCGGCGAGCGCCCGGGCGTAGGCCTGGCCGAGCCCGCGGCCGGCTCCGGTGACGACGGCGACCTTGCCGTTCAGCTGCATGGGGGTCCTCTCGTAGCGCGTCGGCCCATCGGCGGGGAGCGCTGCTGGAGCCTCCTCGCACCACCGCGGACGTTATTCACTCTCGTGGCGGACGTCAACGGCACTGCCCAGTGAGGAGACCGCGACCTCCGGCGGGTCAGAGCGCGGCCACCCCGACCCCCTCGGGCAGCTCGTCCTCGGCGTCCGCGACGACCGGCGCGGCGATCTCGGCCTCCGACAGCCGCTCCACCAGCCCGTCGGCGATGACCCGCGCGCCCGCCTCGTAGCGGGTGCGCAGCCGCAGCGCGACGTGCTCGGCCCGCACGGCCGGCCAGTCGGCGGGCAGGTACTCCACCGGCAGCGCCGGGTCGTGCCGGGCGAGCAACGTCCACTCGGCGAGCAACCGCAGCTGACGGGCCAGGTCGTCGGGGGCGTCGGGCAACGGGTCGGGGGTGTCCCAGCGCGCGAGGAAGTCGGCGTAGCCGCGGGCGATCGCCGCGACGTCCCAGGCGTCCTCGATCAGCTCGGCCACCTCGGTGGGCGCGGCGACCTGCGCCCGGAACACCCGCAGGTGGTCCAGCACGTCCAGCTGCCGCAGCATCCCGGCGACGTCGACGTCGCCGGCGGCCACCCACAGCCCGTTCTGCAGCATCCCGAACCCGGCCCACTGCAGCCGGGACCGCAGCAGGTGCCGGTCGGCCCGGCGGCTCTCCGGCAGGGAGAAGCCCAGCAGCGTCCAGTGCCCGTCCCAGGTGCGGTTCACCGGCGAGCGCCAGGCCCGTTCCCCACCCTCGGCCAGCATCGCCCGGGCGCTCGGCGTGGGCGACAGCAGGATCCGCTTGCCCCGGCGGCGGCGCTCCAGGGTGCCGCGCCGGATCATCCGGCTCACCGTGGAGCGCGCGGCGTGCTCGCCGACGCCCACCCGGGACAGGGCGTCGATGAGCCCGCCGGTGGGGACCGCCAGCCCGGGTTCACCCAGGTGGGTCCCGGAGAACATCAGCACGTGGGTCTGCGGGCGGACGGCCGGGCCCCCGGGCCAGGCGTCGCCCGACCCGCGCCGTGCGCCTCCGTCGCTCATCCGCTCTCCTGCCGCAGCCGGTCCCCGTGGTCGACGGCAGCCGACTCTAGGGGCAGCGCCCACCACGGCGACACCTCTGCACCCCCGCCGCCCGCCGGTCGACCCCTGTCGGCCGGTGAGGCACAGCGGTGACGGCCGGCAGCGAGATGCCTCCACCGCCTCGGGCGACGACCCCCTGGGCGCCCACCCGCCGGTAACCTACGTCACATGCTGCGCAGCGAGGGAACGGGCGACACCACGGGCGCGACGGCCGGGACGGTCGCCCCCTCCCCCACCGGGGGGACCTTCGAGTCACGTGACCCGGCGACCGGGACCGTGGTCGGCGTCTTCCCGGTGCACGACACGGCCGCCGTCGACGCGGCCGTCGCCCGGGCGCGCACCGCCGCCGAGCGCTGGGCCGCCCTCGGCTTCGGGGAACGCCGGCTGCGGCTGGCCGCCTACCGGGGCCACCTGGCCCGCCGACTGCACGAGCTCGCCGACCTGGTGCACCGGGAGAACGGCAAGCCCCGGGCCGACGCGGTGCTGGAGATCGCCCTCGCCGTCGACCACCTGGCCTGGGCCGGGGCGCACGCCCGCCGGACCCTGGGGCCGCGCCGGGTGCACCCGGGGCTGCTGGCGGTCAACCACGCGGCGCACCTGGAGTACCAGCCCCTCGGCGTCGTCGGGGTGATCGGCCCGTGGAACTACCCGGTGTTCACCCCGATGGGCTCGATCGCCTACGCGCTGGCCGCCGGCAACGCCGTGGTGTTCAAGCCCAGCGAGTTCACCCCCGCCGTCGGCGCCTGGCTCGCCGAGGCCTGGCGGGCGGCCGTACCCGACGTCCCCGACGCCCTGCAGGTGGTCACCGGCCTCGGGGAGACGGGGGCGGCGCTGTGCCGCGCCGGCGTCGGCAAGCTCGCCTTCACCGGCTCCGCACCGACCGGCCGGACGGTGATGGCCGCCTGCGCCGAGACGCTCACCCCGGTGCTCATGGAGCTCGGCGGCAAGGACGCGATGATCGTCGACGACGACGCCGACGTGGCCGCCGCCGCGGACGCCGCCGTCTGGGGAGCGATGAGCAACGCCGGGCAGACCTGCATCGGCATCGAGCGGGTCTACGCCACCGCCGCCGTCCACGACCGGTTCGTCGCCGAGGTCGTCACCCGGGTCGAGGCGCTGCAGCCCGGCTCGGACGCCGACGCCAGCTACGGGCCGATGACCATGGCCGGGCAGACCGACGTCGTCCGCCGGCACCTGGCCGACGCGGTCGCCGCCGGCGGCACGGTCGCCACCGGCGGCACCGTGGACGGCGGCTACGTCGCCCCCACCGTGCTGCTCGACGTACCGGAGACCTCGGCCGCGGTGCGCGAGGAGACCTTCGGCCCGACGCTGACCATCACCCGGGTCGCCGACGCCGAGGAGGCGCTCACCCGCGCCAACGACAGCAGCATGGGCCTGGGCGGGTCGGTGTTCAGCGGCTCGCGGGACCGCGGGCTGGACCTGGCCCGCCGGATGCGCAGCGGGATGACCTCGGTCAACGCCGTGCTCACCTTCGCCTCGGTGCCGGCGCTGCCGTTCGGCGGGGTCGGGGAGAGCGGCTTCGGCCGGATCCACGGCGAGGACGGGCTGCGGGAGTTCACCCGGGCCAAGGCGGTCACCGTCAAGCGGGCGCCGCTGCCGGTGGACTTCATGAGCTTCGGCCGGCCCGCCGGCGCCGCCGACGCCCTGGCCCGGGTGCTCCGACTCGTGCACGGCCGCCACCGCTGACCACAGGGGCGGCCCGCACCCGATGTGACGAGTCCCTCCTCCGTGGCCACCCGGTGACGGAGCGCGTCTGGCAGAGTGGGGCGCACCGGCGCCGCCCCCGCTCATCCGAGAGCTAGTGGACTCGACGTCGGCGCGAGGCTGCGCCACCGAGGCGCGCCGGCGACCAGACGTCCGGTCCCGTCGATGCGACGCGGCTCCCCCGTGGTGCCCCGCACCGGGTGGACGAACGGTGGCCACCTGAGTGTTGAGGAACTCGATGACCTCCAACCCCGCCCACGACGAGCGCCCGCGCCGTCGCGCCACCCGCCCCGCGACCGCCCCCACCGGGACGGCCGCCACCCCCGCCTTCCGCAGCGCCCCCACCGCCGCGCCGGCCGCCCCCGCCGCGCCGTCCCGTCCGGAGGCCGCCTCCCGCCCCGATGGAGCCTCCCGCCCCGACGGTGAGGCCAGCCGCCGCCGTCGCGGTGGCCGCGGCCGCGGCACCGGTCCCCGTCCGGCCGAGCAGCAGGCCGCGCCGGCCGCCGCGGCGCCGGTCGTCGTCCCGGCCGGCGCCGACGCCACCGTGCTCCCGACGGACAGCACCTGGGCCGACCTCGGCGTCCCCGCGCCGCTGGTCGAGGTGCTCACCCAGAGCGGGCTGACCTCGCCGTTCCCGATCCAGGTGGCCACGCTGCCCGACTCGCTGGCCGGCCGGGACGTGCTCGGCCGCGGCCGCACCGGCTCGGGCAAGACCCTCGCCTTCGCCATCCCGCTGGTGGCCCGGCTGGCCACCTCGAGCAGCCGCCGCCAGCCCAAGCGGCCGCGCGCGCTGATCCTCGTGCCGACCCGGGAGCTCGCCAACCAGGTCAACGCCACCGTCGAGCCGCTGGCCCGCGCGCTCGGCCTGAAGACCACCGTCGTCTTCGGCGGCGTGGGCCAGAACCCGCAGGTGCAGGCGCTGGCCGGCGGCATCGACGTGCTCATCGCCTGCCCCGGCCGGCTGGAGGACCTGATCGGCCAGGGCCACGCGGACCTGGGCGCGGTCGAGGTCACCATCCTCGACGAGGCCGACCACATGGCCGACCTGGGCTTCCTGCCCGGCGTCAAGCGCCTGCTGGACCGGACGCCGAAGGTCGGCCAGCGGCTGCTGTTCTCCGCGACCCTGGACAACGGCGTCGACGTGCTGGTCAAGCGCTACCTGACCAGCCCGGTCACGCACTCGGTCGACCCCGCCGTCGCCCCGGTCTCGACGATGACCCACCACGTCTTCCGGGTCGACGCCGCGGACAAGCCGCAGATCGTCAAGGAGCTCGCCTCCGGCGAGGGCCGCAGCGTGCTGTTCACCCGCACCAAGCACCAGGCGAAGAAGCTGGCCAAGCAGCTCACCGCCGCGGGCGTGCCCGCCGTGGACCTGCAGGGCAACCTGAGCCAGAACGCCCGCGAGCGGAACCTCGAGGCGTTCAGCACCGGCGAGATCCGGGTGCTCTGCGCCACCGACATCGCCGCCCGCGGCATCCACGTCGACGACGTCTCGATCGTGGTGCACGTCGACCCGCCGGCCGAGCACAAGGCCTACCTGCACCGCTCGGGCCGTACCGCCCGCGCCGGTGCCGGCGGCACGGTGGTCACCATCGCCACCCCCGACCAGGCCGGTGAGGTGCGCACCCTGGCCCGCCAGGCCGGGATCACCCCGGAGGTCACCGCGATCAAGCCCGGCGCCCGGGAGATCACCGCGCTGACCGGTCCGGCCGCGCCCTACGTCGAGCCGGCCCCGGCCCCCGAGCCGCAGCCCCAGGGCAGCGGCGGTGGCGGTGGCGCCAACGGTGGCCGTCGTCGGCGCAGCGGTGGCGGCGGGGCCTCCGGTGCGTCGTCGGCCGCCTCGGGCGGCGGCCGCGGGCAGGGCCGCCCCGGCGGCCCGGCGCGCACCCGGGCCGAGCTGGCCGCCCGCGCCGGCCAGGCGCCGTCCGGCGGCGGTCGGGGACGCGGCCGGTCGGGTCGCTGACCGCCCGCTGATCGCTCCGGGCCGGTGGTGGTCGTCCGCACGGACGACTCCCACCGGCCCGTCCCGTTCCCGGCCCCCGGTCGCGGAGGGGCCGCCGGACGACGACGATGATGTTGAGCACTGCAGCATCCCCCGTCGCCAGTGAGGTCCCCCATGCGCCTGCCCATCACCCCCGCCGAGATCGCGCCCCGCATCGCCACCGGCGCGTTCATCCTCAACTCCGGCCTGGGCAAGCGCAGCGTCGACGGCGGCACCGCCGCCGGGCTGCACGGCTTCGCGGCCGGCGCCTACCCGTTCCTGAAGAAGGTCCAGCCCGCCACCTTCGCCAAGGCGCTGTCCACCACGGAGATCGCGATCGGCGCGGCGCTGCTGACCCCGTTCGTGCCGACCGCGGTCGCCGGCGCCGCGCTGACCGGCTTCTCCGGCGGCCTGGTCGGGCTGTACCTGCGCACCCCGGGCATGACCAAGCCCGGCAGCGTGGCCCCCACCCAGGACGGGCTGACCATCGCCAAGGACGTGTGGATGCTCGGCATCGGCCTGGGCCTGCTCACCGAGGCCCTCACCGGCCGGTCCGACCGGGCAGCCGCTCGCCGGCGCGCCCGCCGCGCCCCGGGGAAGCGTGCGATGGGCAAGGCCGCGCACCAGGGCAGCCGGAAGGCCGCCCGGAAGGGCGCGAAGCTCGCGGCGGCGGAGAACCGGGCTCTCGCCCGGGCCGCGGCCACCGCCGGTGCCGTCAGCGCCCGGGCGCGCGACGCCGTGGCTGCCTGACCGCTCAGGACACCTGCCGGACGAGGTCGGCCACGACCGCGGCCACCTCGTCCGGGTGGGTCTGCGGGGTCATGTGCGCCGCCCCCGGCAGCTCCACCAGCCGGCCGTGCGGCGCGGCCGCGGCCAGCTGCCGGGCCCAGTCGTGCGGGCAGAGCGCGTCGTGGCTGCCGCGCAGGACGACGACGGGCACCCGCACCCGGCGCAGCCGCCCGTCCAGCCGCTCCCCCGACGTCCGCCGCCACAGCGCCGACATCCGGACCGGACCGGTGGTCGCCCACTGGGCGAGCAGCAGCGGCACCTGCCACCACGGCTCGTGCACCGCGGTGCGCGCCCACCGGCCGGCGAGCACCCGCAGCCGCCGCGTCCGCGGGTCGGGCGTGGGGCCCAGCAGCAGCACCCCGGCCACCCGCGGGTCGTGCTCGGCGAGGGCGGCGACGACGCCGCAGCTCTGCGAGTGGCCCACCAGGACGACGCGCCCCGCGGGCAGCTCGGCGGCGAGCCGCGCGGCCAGCACCGGTGCAGGCGGTACCGTTTCCCGCCGGCCCAGGCCGGGCAGGTGCACGACGGCCCCGCCGATGCGGCCGCGCACCCGCGCCGAGGACCGGCGGTCCAGTCCCAGACCAGGGACCCAGACCACGCCGGTCCGCGGAACACCCGGGACGCCCCCGCTGCTCACCCTGGTGAGCCCTCGGATGCCCCGGCAGGGGCACCCCGGAGTGGGGTGCCGATCGGCAGCATCAGCGCAGTGGGAGGATGAGTCATCATGACGACATCAGGAGGCAGTGTGACCACCGCAACCCCGTCCACCGGACAGCGACCCCGCGTCGTCATCGTCGGGTCCGGGTTCGGCGGTCTCTTCGCCGCCCAGCGCCTGAAGAAGGCGCCCGTCGACGTCACGCTCATCGGGAAGACCACGCACCACCTCTTCCAGCCGTTGCTCTACCAAGTGGCCACCGGCATCCTCTCCGAGGGTGAGATCGCCCCGCCCACCCGGGAGATCCTGAAGAACCAGGACAACGCCCGCGTGGTGCTCGGTGAGGTCACCGACATCGACCTGGCCGCGAAGACCGTCACCTCGACCGTCCTGGGCCGCACCACGGTGCACGCCTACGACGAGCTGATCGTCGCCGCCGGCGCCGGCCAGTCGTACTTCGGCAACGACCAGTTCGCCGAGTTCGCCCCGGGCATGAAGAGCATCGACGACGCGCTGGAGCTGCGCGGCCGGATCTTCGGCGCCTTCGAGCTGGCCGAGCTGGCCACCGACCCGGCCGAGATCGACCGGCTGCTGACCTTCGTCGTCGTGGGCGCCGGGCCGACCGGCGTGGAGATGGCCGGCCAGATCGCCGAGCTCGCCCGCCGCACCCTGCGGCACGACTTCCGCCGGATCGACCCGACCAGCGCGCGGGTCATCCTGCTCGACGCAGCGCCCAAGGTGCTGCCGCCGTTCGTCGACAAGCTGAGCCAGAAGGCGCACAAGCAGCTCAACGAGATCGGCGTCGAGGTCCAGCTGGGCGCGATGGTCACCAACGTCGACGCCGACGGCATCGTGGTGAAGGACGGCGACGGGCACGAGCGCCGGATCAACGCGGCCACCAAGATCTGGGCCGCCGGCGTGCAGGCCAGCCCGCTGGGCAAGCTGCTGGGCGAGCAGTCCGGCGCCGAGGTCGACCGCGCCGGCCGGATCTCCGTGCAGCCGGACCTGAGCCTGCCCGGGCACCCCGAGGTGCACGTGGTCGGCGACATGATGTCGCTCAACCGCCTGCCGGGGGTGGCCCAGGTGGCCATCCAGGGTGGCCGGTTCGCCGCCGAGGCCGTCGCCGCCCGGGTCGCCGGCCGGCCCACGAAGCCGGAGTTCCACTACTTCGACAAGGGCAGCATGGCGACGATCTCGCGGTTCCACGCGGTCGCCGACACGTGGAAGTTCCAGTTCGGCGGGTTCATCGCCTGGGTGCTGTGGCTGGTCGTGCACCTGATGTACCAGGTGGGCTTCAAGAACCGGTTCAGCACCGTCGTCCACTGGGCGGTCAGCTTCCTGGGCCGCGGCCGTTCGCAGCGGGTGGGCACCCAGCAGCAGGTCTACGGCCGGTTGGCGCTGGAGCACCTGGGCCCGGACTTCGAGGTCTCCAAGACCGGCGGCAAGCGGCACACCGGTGAGCCGGTCGACGTCACCGGGCGCGAGTCCGCCTGAGCTCCACCGCCTGAACCCCATGCCTGAGCCCATCGGCTGAGCCGTCGACGGCCCGGTCACCGCTGCTGCGGTGACCGGGCCGTCGTCGTAGTCGGCTCAGAACGGGTAGGCCGGCAGGTCGCCCCGCACGGTGACCCACTGGGTCTCGGTGAACGCCTCGATGTTGGCCTGCGGGCCGCCGTGCCGGGAGCCGGTGCCCGAGGCCCCCACCCCGCCGAAGGGCGCCACCGCCTCGTCGTTCACGGTCTGGTCGTTGATGTGCACCAGCCCCGAGGGGATCCGCTCGGCCAGCTGCAGCCCGGCGTAGACGTCGCGGGTCAGGATGCCCAGGCTCAGCCCGTACTCGGTGCCCGCGGCCAGCTCCGCGACCTCGTCGAGGGAGGAGAACGCCGTCACCGGGGCGACCGGACCGAAGATCTCCTCCTGGTAGGCCGGGGAGTCGACCGGCACGCCGCCGAGCACCGTCGGGCGGTAGAACAGCCCCTCGTAGGTGCCGCCGGTGCGCACCGTCGCGCCGCTGTCGACGCTGGCCGTGACCAGCCCGTGCACCCGGTCGCGCTGGCCGGCGTCGATCAGCGGGCCGAGCGCCACCTGCTCGCGCCAGGTGTCGCCCACCGGGAGGTTCTCGACCTTGCTGGTCAGGATCGCGGTGTACTCCTCGGCGATCGACTCGTGCACCAGGTGCCGGCTGGTGGCCATGCAGATCTGACCGGAGTGGGCGAACGTGCCCCACGCGCCGACCGAGGCGGCCGCGGTCACGTCGACGTCGCCCATGACGATGAGCGCGGAGTTGCCGCCCAGCTCCAGGTGGGCCCGCTTGAGGTGCTGGCCGGCCAGCGCACCGACCGCGCGGCCGGCCTTGGTCGAGCCGGTGAACGCGATGACCCGAACCGCCGGGTCGGTGACCAGCGCCTGGCCGACGTCGGCCCCGCCGGGCAGCACCTGGAACACCCCGGCCGGCAGCCCGGCCTCCTCGAAGACCCGCGCGAAGACGGCGCCGCCGCAGATCGCCGTCCGCGGGTCGGGCTTGAGGACGACGGCGTTGCCCAGTGCCAGCGCGGGGGCGATCGCCCGGATCGCGAGGATGGTGGGCACGTTGAACGGCGCGATCACGCCCACCACGCCGGCGGGCACCCGGCGGGCGAACGACAGCCGGGGCGACCCGCTGCGCAGCAGCTCGCCGTAGGGGTGGCTGGGCAGGGCGGAGGCCTCGTAGCACTCCTGCGCCGTGGTGTGCACCTGGAAGTCGCCGAAGGGCTGGATGGCGCCGGACTCCCGGGCCAGCCACTCCTTGATCTCGGCGGCGTGCTCGGTGAGCAGGTCACCGGCCTTGCGCAGCACGGCTGCCCGCTGCTCGAACGGCAGCGCCGCCCACTCGCGCTGGGCCTGCGCCGCGCGGGCGCCGGCCTTCTCCACGTCGGCCGGGGTCGCCTGGCCGACCTCACCGAGCTCGGCGCCGGTGGCCGGCTCGACCGCGGTGTAGGTGCCGCCGCTGCCGTCGGTCCAGGAACCGGTCCAGATCTTGCCGCGCCATTCGCCCTTGTCGAGCAGTGCCATGGGAGTCCTCGTCTCGTCGATGAGCGGTCGGAACGGTTCTGCCACCCGGCACCACCGCCGTCCACCGACCTCTTCCGCTGCACGGAAGGGCGGGTGTGCCGGGGCGGGAGAACCGTCCACACCGTAGGACGGCTGCCTTGTCCGGGTGAGGACACGTGCCCGCCCTCTTGCCGTTCCGGCCGCGCTGGTCGACAGTCCCCGTTCATGGACGGGGGAACGGTGCTGCGGGGGCGACCGGTCCGGGTGGTGCTGCTGGCCGCGCTGTTCCTGGTCGGCGGGGCCTTCTGCCTGGCGGCGGCCGTGCGGCCGCTGTCGCCCGCGGCACCGACGACGCTGAACGCCGCGCTCGGGGTCACCGGGGTGCTGCTCGGGTCGGCGCTGTGGGCGGCCGCCTCCCGGGTCACCGCCGTCGTGGTGCACGCCGCCCTGGTGTTCCTCACGGCAGCCACCGCGCTGCTGGCCTGGCAGTCCGCGACCGCCGTCGGGGTGGTCGGGCTGGGTCCGATGGTCATCGCCCTGGGCTCCTACGCCGCGCACTTCACCTCGCTGCGCGCCACGCGCGCCCACGTGTCCACCACCGTGGCGCTGGTGACGACCGGGGCCGTGGCCGCGACCCCCGGCGGGTTCGCCGTGCCCTGGCTGATCGCGATGGTCACCGCGGTGGCGTTGACCGAGTCCCAGGCCCAGCTGAGCGGCCGGCTGCGGGCGATCGCCGCCACCGACCCGCTCACCGGCCTGGCCAACCGGCGGGCCTGGCAGGCCGAGACGGCCCGCACGCTGGCGCGGGCACACCGCACCGGGGCCCCGCTGACCCTGGCCGTGCTCGACCTGGACGGGTTCAAGGAGGTCAACGACCGGGACGGCCACGACGCCGGCGACGCGCTGCTGCGGCGGCTGGCACGGACCTGGTCCGGCCGGCTGCGGACGTCGGACCTGCTGGGCCGGTACGGCGGCGACGAGTTCGTGCTGTGCCTGCCCGACACCGACCTGCTCGGCGCGGCGGAGATCCTGGCCCGGCTGAGGCACGACGCGGCGACCACCTGGTCGGTGGGGACGGCGGTCCGGGAGGACGGCGACTCGCTGACCGCCCTGCTGAACCGGGCCGACGCCGACCTGTACCTGCGGAAGCGGGCCCGCCGCGCGCCCGAACCGGACGTGCACTGAACCGTCAGTCGTCCTCGTCGCGCAGCCGGGTCACCCGGTCCCGGGCCCGGTCGGCGATGGCGGTCGCGGTGGCCGCGCGCCGGGCCGCCGCGTCGCGGCGCCGCTCGCGGTCGGGGAGGGTGCGGCCCGCGGCGAGCGCCTCCTGCTCGGCCTGGTGCAGCGCGGCGGTGAGCTCCTCGACCCGCTCCCGCAGCTGCTCGTGCCGGTCGGTGGCCTCGGTGAGCTCCCGCTCGGCGTCCGCGGTGGCTGCGGCGGCGTCCCGGGCGACGGCGGCGGCCTCCTCGGCGTCCCGCTCCGCCTGCGCCAGTTCGCGGGCCCGGCGCTCGGCCGCCTCCTGACGGGCCCGCTCGCGGGCGTCCGCAAGGTCGTCGGTGTCGTCGGCGGGCGCCGCCGACGGCGAGCTGCGCGGCGGGCGCGCGGGGGCGGCGACCGCGGCGGAGAGGTCGACCGGGCCCAGGCCGGTGTAGGACAGCGCCGTGGTGAGCCGGCCGGCCTGCAGCGCCGACCCGGCGTCCGGGTCGGCGACCGCCGCGCGCAGCGTGGCCTCGACCTGCTCGGCGACGGCGGAGCTGACGTCGTGCCCCTCCCGGTGCGCGATCGCCCGCGCCTGCCGGGTCAGGGCGGCCACCACCTGGTTCCGCTGGCGGCCCAGCTCGCGGAGCTGATCGCCGGCGAGCCCCTCCTGCGCCGCGCGCAGCAGCTCGCCGAGCTCGGTCAGCTGGGCGACCTCCGCCGGCGCGCGGCGGCTGAGCAGGTTGCAGACCCAGGCCGCCGTCGTCGGCTTCGGCAGCACGGCCACGTCCCGGGCCAGCTGCTTGTCCCCCGCGGCGCGGGCCCGGTCCCGGGCGGCCGTGCGGGCGGCGACGAACTCCTCCGGGGGGACGCCGTAGAGCTCCTCGGCGACCTCGTCCAGCGCGTCCCTGCCGTCCACCCCGTCATCGTGCCCGGTGCTCAGCCGGCCCGGACGGCGGCCACCACCTCCTGCAGCGCGGCCAGGCTGTGCCCGCTGACGAACGCGTCGCAGAAGGGCAGCGCCGCCGCCATCCCGCCGACCCGGGGCGCGAAACCCGGCGCGGCCGCCCGGGGGTTGACCCACACGATCCGGTGGGCGAGGCGGCGCAGCCGGGCCATGGCCGCGGCGACCTCCTCCGGCGGATCGGTGGCCCAGCCGTCGGAGAGGACCACGACCACCGCGCCCCGCGCCATCCCCCGCCGGCCGAAGACGGCCAGGAACTCCTCGATGCTGGCGGCCAGCCGGGTGCCGCCCGACCAGCCGGTGCACACCGCCGCCGCCCGGGCGAGCGCGGCGTCGACGTCGCGGCCGGCCAGCTGCCGGGTCAGCCGGGTGACGCCGGTGGCGAAGACGAAGGCCTCCGCCGAGGCATCGGCCACCGCGCCCTGCAGCAGGGTGAGGAAGACGCGGCTGTAGGGCTGCATCGACCCGGAGACGTCGCACAGCAGCACCAGCCGGCGGGCCCGCGGACGGCGCTCGGCGAACACCAGCCGCTCGACGTCCCCGCCCCGGCGCTGCGCTGCGGCGACGGTGCGGCGGACGTCGATGCGCCGGCCCTGGCCCGGCCGGGACCGCCGGCTCAGCCGCTGCGGGGTGGCGAGCACCAGCCGGCGGACCAGGTCCCGCACCTCGGCCAGCTCCCCGGGCTCCAGCTCCGCGAAGGCGGTCGTGCCGAGCCGCTCCTGCGCCGACGCGACCGCCAGCACCGTCTCCCGCTCCGCGCCGTCCGCGTCCCCCGCGCCGGGGCTGCCGGCGCGCGGGCCGTCGTCCGGTGCCGACGTCGCCGGGTCGCTGCGCCGCCGGTCCGGGGGCACCGGCCGGGTGCGCGGCTCCGACCCGACCGCCGGCGGTGCGGCGTCGTCGCCGCGGGAGTCGGCCGGGTCCAGCCGGCCGTCGAAGACCGCGGAGAAGACCGCGTCGAACAGCGGCAGCTGGGCCCGGGTGGGCACCAGCGTCACCCGGGCCGTCCAGTACAGGCTGTCCCGGTCCACCGGAGGCACGAGCCGCAGGGCGCGGGCCAGCCGGGCCGCCCGGTCGGCCGTCACCGGCAGCCCGGCCCGCTGCAGCGCGGCCGACAGGCCCACGGCGAGCGGGCCCGGCGCCACCGGCAGGTCAGCCACGGCCGGCACCGGCGAGCCACGCCGCTCCGCGGTCGGCCGCCACGTCCAGGTCGTCCCGGTTCTTGAGCACCGCACCCCAGGTCGCCGCGACCGCCGCCGGGTCGAGCCGGCGCACGCCCAGCAGCGACAGGGCGGTGACCCAGTCGATCGCCTCGGCGATGCCCGGCGGCTTGACCAGGTCCAGTGCGCGCAGCCGGCCGATCGCGGCCGTCGCGTCGTGGACCAGCGGCTCGTCGCTGCCCGGCACCCGGCGGCGGACGATCTCGGCCACCCGCTCCGGGGCCGGGTGGTCGATCCAGTGGTAGAGGCACCGGCGGGTGAGCGCGTCGTGCAGGTCCCGGGTCCGGTTGGAGGTCAGGACGACGACCGGCGGGTGCGTGGCGCGCACGGTGCCGAGCTCCGGGATGCTGACCGCCGCCTCGGCCAGCGCCTGGAAGGTGAACGCCTCGAACTCGGCGTCGGCCCGGTCGATCTCGTCCAGCAGCAGCACCGCCGGCCGCGGCCCGGGGTGCGCGATGGCCGCCAGCAGGGGCCGGCGCAGCAGGTACTGCGGGCCGTACAGGTCTGCCTCGGCCACCTCGGCGTGCCGGGCCTCGGCCAGCCGGACGGCGAGCAGCTGGCGGGGGTGGTCCCACTCGTAGAGCGCCTCGGCGGCGTCGATCCCCTCGTAGCACTGCAGCCGGAACAGCGGGGTCTGCAGCAACCGGGCGAGCGCCTGCGCGGCCGCGGTCTTGCCCACGCCGGGTTCGCCCTCCAGCAGCAGCGGCTGGCGCAGCCGCACGGCGAGGAACAGCGCGGTCGCCAGCCCCAGGTCGGTCAGGTAGTCGACGGCGTCCAGTCCCGCGGCGAGCGCGGCGATGTCCGGCAGCAGCTGCGCTACGTCGTCGTCCCGCTCCCCTGTCCCGGCGCCGGAACCGGGGTCAGACGGGGGCATACCGGGCGGGGTCGGCGGCGTAGGAGTCCCGGCAGCCGGCGCAGCAGAACCACCGGACGCCGTCGGGGGTGTCCAGGTGCACGGAGGTGTCGACGGCGGCCACGGTCATGCCGCACACCGGGTCGACCGCACTTGCCGGTCCCGGCCGTGCGCTCGCCCGGGCGGCGGCCCGCCGCTCCCCCACCAGCTCGGCCAGGATCGACAGCGCGATCTCCGCCGCCGTCCCCCCGCCCAGGTCGAGCCCGGCCGGGCTGTGCACCCGGGCCCGCAGCTCGTCGGGGACGTCGAGCGAGCCGATCACCGCGGCACCGCGGGTGCGGCTGGCGACCAGCGCGACGTAGGGGACGCCGGCCCGCAGCGCCGCCGTCAGCGCCGCCTCCTCCCCGCGGCCGTGCGAGGCGACCACCAGGGCGGCGTCGTCCGGCCGGGGGCCCGCGTCGGAGAGCTCGACGTGCAGGCCGAGTGGGCCGCCGAGCGCGGCCAGCGCGCGCCCGATCGGGGTGTCGCCCACGACGGTCATCCGCGGGGCGGGCAGCCTGGGTTCCAGGAAGATCTCCACGGCTCCCCCGGAGAGGCACGGGTTGGCCACCGTGACCGCGCCCGGCTCGGCGCTCCCCGGCACCTCCCCGGGCACGATCCGCAGCAGCAACGGCTCGCCGGCCTGCAGCGCGCGCAGCCCGTACTCCCGGACCGAGGACTCCGCGCAGGTGCCGCCCACGAAGCCCTCGATGCTGCCGTCGGCCCGCACCAGCGCGGTGTCCCCGGCGTGCGAGCTGGTGGGGTGCTGGGCGCGCACCACCGTGGCCCGCACGAACGGCACCCGGCTCGCGGTGAGCTCCTCGCTCCGCATGGTCAGGGTGGTCGTCATCAGACCGGCGGGGTGGCGCGGCCCTGCATGGCCGCCCAGACCCGGGCCGGGGTGCACGGCATGTCCATGTGCCGCACGCCGTACGGCTCCAGCGCGTCGATGACCGCGTTGACCACCGCCGGCGGGGAGCCCACGGTCGCCGACTCCCCGATGCCCTTGGCGCCGATCGGGTGGTGCGGGCTGGGGGTGACGGTGTGCCCGGTCTCCCAGTCCGGCACCTCCATCGCGGTGGGGATCAGGTAGTCCATGAACGACCCGCCCAGGCAGTTGCCGTCCTCGTCGAAGTCGATGAGCTCCATCAGCGCCATCCCGACGCCGTCGGCGAGCCCGCCGTGCACCTGCCCCTCGATGATCATCGGGTTGATCCGGGTGCCGCAGTCGTCGACGGCGACGAACCGGCGGACCGTCACGTGCCCGGTGCCGGGGTCGACGTCCACCACGCAGATGTAGGCGCCGAACGGGAACGTGAGGTTGGGCGGGTCGTAGGTGACCTCGGCGTCCAGGTTGCCGTCGACGCCCTCGGGCAGCTCGATCGTGCCGTGCGCGGCCATCGAGATCTCCGGCATCGTCCTCCCCTGCGTGGGGTCGCCGGTGACGAACCAGCGGCCCTTCTCCCACTCCAGGTCCTCCGGCCGGGCCTCGAGCATCGCCGCGGCGATGAGCTTGGCCTTCTCCCGCACCTTGCGGGCGGCGAGTGCGACGGCGGCACCGCTCACCGGGGTCGACCGGCTGCCGTAGGTGCCCAGCCCGAACGGCGTCTGGTCGGTGTCGCCGTGCACGACGTCGATGTCCTCGGGCGGGATGCCCAGCTCCTCGGCGACGATCTGCGCGAACGTCGTCTCGTGCCCCTGGCCCTGGCTCTGCACCGAGAGCCGGACGACGGCCTTGCCGGTGGGGTGCACCCGCACCTCGGCGCCGTCGGCCATGCCGAGCCCGACGATGTCCATGTGCTTGCGCGGGCCGGCGCCGACGGTCTCGGTGAAGAACGAGATGCCGATGCCCATCAGCTCGCCGCGGGCCCGCTTCTCGGCCTGCTCGCGACGCAGCTCGTCGTAGCCGGCCATCCGCATCGCCAGCCGCATGGTCGGCTCGTAGTCGCCGGAGTCGTACTCCCAGCCGGTTTTGTTCGGGTAGGGGAACTGCTCGGGCCGGATGAAGTTGCGCAACCGCAGCTCGGCGGGGTCCATGCCGAGCTCGTCGGCGAGCAGGTCGACCATCCGCTCCACCAGGTAGACCGCCTCGGTGACCCGGAACGAGCACGCGTAGGCCACTCCCCCCGGCGCCTTGTTCGTGTAGACGCCGGTGACCGTGCAGTGCGCGGCCTCGAGGTCGTAGCTGCCGGTGAAGATGTGGAAGAAGCCGGCCGGGTACTTGGTCGGCTGGGCGGTCGCGTTGAACGCCCCGTGGTCGGCGAGCACGTTCGTGCGGACGGCGAGGATCTTCCCCTCGCGGGTCGCGGCGATCTCCCCGGTCATGATGTAGTCGCGGGCGAACGAGGTGCTCATCAGGTTCTCCGAGCGGTCCTCGACCCACTTCACCGGTCTGCCGGTCACGATCGACCCGACGACGGCCAGGATGTAGCCGGGGTAGATGCCGACCTTGTTGCCGAAGCCGCCACCGATGTCCGGGCTGACCACCCGGATCTTGTGTTCCGGGATGCCGGCCACGATGGCGAACAGCGTGCGGTGCGCGTGCGGGGCCTGCGTCGTCTCGTAGAGGGTGAGCTTGCCGTCGACCGCGTCGTAGTCGGCGATCGCCCCGCAGGTCTCCATCGGGGCCGGGTGCACCCGCGGGTAGACCACCTCCTGCGTCACCACGACGTCGGCCCGGGCGAAGACGGCGTCGGTCGCCGCGGCGTCGCCGGCCTCCCAGTCGAAGACGTGGTTGTCGGTGCGCCCCTCCATCTCGTCCCGGACGACGGGCGCGCCGGGGGCCAGCGCCGTCCGCGCGTCGACGACCGGGGTGAGCTGCTCGTACTCGACGTCGATCAGCTCCAGCGCGTCGCGGGCGGCGTAGCGGTCCTCGGCGACGACGAAGGCGACCTCCTGCCCCTGGAAGCGGACCTTGTCCGTGGCGAGCACGGCCTGCACGTCGGCGGACAGCGTGGGCGCCCAGGCCAGGTTCAGCGCCTCCAGGTCCTTGCCGGTGACGACGGCGTGCACCTTCGGGTGGGCGAGGGCCTCGGTGGTGTCGATGCTGACGATCCGGCCGTGCGCCATCGGCGACCGCAGGATCGCGCCGTGCAGCATCCCGGGCAGCACGATGTCGTCCAGGTAGCGCCCCTTGCCGCGGACGAAGCGCGGGTCCTCCTTGCGCTGGATCCGGCCGAAGCCGATGGGCCGGTCGGCGGCGGTGGCCGACGGGTTGGCCTCGCGGGTGGCCGGTCCGGTGGTGGGCCGGTCCTCGACGGCGGTCATGCCTGGGCCTCCGCCGGCTGCGCCGCCGGCTGGTCGGCCGGCTGGTCGGCCGGCTGGTCGGCCGGGTGGTCGGCCGCCCACTGGATCGACCGGACGATGGTCGCGTAGCCGGTGCACCGGCAGATCTGCCCGGAGATCGCCTCCCGGATCTGCTGCTCGTCCGGGTGCGGTTCGCGGTCCAGCAGCGCCCGGGCGGTGAGCAGCATCCCCGGGGTGCAGAAGCCGCACTGCAGCCCGTGCTCGGCCATGAAGCCCTGCTGCACGGGGTCGAGGGTGGCGCCGTCGGCCAGCCCCTCGACGGTGGTCACCTCGTGCCCGTCGGTCATCACGGCGAGCACCGTGCAGGACTTCACCGGTTCGCCGTCCAGCAGCACCACGCAGGTGCCGCAGTTGCTGGTGTCGCAGCCCCAGTGGGTCCCGGTCAGCCGCAGGTCGTCGCGCAGGTGGTGCACCAGCAGCACCCGGGGTTCGACCTCCCGGGTGACCTCGGTGCCGTTGACGGTCGTGGTGATCTGCATGTCAGCTCCCGGTGGAGGCGCGCTGGACGGCCCGCCGGAGGACCCGGCGGGTGAGCTCGTCGGCGAGGTGCCGCTTGTAGTCGACCGGGCCGCGCTGGTCCTCGGTCGGGTCGCTGGCCTCGGCGGCCAGCCGGCCCGCCTCGGTGACGGCCTGCTCGCTCGGCGGTCGACCGACGAGGGACGCCGCCGCCTCGGTGGCCACGCCCTCCAGGCCGAGTGCCGTCAGCCCGATGCAGGCGTCGGCGACGGTGCCGTCCTCGGCGAGGGTCACCGCCGCCCCGGCGGCGGCCACCGCCCAGTCGCCCACCCGGCGCTCGACCTTCTCGTAGGCGCTGGAGGAACGGGGGACGACCGGGAAACGGATCTCGGTGACCAGCTCGGACTGCTCGCAGGCGCTCTCGTAGGGGCCGCGGTGGAACTCGGCCAGCGGCACCGCGCGCTGGCCCGCGGGGCCGGTGATGAGCACGTCGGCGCGCAGCACGTCGCAGACGGTGGTCAGGTCCTCGGCCGGGTCGGCCTGGCACAGCGAGCCGCCGATGGTGCCGCGGTTGCGCACCAGCGGGTCGGCGATGACGCGCTCGGCGTCGTGCACGATCGGGAAGAGCCGGCCCACCAGCGCTGAGTCCAGCAGCGTGGCGTGCCGGGTGAGGGCTCCGACCCGCAGCACCCCGGGCTCCTCGACCACGAAGTCCAGCTCGGCGAGGCCGTTGATGTCGATCAGGCAGTCCGGCCGGGCCAGCCGCAGCTTCATCATCGGCAGCAGGCTGTGCCCGCCGGCGACGACGCGGGCCTCGGGGCCGTGCCGTTCCAGCAGGTCCAGCACGTTGCCGACGCTCTCGGCCCGGACGTAGTCGAAGGCTGCTGGGATCTGCACGGGGACGCCCCCTCGCTGGCGGACCGTCGACGGTGACGGCCAGGTGGGCGGACCTTGTCGCCGCGCGCCAGGGGTGTCAATGTCGACATAACCACTCGGTTATGAGGTGCTCGACGGTGACTCCTCGATGACGGCGCCCCGCCTCCCCGGGGCCGTGCCGTGACGCTCACCCAGTTGCGCACGTTCGCGCTGGTGGCCCGGTTGGGCTCGCTGCGGGCCGCCGCCGCCGAGCTGGGGGTGAGCGAACCCGCGGTCTCCGCTGCGCTCGGCGCGCTGCGCACCGACCTGGGCGACCCGCTGTTCGTCCGGGCCGGCGGCGGGATCGAGCTGACCCCGGGCGGGCAGGCGCTGGCCGCCTACGCCGGGGAGATCGTCGGGCTGGCCGACCGGGCCCGCCGGTCGGTCACCGCGGCGACCTCGACCGTCGGCCGGCGGCTCCGCGTGCTGGCCAGCGCGGCCTGCGAGGAGCACGCGGCCGGGCCGCTGATCGACGCCTTCACCGCCCGCGTGCCCGGGGCGGCGGTGGACGTCGTCCGCGGCGACGCCGCGGCGATGGCCACCGCGCTGGCCGAGGACCGCTGCGACCTGACCCTGGGGGTCCGGCCACGACCGGTCCCGGGCGTCGACTCCGTGCCCTTCCTGCGCTACCAACGGGTCCTGGTGGCCGGTGCTCGGCACCCGATCGCCGCATCCGGACCGGTGCCGCTGCCCGCGGTGCTGGCCGAGCCGTGGGTGACCGGCCCCGCCGGGCTGGAGGACGGCAGCGCCGAGCGGTGCTGGGCGGCCGGCCTGCCCACGCCACCCCGGCTGGAGCGGCACGACAGCGAGGCGGACGCGCTGGCCGCCGTCCTGGCCGGTCACGGGGTGCTGCTGGCGCTGGCCCACGCGGTCCGCGACGAGCTCCGCCGGGGCACGGCGGTGGTGCTGCCGGTCGCCGGCACCCCGGTGCGTGACCTGTGGTGGGTGACCGTGCCCGGCCGTGCGCGCGCGACCGGACCCGCGCACGCACTGCGCCGGTTCCTCACCACCCCGGATGCCACCACCGCGTTGATGTCCGGCAGCGGGCGGAGCCGGCCCCGCCCGCGCCCCACCGTGCGCGTGGCCCTGTGGAGCCGTCAGTAGGCGGGTCCGTCCGGCAGCGGCTCATCGGCCGCGACCCGGTCGCTGGCCCGGGCGCCGACGATCGACTGGGCGCCGCCGGAGCCCGCGGCCGCCGGGTCGGGGTTGCCGGCGGGCCGCGACTCGTCCTCCCCCAGCACGACCTGGCCCCCGGTCATCTCCGGGTCGTCGCGCACCTGCTCGACCGGCGCGCTGCCCGGTGCACCGGGCAGGCCGTGCGCGTCCTCGATGGCCGATCCGGCCTCCGCGGTGCGGACGGCGTCGACGACGTCCTCCCCGCTGCGGGTGGGGTCGGCCGGGTCGCTGTCCGGGTGGGGCTGGGTCATCGGGTGCCTCCGCGCACGTCGTCGGGCTGGGCTGCCCCGGAGTGTGTTCCTCCCCGGCCCCGGTGGGCAACGTCCCCAGCGCCACGGACTTGTTCTAGTCGACATAGAACAGTTAGCGTTGCGCCGTGCTCGTCCGCATCGACCCCACCTCGGCGGCACCGCTGCACGCGCAGATCTCCGCGGCGGTGCGGCGGGGCATCGCCCAGGGCGAGATCGCCCCGGGCGAGCGACTGCCCGGCGCCCGCGACCTGGCGGCGTCGCTGGGCGTCAACCTGCACACCGTGCTGCGCGGCTACCAGGAGCTGCGCGCCGAGGGCCTGGTGGAGCTGCGCCGCGGCCGGGGCGCGTCGGTGCGTGCCGACGCCGCCCCCGCGGTGGCCGCGCTCCGCCAGGCGGTGCACGCGCTGGTCGAGGAGGCGCGGCGGCTCGGGCTGGAGCCAGGCGAGGTCACGGCGATGGTGAGAGAGGCGATGTCATGAGCGGTCGGGGGAACAGGCGGCTCCGGGAGCTGGCGGCGGGCGCGGCGCCGGTCGCCGGCTGGGCCGTCGGGGTGGCGCTGGTGGCGTCCTGGACGGCCGAGCTGCCGGCCCGGGTGGCGGTCCACTGGGGGCCCGACGGCCGGGCCGACGGGTTCGGCGGGCCGGTGTCGACCGTGCTGCTCACCGGGGTCGTCGCCGGTCTCGCCGCGCTGGCCACCGCCGGTGTGCTGCGCGCCCGCCGGTTCGCCGTCCCCGAGCGCCGGCTGCTCGTGGGCTCCGCGGCCGGCACGGCGTTCTTCTGCGTCGCGCTGCTGGTGGGCGCGCTCGCCGGTCAGCGCGGGCTGGCCGACCCGGCCGCCGCCCCCTCCCCCACGGTGCCCGCCCTGGTGGCGGCCGTGCTCGCCGTCGCCGGCGGGGCCGTCGTCGCCCGGCTGCTGCCGGCCGACCCGCCCGGTGCGGCCCACGCCCGCACCGCACCGCCGGCGACCGCCCCGCGGTTGCCGCTGGCCGAGGGTGAGCGGGCCGTGTGGTCGGGCTTCACCACGATGCAGCCGGCCGGCCTCGCCGTGCTGGTCACCACCGGCCTGGTGCTCGGCGGGCTGGTCGTGGTCGGGGTCGCCCCCGTGCCCCTGCTGCTCGCCCCGGCCCTGCTGCTGGTCATCGGGCTGGTCGTCGGCAGCGCCCGGGTCTGGGTCGACGAGCGCGGGCTGACGGTCCGCTCCCCGCTGGGTCGCCCCACGTGGTCGGTGCCGCTGGCCGAGGTCGCCGAGGCAGGCGTCACCGACGTCCGGCCGTTCCGCGAGTTCGGCGGCTGGGGGTACCGGGTGGGCCGCGACGGGCGGGCCGGCATCGTGCTGCGCGCCGGCGAGGCGCTGGAGGTGACCCGGGGAGACGGGCGGCGCTTCGTGGTGACCGTGCCCGGTGCCGCCCAGGCCGCCGCGCTGCTGAACAGCCTGGCGACCCGGCAGCGCACCTGACCGGCTGGTCGGCGCCGCCAGTGCACCCTGCCCCTGTTCGTCGCCGGGGACGAAGACCCGCCGTCCCCGGGAGCAGCAGGCTCGGCGCATGGGCCGGCCACTGGACCTCGCGGACGTGCACTGCCTGCAGCTGCCCGACTCGCCCACCATCGCCCCGGACGGACGGCACGTCGTCTACGTGCTGCGCACGACCGACGCGGACGCCGACGCCGACCGGCGGGCGCTGTGGTCGGTGCGCGCCACCGCCGACGGCTGGGCGGCGCCCACCCCGCTGACCCGGGGCACTGCCGACACCGCCCCCGCCTTCTCCCCGCAGGGTGACCGGGTGGCCTTCCTCCGCGCCGGTGACGGCCCGGCCCAGCTGCACCTGCTGCCGGTGGACGGCGGGGAGGCCGAACGGGTCACCGCCCTGCCCGCCGGCGCCGGGGCCGCGGTGTGGAGCCCGGACGGTGGACGGATCGCGTTCACCGCGCCGGTGCGGCCGGAGACGGACGAACACGACCCGGTGCCGGTCACCCGGATCGGCTTCAAGGCCGACGGCGTGGGGCTGCTGCGCGGCACCCGCCAGCACCTGCACGTGCTCGACCTGGCCACCGGTGAGGTACGGCAGCTGACCGACGGCGACTGGGACGCCGGCCGCCCCGCCTGGTCACCCGACGGCGCCCGGCTCGCCTTCGCCGCCGCGACCGACCCGGACGCCGACCTCACCCACCGCACCCCCGTGCACGTCATCGACGCCGCCGGGGGACCGCCCCGGCGGGTGGGCGACGGCCTCGGCGTCGCCGGCCCGGTGCTCTGGACCGCCGACGGCGAGGCGTTGCTGGTCGCCGGGCAGTCCACCGTCGCCGTCGGCCACACCGGGCTGCTGCTCCAGCCACGGGACGCCGCCGCCGTCGCGCGGGACCTGGCCGCGCCGCTGGACCGCACCGTCATGCCCGGCGGGCCCGGCTACCCCGGCGGGCTGCCGCAGCTCACCGCGGACGGCGCCACCGTGGTCTTCTGCGTCCGCGACCGCGGCTGCTCGCACGTGTACGCCACCGCCGTCGACGGCTCGTCCGCGCCACGGCCGGTGGTCACCGGGGCGGACACGGTCGTCTCCGGGCTGGCCGTCGCCGCCCGCGCGGACGTCGTGGCGGTGGTGCTGGCCGACCCGGCCACCTTCGGCGAGGTCGCCGTCGTCGACCTGACCACCGGCGCCCCGACCCGGCTCACCGCGCACACCGCCGGCAGCCTCCCCGACGTCGACCTCGTCGTCCCGGAGCCCCGGACGTTCACCGTGCACGACGGCACCGAGGTGCACGGCTGGCTGCTCCGCGGGCCGGCGGCCGGCCCGGTGCCACTGCTGGTCGACGTGCACGGCGGGCCGCACAACGCCTGGTCACCGGCCGCGGACCCGGCGCACGCGTACCACCAGGCGCTCGTCGCGGCGGGCTGGGCGGTGCTGCTGCTCAACATCCGCGGCAGCGACGGCTACGGCCACGCGTTCTTCACCGCCGCCGTCGGCGCCTGGGGCACCGCCGACGAGCGCGACGTCCTCGACCCGGTCGACCAGCTGGTCACCGAGGGCGTGGCCGACCCGGCCCGGCTCGCGTTGACCGGCTACAGCTACGGCGGCTACCTCACCTGCTGGCTGACCGGGCGCACCGACCGGTTCGCCGCCGCGATCGCTGGCGGGGTGGTCGCCGACCTCACCAGCCTGGCCGGCACCAGCGACGCCGGGGAGGCGCTGGGGCTGGAGTTCGGCGACCCGGTCATCGACCCGGAGGCCGTCAGGGAGCACTCACCCATCACGCACGTGCACCGGGTGCGCACGCCGACGCTGGTGCTGCACGGCGGCGCCGACGAGCGCTGCCCGGTCGGCCAGGCCGAGCAGTGGTTCACCGCGCTGCGCACCCAGCGGGTGCCCACCGAGCTGGTGCTGTTCCCCGGCGGCTCGCACCTGTTCATCCTCGACGGCCGCCCCTCGCACCGGGTCGACTACGGCCGCCGGCTCATCGACTGGGCGCTGCGGCACACGACCGGGGCGGGCGGCCGGTCGGTCACCGGCGGACTGTTCGCGCCGGGCGCCCCGGGTACCCGGGTGGCGCACCCACCCCAGGAAAGGGCTGAACTCCCGTGACCGACCTGCTGGCCGGAAGTGACACCGAGGCACTGCTGCCCGGGATGCTGGCCGACCTCGAGGAGCTGGTCAGCTGCGAGACGCCGTCGTCGGACCCGGCCGCGGTGGCCGCCGGCGCCGAGCGGGTGGCCCGGCTGGGCGCCCGCGACCTCGGTACCGACCCGGAGGTGCTGGTCGTCGACGGCTGCACGCACCTGCGCTGGCGGCTGGGCGGCGGGCCGCGGCGCCTGCTGCTGCTGTGCCACCAGGACACCGTGTGGCCGCGGGGCACCCTGGCGGAGATCCCGTGGTCGGTGACCGACGGCGTGGTGCGCGGACCCGGCTGCTTCGACATGAAGGCCGGCATCGTGCTCGCCTGCACCGCGCTGGCCCGGCTGCGTGCCGACGGCCTCGACCTCGACGGCGTGACCGTGCTGGTCACCGGCGACGAGGAGATCGGCTCCCCGACGTCGGCCGACCTGATCCGCGCCGAGGCCCGGGACTGCGCCGCCGTCCTGGTGCTGGAGGCCAGCGCCGACGGCGGCGCGCTGAAGACCGGCCGCAAGGGCGCGTCGATGTACGAGCTGCTGGTGACCGGCCGGGCCGCGCACGCGGGGCTGGAGCCGGAGGCCGGCGTCAACACCACGATCGAGCTGGCGCACCAGGTGCTGGCGATCGCCGCCCTGGCCGACCCTGCACAGGGCACCACGGTCACCCCGACCGTGCTGGCCTCGGGCACGACGACGAACACCGTGCCGGCAGCCGGGCGGCTCGCCGTGGACGTGCGGGCGCTGACCGCGGCCGAGCAGCAGCGGGTGGACGCCGGCATCCGGGCGCTCACCCCGCGGGTGCCCGGCGCGGTGCTGGAGCTGCGCGGCGGCATCAACCGCCCGCCGCTGGAGGTGGCGTCGTCGGCCGCGCTGTTCGCCCTGGCTCAGCAGGTGGCGGCCCGGCTCGGGCTGCCCGCCCCTGCCGGGGTGACCGTCGGCGGGGCCTCGGACGGGAACTTCACCGCCGGCATCGGGGTGCCGACGCTGGACGGGCTGGGCGCCGTGGGCGGTGGGGCGCACGCCGTGGGCGAGCACGTGCTGGCCGGTGAGCTCCCCGCCCGGCTGGCGCTGCTGACCGGTTTGGTCCGCGCGGTCCTCGACGGCGAGCTGGGCACGCACGCCCGGGACGGCGGGGGCGTTGGTGTCCCGGACGAAGAGCCCTCCGGTGAATGAGGAGCCCGCACCAAGCCCGGCGGGGTCTCCCCCACCGACCATGGCCGGTGTGACCGACCTGATCGACGCGACGCCGGCGTCCCCGCTCCCGGCAGCAGGGGGCACCGGGGTCGCCCGGGCCGTCGCGCGTGCGGCCGCCGCCACCTCCGGCGTCCGGATCGTCGAGCTGACCGACCTCGCCGAGCTGCGCGCGGTGCAGGCGCTGTTCGACTCGATCTGGCACCCGGCGCCGGACAACCCCCCGGTGACCATCGAGCTGATGCGCGCGCTCACCAAGGCGGGCAACCCCCTCACCGGCGCCTACGCCGGCGGTGAGCTGGTCGGCGCCTGCATCGGCTTCTTCGCCGCCCCGTCGGGCACCTCGCTGCACAGCCACGTGACCGGCGTCGTCCCGGCCGCGCAGCGGCGGAGCGTGGGCCGGGCGCTGAAGCTGCACCAGCGCGCCTGGGCACTGGAGCACGGCATCACCCGGATCAGCTGGACCTTCGACCCGCTGGTGCGGCGCAACGCCTGGTTCAACCTGGGCCGGCTGGGCGCGGTGCCGGTCGAGTACCTGACCGACTTCTACGGCCCGATGCACGACACGATCAACGCCGCGGACGCCTCCGACCGGCTGCTGACCTGCTGGGCGCTGGACAGCGAGCCGGTGGTCCGCGCGGCGGCCGGGGAGCCGGTGACGGTCGACCTGCCGGGGCTGCGGGCGGCCGGGGCCGACGTCGTCGTCTCCGCCGGTGCCGACGGCGCCCCGGTGCTCGCCCCCGGCACACCGGGCCACCCCTGGCTGGTCGGGGTGCCGGCGGACGTCGAAGGCCTGCGCGCCCGGGACCCCGAGCTCGCCGCACGATGGCGGGTGGCGGTGCGCAGCGCGCTGGGCGGGGCGCTGGCGGCCGGCGGCCGGGTGCGCGGTTTCGCCCGCGAGGGCTGGTACGTGGTGGACGGCGCAGGCACAGTCGACGGCGCGGGGACACCCGCCGCCCCCGAGGCCGGGAGGGCCACCCGATGAGAGCCACGCCGTGAAGCTGCAGAGCGTCGAGCTGCGCCGGATCAGCATGCCGCTGGTCGCGCCGTTCCGGACGTCGTTCAGCACCCAGACCAGCCGCGACATCCTGCTGGTGCGCGCCCGCACCGACGTCGGCGAGGGCTGGGGCGAGTGCGCCGCGCTGGTCGACCCCCGGTACTCCGCCGAGTACGTCGACGGCGCGGCCGACGTGCTGCGCCGCTTCCTCGTGCCGGCCGTCGCCGCGGTGCCCGACCTCGACGCGAACGCCGTCGGCCGGGTGCTGTCGCCCTTCCTCGGCCACTTCATGGCCAAGGCCGCGCTGGAGACCGCCGTCCTCGACGCGGAGCTGCGCGCGGCCGGCCGGTCCTTCGGCGGGTTCCTCGGCGCCGCCACCGACCGGGTGCCCTGCGGGGTCTCGGTGGGGATCATGGACTCGATCCCGGCGCTGCTGGACGCCGTCGGGGGCTACCTCGAGCAGGGGTACCTGCGGATCAAGCTGAAGATCGAGCCCGGCTGGGACGTCGAGCCGGTGCGCGCCGTGCGGGAGCGGTTCGGCGACGTCGCACTGCAGGTCGACGCCAACACCGCCTACGCGGTCTCCGACGCCCGGCACCTGGCGAAGCTGGACCCCTTCGAGCTGCTGCTGATCGAGCAGCCGCTGCCCGAGGACGACGTGCTGGGCCACGCCGAGCTCGCCCGGCTGGTGCGCACGCCGATCTGCCTGGACGAGTCGATCACCTCCGCCCGGACCGCGGCCGCGGCGATCCGGCTGGGCGCCTGCTCGATCGTGAACGTCAAGCCGGCCCGGGTCGGCGGCTACCTGGAGGCCCGGCGGATCCACGACCTCTGCGCCGCGCACGGGGTGCCGGTGTGGTGCGGCGGCATGCTGGAGACCGGGCTCGGGCGGGCGGCGAACGTGGCGCTGGCGGCGCTGCCGAACTTCACGCTGCCCGGCGACACCTCGGCGTCCGACCGCTACTACGCCACCGACATCACCGAGCCGTTCCGGCTGTCCGACGGCCACCTCGCCGTCCCGACCGGCCCCGGGCTCGGGGTCGAGCCCGACCCGGCCCGGCTCGACGCGGTGACGACGTCGGTCGAGGAGCTCAGCCTGCGCTGAGCCCGGCGGACTCCCGAGCGCGCGAGATCTGCGGTCTCGGGGCCACCGCGGCCGGGAAGCCCCGAGACCGCAGATCTCGTCGCGCGACCGGTCGCCGGCGCACCAGGCGATGAGTTCCGGCGCCGGCGGGCGTCTCATCGATGGGCGCCCGCCGGCGTCCATGGCGACGGAGGCAGCAGATGAACGGGGACGGGGACGTCCGGTCCTGGGTGGGGCGCACGTACGACGGGCTCGCGGACCTGCTGGCCACCGGGCCGGCCGGCACCTGGGAGGCACCGACGCTCTGCACCGGCTGGCAGGCGCGGCACGTCGTCGCGCACGTGACCATGCCCGCGCGGCTGTCGGCCGAGCAGTTCGGCGCCGAGCTGGCAGCAGCGGGCGGCGACTTCGGCCGGCTGTCGGACACGGTGGCCGCCCGCGACGCCGCCCTGCCGACGGACGAGCTGCTGGTCGCGCTGCGCTCGCCGGTGCTGCACGCGTGGCAGCCACCGGGCGGGGGCGCCGCGGGGGCGCTGGTGCACGCCGTCGTCCACTCGCTGGACGTGACCGTCGCGCTGGACCGGCCGCCGGCCGCCCCGGCGGACGCGGTGCGCGCCGTCCTCGACCAGCTGACCGCCGCGCGGGGCGCGGTCTTCGGCGTGGACCTGGCCGGCGTCCGGCTCGAGGCCACCGACACCAGCTGGAGCTGGGGCGAGGGCACCAGCGAGGGCGACGTCGTCCGGGCGGACGGCGGCTCGCTGGTGGCGCTGCTCAGCGCCCGCCGGCTGCCCGACGGCCGCGACCTCCGCCGCTGACTCGTCCGACCCGACCATGGAAAGCGGCCTGATCGTGCGATCGGACAACCACGGGAGGCCCCGATCTCCCTAGGCTCGGGGAGGTGACCCTGACTGCTGCGCACGTCCCGGGACCGGCCCCGCTCCAGCACGCCCCGCGGGCCAGCCTCGGCAACGTGCTCGAACACCTGGGCACCACCCTGCTGGAGGTGGTGGCCGGCGACCCCACCCGGCCACTGGACGAGCTCGGCGTGGGCGGGGTGGTCATCCACGACCCGGTCGACGCCCCGGTCCTGCCGCCCCGCGCGCTGGTGCTGGGGGTCGGGGTGCACGAGCCCGACGACGTCCTGGCGCTGCTGACGGAGACCGCCGCCGCCGGCGGTGCCGGGGTGGTGGTGCGCGCGCCGGCGCCGACCGACCCGCGGATCGCCGAGGTCGCCGCGCGCACCGGCACCCTGCTGCTGGCGCTGACCCGGGGCGCGAGCTGGAACCAGCTGGCCGCCCTGGTGCGGGCCCTGCTCGGCGAGGGCGAGGTGGGCACCGCCGAGCCGGAGTCGTTCGGCGGCGTGCCGGCCGGTGACCTGTTCGCCCTGGCCAACGCGATCGGGTCGCTGCTGGACGCGCCGGTGACGATCGAGGACCGCAGCTCCCGGATCCTGGCGTTCTCCGGCCGCCAGGACGAGGCCGACGAGTCACGGATCCAGACCATCCTCGGCCGCCAGGTGCCCGACCGGTTCACCCGCGGCCTGGAGGCGCACGGCATCTTCCGGCAGGTCTACGCCAGCGACCGGCCGGTGTGGCTGCCCGCGGACACCCTGGGCATGCCGGAGGTGACGGTGGCGCGCACGGCGATCGCGGTGCGGGCCGGCGACGAGATCCTGGGCACCATCTGGGCCGCCACCGACGAGCCGCTGGACGACGCCCGGGAGCGCAGCCTGGTCGACGCGGCCAAGCTGGTCGCGCTGCACCTGCTGCGGATGCGGGCCGGCGCCGACGTCGAGCGCCGGCTGGCCAGCGAGCTGGTGGCCACCGCGCTGGAGGGCGGCCCGGGCACCGTCGACGCGCTGGCCCGGCTCGGGCTCGCCGGCCGCCCGCTCATCGTCCTGGCGATGGGGCTGACCGAGCCCGACGCCGAGCCGGGCACGCTCAGCCTGGCCCGGCGGGAGGCGGAGCGGCAGCGGTCCGCCGACGCGCTCGCCGTGCACCTCACCGCGCTGCACCCGGGATCGGTGGTCGCGGTGGTCGGCGGGGTCAGCTACGCCGTCCTCCCGGTGACCGCCGGGATCGAGGGCGCCGACGAACGGGCGGCGGCCGTGGCCACGGAGTTCCTGCAGCGCACCGGCGGGCGGGTGCCCGGGATGATCGGCGTCGGCACCGTCGCCGCGGAGGTCTCCGCGCTGACCCGCTCCCGGGACAGCGCCGACCGGGCGCTGCGGGTGCTGCGCAGCGGCACCACCTCCCGGCGGGTGGCGCGCGCCGCCGAGGTGCACATCGAGTCGCTGATGCTCCAGCTGGCCGACCTGGCCGCCGCCGAGGGGCACCAGGCCTCCGGTCCGGTGGCCCGGCTGGCCGCCTACGACGCCGCGCACCGCACCCAGCTGGTGGCGACGCTGCGGGCCTGGCTGGACGCCTTCGGCGACGCCATCCGCGCGGCCGGTGAGGTGCACGTGCACCCCAACACGTTCCGCTACCGGCTGCGGCGGATCGCCGAGGTCGGCGGCATCGACCTCGACGACGCCGACTCCCGGTTCGCCGCGATGCTGGAGCTCCGCCTGCTGCGCTGGTGAGCCGTCCCGCCGCCGACCACTCGGCCAGCCGGTCACTCAGCTCCGCGGGGGCGAGCACGGTGAACTCCGCCCGGGTCGCGCCGAGCACCAGCACCGGTTCGATCCACACGCTGGGCGGGTGATGACCAGCCCGCCTCCCCCCGGCGCGGTGGCGCGGGGCGGACCGCTCGACGGCAGCGTCCTCGGCGAGTCCGCACCGGCGCAGTTCGAGGTCGAGATGGCGGACGGCTCGCGCCACCGGTACGTCGCCACCGACGAGTGGTCCGAGAGCGCACGGGTCTACGACTGGCGTGGCCGGGCGGGAGCCCGCTGAGCCCGTGGCGACCGGCCGCGCCGGTCCGGCTCAGCCGGTCGCGGGCCGGCCGGTGACCTGGAGCAGCGGCTCCCGCGTCGCGGCGAAGTGGCAGGCCGCCGCGTGCCGGTGGTCGCTGCCGGGCTCGGTCGTGCGGCAGACCTCGCGGTCGGGGTGCACGAGCGGGCCGATCGGGCAGCGCGGGTGGTACCGGCACCCCGACGGCGGGGCGTGCGGGTCGGGCGGGTCGGCGTCCGGCACCGCCACCCCAGCCGCTGCCTCCGCCGGATCCGCCTCCGGGATGGCCCGGGGGTGCACCGAGTCGGGGACGGCGGCCAGCAGGTCGCGGGTGTAGGGGTGCTGGGGGTCGGTGAGCACCTGCTGGGCCGGCCCGTGCTCGACGATCCGGCCCAGGTACATCACCGCGATCTCGCTGGCCACGTACCGGACGACGGCGAGGTTGTGCGAGATGAACAGCATCGAGGTGCCGAGCTCCCGCTGCAGCCGGCGCACCAGGTTGAGCACGGTGCCCTGGATGGAGACGTCCAGCGCGGAGGTGATCTCGTCGGCGATGAGCACCTCCGGCCGGGCAGCCAGCGCCCGGGCCAGCGCCACCCGCTGCCGCTGCCCGCCGGACAGCTCCCCGGGGTACGCGCCGGCCCGGGTCGGGTCGAGCTCCACCAGCTCCAGCAGCCGGGCGACCTCGGCGCGGCGCTCGGCGGCGCGGAGGCCGCGGGGCACCGCCTCGGCGATGCTGGCGCCCACCGTCATGCGCGGGTCCAGCGAGGAGTACGGGTCCTGGAAGACCAGCTGCACCGGCCGGGCACCGGACCGGTGCGACAGCGGCCGCCCGTCGAGGGAGATCTCACCACCGGCCAGCGGGGCGAGGCCGACGGCGGCGCGGGCGAGGGTGGACTTGCCCGAGCCGGACTCCCCCACCAGGCCGACCACCGCGCCGTCGGGGACGGTCAGCGAGACCCGGTCGACGGCGGTCATCGCCCGCCGCCGGGAGCCGAAGCGGACGCTGACGTCGGAGAACCGCAGTTCGCTCATGCCTGCCTCTCCAGGGCGGTCCCGGCGGGGAGCTCGTCCTCGGTGTCCCCGGCGTCCGCCGTCGCCCCGGCACCGGGTTCGGCCGGGGCGCGCTCGCCGGCGTGCCAGCAGGCCACCCGGCGGCCGGCGCCGTCGTCGGCCAGCGCCGGGTCCTCCTCGTGGCAACGGGCCGAGGCCAGCGGGCACCGCGGCGCGTAGGCGCAGCCGACGGGCTGGTGCGCTGGGTCGACCGGCCGCCCGGGGATGACCGGGAGCGGGCGGTCGAGGTCGACGTGCATGTCCGGCACCGTGGCGACCAGCGCCCGCGTGTAGGGGTGCCGGGCCGCGGTGGCCAGCTCCGCGGCGGGCAGGTCCTCCACGACCCGGCCGGCGTACATCACCAGCACCCGGTCGCAGACCTGGCCGACGACGGCGACGTCGTGGCTGATCAGCAGCAGCGCGACGTCGTCTGCGGCCCGGATCGAGGCCAGCAGGTCGAGCACCTGACGCTGGACGGTCACGTCGAGGGCGGTGGTCGGCTCGTCGGCGACGATCAGCGCCGGCTCGCCCATCAGGCCCATGCCGATCATCGCCCGCTGCCGCATGCCACCGGAGAACTCGTGCGGGTACTGGTGGGCCCGCCGCTCGGCGGCGGGGACCCGGACGCTGCGCAGCCGGTCGACGGCGCGGCCCAGCGCCTGGCGCCGGTTCATCCCCTGGTGCTCCTCGGCGACCTCGGCCAGCTGCCGGCCGATCCGGCGGGTGGGGTTGAAGGAGGTCATCGGGTCCTGGAAGACCATGGCGAAGGAGGTGCCGAGCAGCCGGCGGTGGGGCCGCACGTCGCCCCGCAGGTCCTCGCCGAGGAAGTCCAGCCGCTCCGCGGTCACCTGCCCGGGCTGCTCGACCAGCCGGGCCACCGCCAGCGCGGTCAGCGACTTGCCCGACCCGGACTCCCCCACGACGCCGACGGCCTCGCCGCGGCCGATCCGGAAGCTGACCCCGCGCACCGGCCGCACCGGCCCGTTCCCGCTGCCGGGGAAGGTGACCGTGAGGTCCTGGACGTCGAGCACCGTCCGGCCCCCGGCCGGCCCCGGATCGGTCGCCGGCGTCCCCTGGTCCTCGGTCCTCGCCCGCGCGGTGTCCAGGCTGACCACGCGGCCGGGGGCGAAGGCGCCGCCGACGCCGGCGGTCAGCCCGATGCCCTTGGCCACCGCCTCGCCGAACATGTTGAACGCCAGCCCGGCGACGACGATCGCCAGGCCGGGGGCGAGCGCCGCCACGGGGTGGATGTAGATGCCGGAGAGCCCGTCCTGCAGCAGCCGCCCCCAGTCGTAGGCCGGGGCCTGCACGCCGAGGCCCAGGAAGGACAGCCCGGCGAAGGCCAGCAGCGCGCCGCCGGCGCCGATGGTGGCGTTGACCACCAGCGGCTCGCCGATGTTGGGCAGCACGTGCCGCAGCAGGACCCGGACGCGGCCGACCCCGACGATCCGGGCCGCGGCCACGTAGTCGCGGTCGGCGACGCCGGCGGACAGCGTGTGGGTGAGCCGGGCGAAGGCCGGTGCGCCGGCGAAGCCGATGGCCAGCACCGCACCGGTCGCGCCGACGCCGAAGACGACGGCGAAGAACAGCGCGAGCAGCAGCCCGGGGAAGGCGACGGCGATGTCGACCCCCGCGGTGACCAGCCGCCCGGCCCGCCGCCCCAGCAGCAGCGGTGCGGTGCCCAGCAGGAGTCCCGCGACGACGGCGATGAGGGTGGCCAGCAGGGCCAGCCCGATCGACAGCCGGGTGGCCACGAGCACGCGGGCGAACAGGTCCCGGCCCAGCGCGTCGGTGCCCACCCAGTGCTCGGCGGAGGCGCCCTGCAGTGCGTCGGCGGTGTCCACCGTGTCGGCGGCGTCGGACCAGAACACCGGGCCGAACACCGCCAGCAGGAGCACCAGCGCCAGCAGCAGACCGGCCCCCGCGCCGACCGGCGTCCGCAGCACGGCGAACCAGCGGGAGCGCCCCGCCGACCGGCGGGGCGCCACGGCCGCCGGACGGTCGTCCGGTGCGGCGGCGGGGGTGGCTGCTGCCGGGGTGGCTGGGGTGACCATCGCTCAGCTCTCCCGGATGGCCGAGCGCGGGTCCAGCAGCGCCAGCACGACGTCGACGACGAGGTTGACCAGCAGCACCCCCGCGCCGTAGACGAGGACGATGCCCTGCACCACCGGGTAGTCCTTGAGCAGGATCGACTGCACGATCGTGCTGCCCAGGCCCGGCCAGGCGAAGACGTTCTCCACCAGCACGGTGCCGGCGATCAGCGCGCTGAGCAGCAGCCCGCCCAGGGTGATGGTCGAGGTGAGCGCGTTGGGCACCGCGTGCCGCAGGTAGGTCTTCGACGGCGGCAGGCGTTTGGCCCGGGCGGTGCGCACGTAGTCGGTCTGCAGCACCGCGAGCATCTCCACGCGCAGGATGCGCGCCAGCGCCGCCGCCGGGCCGATCGCCAGCGCCAGCACCGGCAGGACGTAGGAGCTGGGCCCCTCCTGCCCGGCCACCGGCAGCCACCCCAGCTCGACGCCGAAGACGAAGACCAGGCCCACCCCGAGCAGGAACTCCGGGATCGCACCGAAGACGACGCTGCCGGAGGAGAACGCCAGCTCCCGGCGCCGGGCCCGCCCGCCCCGGGTGAGCACGCCCATCGCCACCCCGATCGGGACGGCGAGGGCCATGGTCACCAGGAACGCCAGCAGGGCCATCTGCACGGTGGCCGGCAGCCGCTGCCCGATGACCTGCGACACCGGCAGCTGGGAGGTCATCGACGTCCCCAGGTCCCCGGTGAACACCCCGCGCAGGCTGCGCAGGTACTGCAGCAGCAGGGGGTCGTCCAGCCCGAGCGACGCCCGGCGGGCGGCCACCAGCGACGCCGGCGCCGTCGGCCCCAGCGCCGAGCGGACCGGGTCGCCGGGGATCAGGTGGATCATCAGGAAGGAGGCGGTGAACAGCACCCACAACGAGACCAGCAGCCGGCCGCCGCGGCGGAGCGCGAAGCGGGCCCAGGGGCCCTGCAGCGCCGCCGCCACCCTCCCCTGCCCCGTGGTCGGACCGTGTTCCGCGGTCGTGCTGGCCACGTGCACCTCCTCCGCTCCGAGCGCCCTGTCCGTGACCCGCCTGCTCAGTCGGCCAGCATCCGGATGGTCGTGGGCACGACGGCGACCGCACCGGAGTCGAACTCCGCCCCGCTGCCGAACGTGCTGGCCGACTGGTTGGCGAAGGGGACGACGTCGGCCGCTTCGATGAGGTTCGCCTCCGCGGCCAGCCACTCGTCGCAGCCCTCGGCGCCGGCCATCGCCGCCGCCCGGGCCACGCCCTCCTCGTAGTCGGCGTTCGCGATCCGCGAGAAGTTGTTGCCCTCGGGGGCGGCCGGGCCGGAGAAGAAGGGCACCAGCTGGTCGGGGCTGCTGACGTTGAGCGCCAGCCAGGTCACATCCCAGTTGCCGCTGCCGAAGACGGTCTGCAGGAGTGCGGTGTCGTCCTGCCCGCTCATGCTCACCTCGGCCCCCAGCTCCTGCCACGTCGCGGCGGCGAGCTCGGCGGCGGCGGCCCCGCCGGAGCCCAGACCCGAGTTGTAGATGAAGGTCAGCTCGAGGGGGGTCCCGTCCTTGGTCCGGGTGCCGTCCGGCCCGGCGGTCCACCCGGCGTCGTCCAGCGTCTGCCGGGCCACGTCGAGCCCCCCGGTGGGGAGCGCGCCCGACACCGAGTCCCCCGGGCAGGCCACCGGGGCAGCGGTCGCCAGGGTGGTGGCGGGACCGCCGGTGCCCCCGGTGAGCACCGACTGCAGCTCGTCCAGGTCCAGGGCCTGGGTCAGCGCGCGGCGGACCGCCGGGTCGGCGCCGGGCCGGCCCTCCTGCTGGTGGAACCACATCTCGCCCAGCACCGCGTCCAGGGTGCTGGCGAAGAGGTCGGACTCGACGAGGCGCTGGGCGTCCGGGCCGAGCACCGTGGCCGCGTTGAGCCCGCCGGACAGCAGCAGGTTGGCCGCCGTCGTCGCGTTCGGCACCACCTGCACGACCACCTGGTCGGGCATGCCCTCCTCGGCCGTGGTCGCGCCGTCGGGCCCCCACGTGTAGCCCTCGCGGAGCGTGTAGGTGATGCGGTCGCCCGGGACCACCTCGGTCAGCTCGTACGGGCCGGTGCCGCGGGTCTCGTCGGCCAGCACCGAGCGGTCCGCCAGCCCGCTGGCGCAGACCATCGGGATGCTGGCCAGTCCCTGGAGGACGAAGGGCGCGGGCTCGGCGAGCGTGATGGTCAGCGTCGAGCCGTCGGCGGTGGCCGTGGCGCCGGGGGGCAGGTACGTGCCCAGCAGCGGGCTCTCGTTCGCCGGGTCGGCGACGTAGGAGATGTTCGCCGCGGCGTCGGCCGCGGTGAACGGCGAACCGTCGGCGCAGGTGACGCCGTCGCCCAGGGTCAGCGTGACCTCCGTGCCGTCCACCGCCCAGTCGCTGGCGAGCCCGCTGACCACGGTGCCGTCGTCGGCCAGGTGCACCAGCGAGTCGTAGGCGAAGGCGCTGAGCTGGAACACGTTGCTGGCCGGGGACATCTGCGGGTCGAGGTTCCCCGGGTCGGCGTCCATCGCCATGGTGAAGGTGCCGCCGGAGGCGACCTCTCCCCCGCCACCGCCGCCGTCCCCACCTCCGCAGCCGGCGAGGAGGATCACGACGGCACACGCGCCGGCGCCGGTGCGGATGAACCTCATGGGGTGTCCTCTCGGGAGGTCAGTGCGGAGGAGTGGCGGTTGCGAGAAGGCTGCCCGGCATCGGGCGGGGGGTCTTCGTGCGCTGGCACGAGGTGACCGGGGGCGGCTCGTCGGTGGTGACGAGCCAGGTGGACGACCGGGTCACCCAGCGGCCCGGGGCACGGCCCGGCCGATGTGCAGGAACGCGGCGTGGCCGGCGCCGTCGTCACCGAGGAAGGCGAAGGGCACGTGCAGCCCCGACTGGGCCTGCACCGGGATGAGCGTGTCCGGGGCGAAGGCCACCAGCTCGCTGCGCTCGGGCTGCTCGCCCAGCTCGAGCGCGTCGCCCTTGGGCCGCATCTCCAGCCACACCCGGCCGTCGTCGTCCTGGCTGACCACGAGGTCGGCGACCCGGCTGCTGTAGGTGCCGGCGTACCGCATCGCGTCGACCGGCTCCGGGTGCTCCGGCGGCACCGGCAGCGGGTGCAGCTGCACGTCGGCCAGTTCGCGGAGCACGTGCCCCACCACGTCGCGGTAGAGCCCGTAGGGGTTCCCGCCGTTGGTGAGCAGGACGACGGCGATGCCGCGCTCGGGCAGCACCCGCAGGAACGAGGCCTGGCCGATGGTGTTGCCGTCGTGCCCGACCACCGGGGTGCCCAGCCCGTCGAACAGCTCCCAGCCCAGCCCCCAGGCGTCGCCCATCACCCGGATGTCGGGCAGCCGCACCCGGGGCTCCTGCATGGCCGCGACCGTGCCGGCGTCCAGCACGGTCGCGCCGTCGGCGGCCTTGCCCGCCTCCAGGTGCATCCGGGCGAAGGCGATCAGGTCCCGCGGCCGCATCGCCAGCGTGGAGCCGGCCGGGGCGTTGGACCGGGCCAGCGCCCACACCGGGGCCGGCACCTCCGGGGCGTCCGGCTCGGGGCGCACGTGGCCCACCGCCACCCGGTGCACGATCGCCTCGTACGGGCTCGCCGCGGCGTGGGTGAGCCCGAGCGGGGTGAACAGGTGCTCGGCCAGGCACTCGTCGAAGGGCTTGCCGCGCAGCACCTCCACCAGCCGGCCGAGCACGCAGTAGCCGGCGTTGTTGTAGGAGAACTGGTCGCCGGGCGGGAAGAGCTGGGCCAGGTCGCCGAGGCCGGCGACGTAGCGCGCCAGGGCGTCGTCGCCGCGACCGGTGTCGGTGAAGACGTCGCCCTCGAAGCCCGCGGTGTGGCTGAGCAGCTGCTCGACGGTGAGGGTGCGGGCCGCGTGCTCGTCGGCCAGCGCGAAGTCGGGCAGGTGCCGGCTCACCGGGTCCGCCAGCGCGACCCTGCCGTCGTCGACCAGCTGCATCACCAGCGTCGCCGTCCACACCTTGGTGATCGAGCCGATCTGGAACAGCGAGTCCGGCGTCGCCTCCACTCCGGTGGCCGTGCTGAGCAGCCCGGCGGCGGCGTCGACCACCTCGCCGTCGGCGAGCACCGCCACCCCGGCGGCGGGTACGTCGTGCTCGGCCAGGAGTGCGGGCAGGCGGTCGCGGATCCAGGCTCCGACCTCGTCCAGCTTCGTCATGCCGGAACGGTAGGAGCGCCGGTGCGCTGGTGGTTCGTGGTGGCGGCCAGCCCTCGGGGACGGCGTTCGTGCGCACCGACGAAGCCCGCCCTGGGCCGTCGCGGCAGACCGCGAGAGGCGGACCGACCGGGTGGACGCCGACCCGCGGGGCCCGACGGGTGGACCAGCACGTGCCCCGGTGGCACGGCGGCGCCGCCGCCGTGCCACCGGGCCGGATCAGTCCTCGACGACCGGCGACCAGACGCCCAGCTCCCACAGCGAGTAGCCGTACCCGGTGGCCCGCTGCAGGCCCTGCACCCGCACGTGGCGCGCGGTGGCCGACACGTCGTACGCCGTCTCGCCGACCGACCCGGCGCGGTCGGGCCCGAGCTGCCGCCAGGGGTCGTCCTCGCTGTCGCGCACCTGGATGCGGAACTGCGTGGCGTACGCGGCCTCCCAGTCGGTGGTCACCCGGGAGATCGGGGTGACCCGTCCCAGGTCGACCTGCACCCACTCGTCGTCGCTGCCCCAGGCGCTGGACCAGCGGGTGGTGGTCCGCCCGTCGACGGCGTCGGCGAGCGGGGTGCCCTCCCACTCCACCGACGAGGCGGTCACCGGCCGACCGAGCGCGACGTTGCGCAGCGCCGGGGGCGGAGCGGGCGACGTGGCCTGCGTCCGGACGTCGACCGTGGCCGTCCCGGTGGCCGACCCGACGGCGGCCGTGACCGTGGCCGAGCCGGCCGCCGGGGCGGTGAACCGGCCGGTGGCGTCGACCTCGCCGGCGGTGGTCGTCCAGGTCACCGGCGCGTCCGCGGTCAGCGGGCCGCCGTTGCCCGCGGCGTCGAAGGCGTACGCGGTGAGCTGCGTCGTCGTCCCGGCGAGCACGGTGCTCGTCGGCGGGCCGACCAGCACGGTCGTCGGGGTGACCGCCGCGGCGCTGGGCGTGCCGTGGACCTCGACTCCGTAGATCGAGTAGCCGTACTGGGTCAGCCGGGTCAGCCCGGTGATCCGGACGTACCGGCCGGTGGCCGCCACGACCAGGTCGTCGTCGCCGGCGTCGGTCTTGGTGACCGTCTGCACCGGGGCGCCGCCGTCCGGGTCGTCGGAGACCGACAGCTGGTACGTGCGCGCCGCGGCCCCCTCCCAGTCGACGTGCACCCGGCGGACGTCGTACTCCGCACCCAGGTCGATCTGCAGCCACTCGTCGTCGCTGCCGTGGACGCTCTCCCAGCGGGTGTCGCCGCGCCCGTCGACGGCCAGCGGCGCGGTGTTGCCACCGAGCTCGCTGCTCGCGGTCACCTGGGCGCCGCGGGCCACGTCGGCCAGCGGGGCGACCACGGCGACGACGGCGGAGCCGGTGGCCCCGCCCGCCGCGGTCGCCGTCACGTACCCGGCCCCGACCGCACCGGCGGTGAACCGGCCGCCCTCGACCGTCCCGTCGGCGGACGTCGTCCAGGTGAGCTCGCCGGCATCGGCCGGGTCGCCGTACTGGTCCCGGCCGGTCGCGGTGAGCGCCAGCTCCTGTCCGCTGACCACCTGCTGCCACCCGGGGGTGACGGTCAGCGCGGTGAGCACCGGTGCCGGCGCGACCCGCAGCGCGTACGCCTGGGTGACGCCGCCACTGGTGGCGGTGACGGTCACCGGGTCGGCCTCGGTGGTGGCGGTGAACACCCCGGCCGGGCTGATCGTGCCGCCGCCGCTGACCTGCCAGGTCACCTCGTCCAGGGCGATGGTGGCGCCGTACTGGTCGATGCCGGTGGCGGTGAAGGCCACGGTGCTGCCCGGCTGGACCGTGCGGACGGCGCCCGGGGTGGTGACCTCGACGTGGTCGAGCGCCGCGTCCAGGTGGTGCCGCACGGTGGCGTGCGCCGGCACCCGGATCGTGCCGATCTCCCGCGCCGCCGTACCGGTGCCCTCGTAGACCGGGTACACCTGCTCGCTGTCGGTCGGGTTGGTGACGACGTAGGTGTACGTGCCGTCGGCGGCGCGGTAGACCTGGCTCAGCGGGGCGCCGGTGTGCCGGTCGAGGGTCTCGGTGCCGGTGCCCAGGTTGGACAGGGCGTTCCAGTAGACGATCCCGGCCATCGACTGCGACGTCGCCACCGGGTCCTGCGCCGCCCACAGCGCGTCGGCGATGTCGACGTACTGCGCCGGGTCGGCCTGGGCCAGGTAGCCCAGCAGCACGTTGCCCAGCGCGTCACCGATCCGGCTGTACACGGCCACCGCCTGCGCGGTGTCCTCGCCGGGCTCGTAGTCCCCGGCGTCGTAGGCGTACAGCGCCCTCGCCGCTGCGGGGTCGGCCACGTAGTCCGTGGACAGCCGCTCGAACAGCGGCCAGGCGGGGCCCCACGTCTTCGGGTCGGCGTCCGGGTCCGCGGCCGGCGGGGCGATCGGGGTCAGCGCTGCGGGCAGGGCGTCGGGCGTCCAGACGTCGGCCGGGAAGGTCAGCGAGCCGTCGGCGGCGACCGTGACCAGCAGCCGGCCGTCGTCGTACAGCGGGTTGTCCGGGGTCTCCGCCGTCACGTACGCCGGGTTGTGCAGGTACGCCGTCCGGACGGCGTTCTGCACGTCGCCGATCGCGGCGTTGCGGTCCAGGGTGATGATCGTGTCGCCGTAGGTGCCGACGCCGTACCAGCTCTTGGCTGCCGCCTGCAGCCTGCCCGCGACGTCGCCGGGCACGCCGGCCGCGAGCGCGGCCGGTCGCAGGGTGAAGAGGTCGGCCAGCCGGGACCGGGAGAACGCCGGGTCCCAGCCGAGGTAGTTGAACCACGGCGCGGTCGGCATCCACTGGATGCCGTAGGTCCACGCCGGGTCGCCGGAGAAGTAGTTGGCGAACGTGGGGCCGCTGTCGAAGAGGATCCCGACGGTGGTGTGGTCGAACTCCGCCGGGTAGGTCGAGGGCCCCTGCGGGTCGCTGGCAGCCGGGCTGCCGACGGCATCCAGCCAGTACTGGCGCACCGAGGCGCGCTCGGTGACGTAGCCCATCGCGCCCTCGGCCTGCATCTCGGCGTCGCCGAGCACGGTGCCCAGCAGGTAGAGCCCGGCCCACGACTGGATCGCCTCGGAGCTGGACTCCTGGTTGTTGCCGCCGGGCGAGCTGAAGCCGCCGGCGTAGGAGTGGCCCTCGAAGGTGTCGAAGGTGCGCTGGTAGGGGAAGTCGGCGTCGTCGCGGTCCCAGTTGGCGTACTGCTTGGCCACCAGGGTCGCCATCTCGCCGTACTGCTCGGCGAACTGCGGGTCGGTCAGCCCCAGCAGCGCGGTGGCCAGGGTGAAGTAGCCGTAGTGGAAGTGGTTGTCGGTGAACTGGTAGGAGCCGTAGGAGTCACCGAACCCGATGAGCGCCGCCCACGAGTCGTACCGGGCGAAGAAGTGCTCGGTCTCCCCCGGCGTGTACGTGTACCAGTCGGCGAGCGCCGTGCGCAGCGTCGACTGGAGCGTGGTGAACGCCTCGGTGTCGCCGATCTGCTGGGCGATGAGCATGTACTCGGCGTACTGCTGCAGGTCCTTGCCGCCCCAGTAGGTGTCGCCGCCGTAGCTGGTGCGCTCGGCGTACTCGTCGACGTAGCGCTGCATCCGCGCCGGGTCGTACTCGGCGGCCTCGGGCAGCGCGGCCAGCGGGCTGATGCCGGTGAAGGGGTAGGTGACCGTCCACGGTCCCGGGCCGATCGTGGTCTCCATCGGCCCGCGCGGGGTGGCGTAGCGGACGCCGGAGAACGCCAGGTCGTGCGTCGTCTCGACGTGGTGGTGCGGCAGCCAGCCCTGCACGACCTCGGTGCCGGTGCCCTCCAGCGCCTCGGCGTCGACGGTCCAGGTCTCGGCGACCGTGCCGGCCGCCTGGTCGTAGACCGACTCCATCGCCACGTCCCGCGGGACGGCGAACGCCGTGCGGTGCAGGTCGTCCAGCGTCGCGCCGCTGGCCGGGACGGCGCTGACGACGAGGTGCGGCACGTCGGTCTCGGCGGTGAGCACGTCGCCCGCGCGGGAGAAGGTGGTGCCCGCCGGCACGTGGACGCCGTAGGTGCGCCCGCCCTGGGTGACGGCGAACCGGTCGGCGGTCAGCGGGAAGGTCACCGGGTCGCCGTCGGCGTCGGTGACCACGGCGCCGGGCTGCAGGGTGAGCCGCGGGGCCATGTCGGTGTACTCGAACCAGGTGTAGGGCATGCCGCGCGAGGCGGTGACGTCGACGTGCTGGGTGCCGCCGGTCTGCTGCATCCGCCAGCTCACGTTCTGGTCGCCCCAGCGCAGCGCCGTCGCGCTCTCGGCGCGGAACGCCGGGTCGAAGCGGGTGGCCAGACCCTCGGGTTCGTCGGTGAGCACGACCTGGTCGACGAGCACGTGCGCCCAGCCGGCGGTCAGCGTGTCGACCACCCGGATCTGCGCCTGCTGCCCGGCCCAGGCCGACAGGTCCCAGGTCACCCAGCGCAGCGCCTCGGAGTTCTCGCCGGTGGCCGACTGCACGACCTCGCCGTCGACGACCAGCTGGACCTCCTCGGCTCCCGGGTGGTTGCCGCCGGCGACCAGGAAGCCGGCGAAGCCGCGGTCGACGGTGAACGCCGGCGAGGTGAGCGTGCCGGTGGCGCCGTCGCCGCGGCCGTCGGTGAAGGAGTTGGCCAGGCCGGCGCCGAGGAAGCCGGCGACCGCGCTCTGCCCCGCGTTGGTGCCCGCCGAGGGCACGTCGGCGAAGGCGTCGCCGGTCGCGGTCCAGCCGGTCGCACCGGTGGCGGAGTCGAAGTCGGCGAGGACCACGTCGGAGGCGGCCGGCTGCGGCGTCACGGTGCCGCCGACGACCAGCGGCTGCTCGAGGCGCATCGCGGTGCCGTCGGCGTTCCACCGCGTGGGGTAGGTGACCGTGGTGCCGTTCGCGCTGTTCGAGACGACCAGCGGGTCGGCCCACAGGTCCCCGGACCAGCGGCTGACCACGAGGTCGGTCCACCAGGCGTTGGTCGGGACGGGGTGGCCGTCCAGGCTGGGGTCGATGAACAGCTGCTGGTCGACCGTCTCCGACACCGTCGGCCGGTGGTTGGCGTCCAGCGACGCCGGGGGCGCGGCGGCGTAGGACCCGCTGCCGACCGCCACGACGGACGGGTCGCCGGGAGCGGCGTGCGCGGGCGGGGCGGCCAGCACGAGCGGGACGGCGCCCAGCGCGGTGGCCGCGGCGAGCGCCGCGGCCAGCCGCGGCATCCGGCGGGACGGCGTCGGTCGGCGGGTGCGGTGCGGGTCGGTCACGGGGTCTGCCACCCGATCAGCGGAGGTCACGGGCGGTGAACCTATAGGCACTTTGTGTCACATAGATTGCCGGGTGCAACCGCAGGGACGAACAGCCGGTGCCGGCATCGGCCCCGACGCCGCGAGCCGGCGCCGGCACTCGCCGCGGTGCGCCGGCCCCCTCCCGGCTTCGTGGTCCCGGCCAGCCGTGCCCGGCGGCGTTCGTACGCACCGACGAAGCCCGCCGCGGGCCCGCGCGGCAGGCTGCGGCCACGGGCCGACCAGGTGCACGCCGACCCGCCGACACGCCGACCCGCGCAGCCCGACGGACGGAGCAGCACGTGACCAGCAACCCGACGACCCCGACCGACACCCGACCCGCCCTGGACCGGGAGCACTGGCAGCAGCGGCTGGACGAGCTGGCCGCGAAGCACCAGGTGCCCGGGGCGACCCTCGCCGTCCTGCGGCTGGGCCCGGACGGCGACGAGCTGGTCGAGGCCGCCACCGGCGTGCTGAACAAGTCCACCGGCGCCCGGGCCACCCCCGACTCGGTGTTCCAGATCGGCTCCATCACCAAGGTGTGGACCGCGACCCTGGTCATGCAGCTGGTCGACGAGGGGAAGCTGGACCTGGACGCCCCGCTGGTCGAGGTGCTGCCCGACCTCCAGCTCGGCGACCCCGAGGCCACCCGCCAGGTCACCATGCGGCACCTGCTCAACCACACCAGCGGCATCGACGGCGACGTCTTCACCGACACCGGCCGCGGCGACGACGTGCTCGAGCGCTACGTCGCGGCGCTGGCCGACGTGGCGCAGAACCACCCGCTGGGCGCCACCTTCTCCTACTGCAACTCCGGCTTCAGCCTGGCCGGCCGGGTCGTCGAGGTGCTCACCGGCAAGACCTGGGACGCCGCGCTGCGCGAGCAGCTCGCCGAGCCGCTCGGCCTGACGCACACCTCGACGCTGCCGGAGGAGGCGATCCGGCACGGCGTGGCGGTCGGGCACATCAGCCCCGAGCCGGGGCAGGAGCAGCAGGTGGCCCCGGTCTGGATGCTGCCCCGCTCGCTCGGCCCGGCCGGACTGGTCAACGCCACCGCCCGCGACGTCGCCGCCTTCGCCCGGATGCACCTGTCGCAGGGCCGGGCCGCCGACGGCACGGCGGTGCTGTCCCCGGCGTCGACCGCGGCCATGCAGGCGCACTCCACGGACCTGCCCGACCACTGGTCCCTCGGCGACTCGTGGGGGCTGGGCTGGATCCGGTTCGACTGGCAGGGGCGGCGGCTCTACGGCCACGACGGGACGACGTTCGGCCAGAACGCCTTCCTGCGGGTGCTGCCCGGCCCCGACGGCACCGGGGGCATCGCGGTGGCCCTGCTGACCAACGGCGGGCAGCCGCGCGACCTGTTCAACGACCTCTACAGCGAGCTCTTCTCCGAGCTGGCCGGCATCCGGGTCGCCGAGCAGCTGGAGCCGCCGGCGGAGGCGCCCGAGGTCGAGCTGACCCGCTTCGTGGGCACCTACGAGCGCAGCTCGATCACCACCGAGGTCTTCGAGCGCGACGGCGGCCTGGTCATGCGGGTCATCCCCACCGGCCAGGTCGCCCTGGAGTCCGGGGCGACCGTGGAGGAGCTGGCGCTGCACCCGGTGGAGCCGGGCGTGTTCGCCACCCGGGCACCGGAGTCGGAGACCTGGATGGCCGTGGTCTTCTACACGCTCCCGGGCGGCGCCGAGTACCTGCACTACGGGGTGCGGGCCAACCCGCGGAAGGCCTGATGCCGGCACCGGTCGCCGACCTCGTCCTGACCGGCGCCCGGGTCATCGACCCGGAGACCGGCCTGGACGCGGTGCGGGCGGTCGCGGTCACCGGCGGCACGATCACCGCCGTCGGTGAGGCCGCGCCGCCGGCCCGCGAGGTGTGGGACGTCGCCGGGTCGGTGCTGGCCCCGGGCTTCATCGACCTGCACAGCCACGCGCAGAGCACCACCGGGCTGCGGCTGCAGGCGCTGGACGGCGTGACCACCGCCCTGGAGCTGGAGGCCGGGGTGCTGCCGGTGGCCGGCGCCTACGCCCGCGCGGCGGCCGAGGGCCGGCCGGTCAACTACGGGTTCTCCGCCTCCTGGACCGACGCCCGCATGCACGTGCTGGACGGCGTCCCGCTGGACGCCGACGGGTCACTGGACCTGTTCAGCACCCACCAGGCGCTGCCGAACTGGCGCGGTCCGGCGGGTGACCGGGACGTCGCGCGCATCCTGGACTTGCTGGAGGGCGCGGTCGCCGACGGTGCGCTGGGCATCGGGGTGCTGGTCGGCTACGCCCCGGACAGCGGCCGGGCGGAGTACTTCCGGCTGGCCGGGCTCGCCGCCCGGCTGGGCGTGCCGACCTTCACGCACACCCGGTACATCTCGACCGCGGAGCCGGGCACCTCCCTGGAGGGGGCGCTGGAGGTGATCGCCGCGGCGGCCGGCACCGGGGCGGCCATGCACATGTGCCACGTCAACAGCACCTCGAACCGGATGATCGACGAGGTGGCCGGCGCCGTCGACGCCGCCCGCGCGACCGGGGTGCGGGTGACGACGGAGGCCTACCCCTACGGCGCCGGCGCGACGGTCATCGGCGCGGCCTTCCTGGCTCCCGAGGTGCTGCACCGGATGGGCATCGGGCCGCGGCGGCTGACCTACCTGGCCACCGGGGAGCGGGTCGCCGACGAGCGCCGGCTGGCCGAGCTGCGCGCCGCCGATCCCGGCGGTGACGTGGTGGTGCACTTCCTCGACGAGGAGGACCCGGCCGACCTCGCCGTCCTGGAGCGGTCCTTCACCCTCGCCGACACCGCGATCGCCACCGACGCGATGCCGCTGGTCTCCCCGGGCGGAGGCGCTGCACCGGACGTCTGGCCCCCGCCACCGGGCGTGCACACCCACCCCCGCTCGGCGGGGTCGTACGCGCGCACGCTGCGCTGGCTGGTCCGCGAGCGCGGCGTGCTGACCCTGACCGAGGCGCTGCGGCGCTCGTCGCTGCTGCCGGCGCAGGTGCTCGCCGAGGCCGTGCCCGCCATGCGGCGCAAGGGCCGGGTGCAGGCGGGGGCCGACGCCGACCTCGTGGTGTTCGACCCGGACACGGTCACCGACCGGGCGACCTACGCGCAGGTGGCGCCCTCGACGGGCTTCCGGCACGTGCTCGTCGGCGGGACGCCGGTGGTCCGCGACGGCGAGCTGCAGACCGGCGCCCTGCCCGGGCGGCCGATCCGGTCGGGCGACCGCTGAGGCCCGACGTCACGATGCCGTTGCGGATCAGCGGCTCCCGGGTGCGGCGGCCTCCGGTGGGTACTCCTCACCGATGCATCGCTCTGCCCTCCTGACTCCGCTGGCCGCCGTCCTGATCGGGTGCACCGGCTGCGCCGTCGTCAGCACCGACGTCGCGGCCGGTGGTGCCGTCGCGACCGCCCCGGCGTCCCAGTCCCCGCCCGCCGGCGGGACCGGGGCGCCCGCCGAGGAGCAGGTGGCCCGAGCCGTCTTCGACCGGGTCAACGCCGAGCGCGAGGAGCGGGGTCTGGGACCGGTGTCCTGGAACGACGACCTGGCCGCGGTGGCGAGGGGCTGGAGCCAGGAGATGTCCGAGACCGGCCGGTTCGAGCACCAGGACCTCCAGCAGGTGCTGCAGAGCGACCGGGTGTCGGGCTTCACCGCGATGGGCGAGAACCTCTTCCGGTCGACCGGGCCGGTGCCGGCCGGCACGATCCATGCCGGCTGGATGCGTTCGGACGAGCACCGGGTCAACGTGTTGAACCCCGGCTTCGACCGCCTCGGCGTCGGGGTGTTCTGCGCCGCCGACGGCTCGGTCTGGGCCACCCAGGAGTTCGGCCGGACGACGGGCGCCGACCGGCCCGCCGTCGCCTCCACCACCCCGCCGGTCGAGCCGATCGCCCGCCCCGAGGACGACGGACCGACCTGCTGATCCCACGGTTGCCCGGCGCACCCGATCGGGTAGCCGATCGCGGATGACCAGCCTCGACCACCTGCCCCGCGTCCGCCGGGCACTTCGCCGTGCCCGGCAGCGGTACGCCCGCACCCGGGACACGCTGCCGGCCCCCGTGCTGCGCTTCGGCCGGTGGGTGCGCGGGCCGGAGTTCTTCACCGTCGCCGCCAGCCTCGCGTTCTACGCGATGATCTCCCTGCCTCCGATGGTGCTGATCGCCTTCTGGATCGCCGGGGCCTTCGTCGACGCGTCGGCGCTGGAGGGGCTGGGCAGCGAGGTGTCGGGGCAGACACCCGAGCAGCTGCCGGTGGGCGAGGTGCTCCGCGCGCTGATCGACATCGCCTCCCGGGCCGGCCCGCTCGCGGTCCTCTCCGCCGCCTGGCCGGCTACCGCCTACGGCGCCGCGCTGGCCCGGGCGTTCACGCAGGTGGCCCCGCAGTCCGAACGGCAGATCCGCGGCTGGCGGGGCCGGCTGCTGGCGCTGGTGCTCATCGCCGTCCTGCCGCTGGTCGTGTTCTCCGCCCTCGCCACGCTGTACGTCGTGCCCCGCCTGTTCGGCACCGGCTGGGCCCTCACCGCGCTGCTCGGACTGGGCGCGTTCGTCGTGCTCGCCCTGGTGATCGCGCTCGTCTACGCCCTCTTCCAGCTCCGGGACACGCGCTGGCACGACGTGGCCTTCGGGGCGCTGATCGCCGCCGGCCTGGTCGCCGTCACCACCGCCGGCTACCTGGTCTACCTGCGGTTCTTCGCCGACTTCTCCGACCGGTACGGCACCAGCTCGCTCGCCACCGCGGTGCTGCTCGGGCTCTGGCTGCTGCTGGGCAACGCGGTGCTGCTGGTCGGGTACCGGCTGATGCTGCGCCGGGCCATCCGCCGCCACGAGGCAGGCGGCTGATCGTCCCCGGGTGTTCGCTCAGGGCGTTCCCACCACTGCCCGGAGCGGCGTTCACTGGTGCACGTAACCGTGTAATCGTCGGAGGTCGGACATGGACGGGATCGACGAGACGGCGCTGGACGCCTACTCGCGGGTGGTCACCACCGTGGCCGCGGAGCTGATGCCGCACGTCGCCGCGCTCTCGGTGGGCGGTCCGGGTGGCCGGGGCGGCGCCGGGTCGGCCGTCGTCGTCGACGCAGACGGGCTGCTGCTGACCAACGCCCACGTCGTCGGCCGGGCGACCGGCGGACGCGCGGCGTTCAGCGACGGCTCGGAGGTGCCGGTCGACGTGGTCGGGGCCGACCCGCTGTCGGACCTGGCCGTGGTGCGGGCCCGGGGTGCGACTCCCCCGCCGGCCGAGCTCGGCGACGCCGCGGAGCTGCGGGTCGGCCAGCTGGTGGTGGCGGTCGGGAACCCGTTCGGGCTCGCCGGGTCCGTCACCGCCGGTGTGGTGAGCGGACTGGGCCGCTCGCTGCCCACCCGGGAGGGCCGGGCCGCGCGGGTGGTCGAGGACGTGATCCAGACCGACGCGGCGCTCAACCCGGGCAACTCCGGTGGCGCGCTGGCGGATGCGCACGGCCGGGTGGTCGGGATCAACACCGCCGTCGCCGGGTGGGGCCTGGGCCTCGCGGTGCCGGTCAACGACACCAGCCGGCGGATCGTGGCGACGCTGGTCCGCGACGGCCGGGTGCGCCGCGCCTACCTCGGCGTGGTCAGCAGCCCGGTGCCGCTGCCGGCCGAGCTCGCCGCGCGCACCGGGCAGCGGCGCGGGCTGCAGGTGCTCGACGTCATCGCCGGCTCCCCGGCCGACCGGGCCGGGCTGAAGGGCGGCGACCTGGTGCTGGAGGCGGGCCGGGCGGCCGTGGCGTCGGCGCAGAGCCTGCAACGGCTGCTCTTCGACGAGGCGATCGGGCAACCGCTGCCGGTGACCGTGGTGCGCCGCGGGGCGATGGTCGACGTCGTGGCGGTGCCCACCGAGCTCACCGGCTGACCGGCGGGTCAGTCGTCGAGCGGGTCACCCACCAGGGCGTCGATGGCGACGTCGTCCTGCTCCACGACGCGGGCGGTGCCGTCGGCGCGCGCGACGTCGCTGAGCACGCCGCCGGGCACGCTCAGCAGGCGGATCATCTCCTCGCCCGGTCCGATGGCCAGCACGGTGTACGGGCCGGTGACCAGCTCGCCGTCCACCCGGACGCCGTCGGCACCGTCGACCAGGGCGGTGGAGACGACCACCCGCACGCCGTTGACCTGGATCGCCTCCGCGCCGGCGCCGCGCAGCTCCTGCACCGCCTCCAGCAGCAGGGCGGCGTCGACCTCCTCCTCCGGGTCGACGATCGACAACCGGATACCAGGGCCGCGGACGGGGACGGCACCGGTCAGCACGTCGACCGCCTGCGAGCGCTCCACCGCCTGCTCGAGGGCGCTGTCGGCCTCCGACCGGTCACTGGTCAGCTCGTCCACCGTGCGGCGGGTCTCGGCGAGCTGCTGCCGCAGCAGGTCCTCGTTGGCGTCGATGTCGTTGAGGATCGTGACCAGGTCCTCCTCGGTGGTCGTACTGAGCGGGTCATCGGTGTTGCTGATCCGGATCTGCAGCGTCATGCCCAGCCCGAGCGCCAGCGCCAAGGCCCCGGTCACCACGGACAGCACGAGGCGGCGTCGCCGCCGCTGCCGGGCCCGTTCCGGGCCTGCGGGGCTCACCGGCCCGGTCTCGTCGCCCCCGGTCACGTCGCCCCCGGGTTCGCTGCCTGCGGGTTCGCCGGCGGGCGGACTCCGGTCGGGGTCGGTCTGGCCAGGTGCCGACCGGTTCGCTGCGGGGTCGACCCGGACCGCGCCGGCCTCGTCGGCGGGCGCGGTCTGCTCCGGACCGGCGTCGTGGGACGGTCCGGTCGGCTCGCCGGCGCTCATCGCAGCCAGCCTAGGCGGCGGACGGCGCCTGTCGACGATGACGCGAGGGAGCGCTTGTCCTCGCTCCCGGAGGTGGATAGCCTGCCGACGTGGACGGGCAGCAGATTCGGTGCGGGCTCGCCGGCGACTGATCCTCGCACCGGCGGGTCCGTGGGCACACCCTCGAGGTCGCTCCCCCGCTGACCAGGGCCGTTCCGGCCCGGAGGCACTCATGTCCCTGCGCCCCACCCCCACCATCAGCTACCGCGCCGCGACCACGGACGCCGCGCGCCTCCGGGTGACCGTCACCGACGGCGTGGCCCTGCAGCGCGTGCTCACGGTGCTGACCGGACGCAATCACACGTTCACCCGCCTGGAGGCCGAGGAGGCCGGCGGCGGCCGGTGGACGGTCAGCCTGGACCTGGCGGCCTCCCCTCGGGAGGTCGACCTGGTGGCCGTCCGACTGCAGCGGCTGCCCAGCGTGCTGAGCGTCGCCGTCGTGGGCCACGCCGTCGAGCTGGTCACCGGGGTCGGCCAGACCCGCGCGGGCTGACGGTCGGCCGGTCCCCTGCGGGCCACCGAACGGGGCCGCCTGTCCTCGGACTGACCGACGTCCCCTCGTCGCACGAGCCGCCCCCTGGAACGCCACCGGCCCGGTCCCCTGGTGGGGACCGGGCCAGTGGTCGGTGGGTCGCGGCCACGGGGCGTCCGATCAGCTGGTGACCGGCCACCCCGTGGCCGACGGCGTCAGCTGCAGCCGCTGGTGGAGCCGCAGCCCTCGCAGACGTAGCAGCTGCCGGCCGGGCGCATCTTCGTACCGCAGGTCATGCACAGCGGCGCGTCGGTCGCAGTGCCGGTGACCAGCTCCAGCAGCTCGGCCGAGGAGTGGGCCTCCTTGATCGCCTGCTTCGGCGACTCCTTGACGACCGTCTCGGTCTCCGCCTTGGCCGGGGCCTCGGTGGGCACCGAGCCGCGCAGCGCCTCGACGTCGACCTCGTCCTCCTCGGTCACCTGCGGGGTGGCGGCGGAGGTGTCGTAGCCGGCGACCTGGGCGGCCCGCTCCTCGGCGCTGAAGATGCCGAGGTTGGCCCGCGCGTCCACCGGCAGGTGGTCCAGCGCCAGGCGACGGAAGATGTAGTCCATCACCGACTGGGCGATGCGGATGTCCGGGTCGTCGGTCATGCCGGCCGGCTCGAAGCGCATGTTGGTGAACTTCTGGATGTAGGTCTCCAGCGGCACACCGTGCTGCAGCGCGATCGAGATGCCGATCGAGAAGGCGTCCATCACCCCGGCCAGGGTCGAGCCCTGCTTGCCGAGCTTCAGGAAGACCTCACCGAGGCTGCCGTCCTCGTACATGCCGGCGGTCATGTAGCCCTCGGCACCGGCGACGCTGAACGACGTCGTCATGCTGGTGCGCTTCTTGGGCAGCCGCTTGCGGACCGGGTGCGCCAGCGCGGTGGCGGCGGGTGCGGTCTCCTCGGCGGCGACCTCGGCCTTGGTGCCGTCGTTCTTGCCCTTGCCACCGGACAGCGGCTGGCCGACCTTGCAGTTGTCGCGGTAGATGGCCAGCGCCTTGATGCCCATCTTCCAGCCCTGGAAGTAGATGTCCGCGACCTCCTCGACGGTCGCCGACTCGGGCATGTTGACCGTCTTGCTGATCGCGCCGGAGATGAACGGCTGCACCGCGGCCATCATCCGGACGTGGCCCATCGGGGAGATGGCCCGCTCGCCCATGGCGCAGTCGAAGACCTCGTAGTGCTCCGGGCGCAGGCTCGGGGCGTCGACGACGTGGCCGTGCTCGGCGATGTACTCGACGATCGCCTCGACCTGCTCGTCCTGGTAGCCCAGGCTCTTCAGCGCCCGCGGCACCGTCTGGTTGACGATCTGCATGGAGCCGCCGCCGACCAGCTTCTTGAACTTGACCAGCGAGAAGTCCGGCTCGATGCCGGTCGTGTCGCAGTCCATCATGAAGCCGATGGTGCCGGTGGGGGCGAGCACCGAGGCCTGCGCGTTGCGCCAGCCGTTCTCGGTGCCGATGGCCAGGCAGTCCTGCCACTGCTGGGTGGCGACCTTGAGCACGTCGGCGTCGTCGGCGCCGACCGGGCGGATGGCGTCGTTGGCGGCGGCGTGCTTGCGCATGACCCGGGCGTGGGCGTCGGCGTTGCGGGCGTAGCCCTCGTAGGCGCCGACGACACCGGCCAGCTCGGCCGAGCGGCGGTAGGCGGTGCCGGTCATCAGCGAGGTGATCGCCGCGGCCAGGGTCTGCCCGCCCCGGGAGTCGTAGGCGTGGCCGGTGGCCATCAGCATCGCGCCGAGGTTGGCGTAGCCGATGCCCAGCTGCCGGTAGGCCCGGGTGGTCTCCCCGATCGGGTCGGTCGGGAAGTCGGCGAAGCAGATCGAGATGTCCATCGCGGTGATGATCAGCTCGACGGCCTTGACGAAGTTCTTGGAGTCGAACGTGCCGTCGTCCTTCAGGAACTTCATGAGGTTCAGCGACGCCAGGTTGCACGAGCTGTTGTCCAGGCTCATGTACTCCGAGCAGGGGTTGGACGCGTTGATCCGCCCGGTCTCGGGGTTGGTGTGCCAGTCGTTGATCGTGTCGTCGTACTGGATGCCCGGGTCGGCGCACTCCCAGGCGGCCTGGGTGACCTTGCCGAACAGCTCGCGGGCGTCGACGGTCTCGATGACCGAGCCGTCGGAGCGGGCCCGGAGACCGAACTCGGCGCCCTCCTCCACGGCGCGCATGAACTCGTCGTTGACCCGAACCGAGTTGTTGGCGTTCTGGTACTGGACGCTGGTGATGTCCTTGCCGCCGAGGTCCATGTCGTAGCCGGCGTCGCGCAGCGCGCGGATCTTGTCCTCCTCGCGCGCCTTGGTCTCGATGAACTCCTCGATGTCGGGGTGGTCGATGTCGAGGACGACCATCTTCGCCGCGCGGCGGGTGGCGCCACCGGACTTGATGGTGCCGGCGGAGGCGTCGGCACCGCGCATGAAGGAGACCGGGCCGGAGGCGGTGCCACCGGAGGAGAGCAGCTCCTTGGAGGAGCGGATCCGGGAGAGGTTCAGGCCGGCGCCGGAGCCGCCCTTGAAGATCAGGCCCTCTTCCCGGTACCAGTTCAGGATCGAGTCCATCGTGTCGTCGACCGCGAGGATGAAGCAGGCGCTGACCTGCTGCGGCGAGGCGGTGCCCACGTTGAACCAGACGGGGCTGTTGAAGCTGAACACCTGGTGCAGCAGCATCCAGGTGAGCTCGTGCTCGAAGATCTCGGCGTCGCCCTCGGTGGCGAAGTAGTCGTGCTCACGGCCGGCCGCGCCGTAGGTCAGGACGACCCGGTCGATCAGCTGGCGGAGGCTCGTCTCCCGCTGCGGGCTGCCGACCGCGCCGCGGAAGTACTTGGTGGTGACGATGTTGGTGGCGTTGATGCTCCACTCGGCCGGGAACTCGACGCCCCGCTGCTCGAAGTTGATCGAGCCGTCCCGCCAGTTGGTCATGACGACGTCGCGACGCTCCCAGACCACCTCGTCGTAGGGGTGCACCCCCGCGGAGGTGAAGACGCGCTTGACCTTGAGGCCCTTCCCCCGGGCTGGCGCCTTGCCGCCGCGGCGTGCACGGGTGGTGGCGAGGCGGTCTTCGGTCTCGGTCATGGTGTGCGGGATCTCCCTCGTGGGCAGCGGCGGGGGAAGCGCCGCGATGGGTGCTGCTCTGACTGGTGTAGCGGACGGTGCTGACAGTTCCGGGACGGCCCGGCGCCGGTCGTCAGGAGGTGGTCGGGGCCCGGCTGCCCGCACGACGCCGGCCGCCCGGCTCGTCGGGCTGCAGACCGGGCAGTGGCGGGGTGCCACCGGGCAGGTGCCGGGAGCGGAGCTCGGTGATCTCCTGCTCGAAGTCCTCGATCGAGTCGAACGCCCGGTAGACGCTGGCGAACCGGAGGTAGGCCACCTCGTCGAGCTCCCGCAGCGGCTGCAGGATCGCCAGCCCGACCTCGTTGCTCGGCACCTCGGCGCAGCCGGTGGCCCGGACCGCCTCCTCGACCCGCTGGGCGAGGACTGCCAGCTGGTCCTCGTCGACCGGGCGGCCCTGGCAGGCGCGTCGCACGCCGGCGACGACCTTGGTGCGGTTGAAGGGCTCGGTGACCCCGCTGCGCTTGACGACGGCGAGGACCGGCTCCTCGACCGTGGTGAACCGGCGTCCACAGCCGGGGCAGGACCGGCGGCGGCGGGTGGTGGCCCCCTCGTCGGTCTCGCGCGAGTCGACCACGCGGGAGTCGGGGTTGTGGCAGAAGGGGCAGCGCACAGCGGTTCACCTCCTCTCTCGAGGTGTCGCGGGCGGGTTCCTCCCGGCGACGTGACACCGTGGGGAGGGACCTGCTCGACGGGCCGTCCTGTGGACTCGTCCGGGGACATCCGGTGGATGCCCCGGGGAGAACGTGTGGAACGGCTGTGGACGACTTACAGCGGTGTAAGCACTAGATGTTGTGGTGGAACCGTAAGGGAGACCCCACAGAAGGTGCAAGCGCTGCGCGGCGTGTCCTGTTCCACCGCGCGCACCCGCCCACGCACCACCAGCCGCCACACCGGCCACAGCCGCCGGCAGGCCGCACCACGCCCCCTGCCCTGACGGCTCGGCGCCCCGTCAGGGCAGCTCGAGCACCTGCCCCGGCTGCAGCACGACGTCGTCGAGGTCGTTGCGCTCCAGGAGCGCGTCGACCACGGCGCGCCGGTCCTCGTCCGGGGCCACCTCGCCGGCGATCGACCACAGCGTGTCGCCGGGCTGGACCACCACCGTGCCGGCGGCGGCCAGTCGCAGCGCCGGCCCCCCGTCGCCCGCCACGGCGAGCGTGCCCGCCGCCACCCCCAGGCCGACGGCGATCGACAGGGCCGCCACGACCCGCCGACCGCGACGGGTGAGCCGCATCGGCAGCTCGTCCCGCTCGCCCACCCGCGAGGGCGGCCCGGTGGGCACCGTCCGGCACCCACCACCGCGGACGGTCCGCGTGCTCGCGACCCCGGAGCCCGCCACCGGACGCCCACCGGGACGCGCCGACGGCCGTCGCACTGCACCCGACCCGGCCCGCCCGGCCGAGACCTCCTCGACCACCGGGGAGGTCACCAGCCGCAGCGGCGGGCGGGAACGGGTGACACGGGCATCCGGGGACTCGGCGGTGACCATCGGTGCACTCCTCGCAACGGGCACCCGTGCGGGTGCTGGCTCGAACGCCTGTTCGATTCGAACGTCTGTGCGATGTCTACCGCATGCCACCGACAGACGGGCCGCGACACGGCGTTTCTTCGAACACGTGTTTGAACCGGACCCCGGGAGCCGTTACCGTGCGCAGGGAGACCACGACGGCGTCTCACTCCCGTCCCCGCGGGAGCGACGCCACCGGGCAGCTGCGCGGGCAGCCGGACGAGGAGGACACATGGCGGTCGACGGCCGGACGGCGGACGAACGCAAGGGGTCCAGCCGACGCAAGCGACCGGCTGGGCAGTCGACGGAGACCGCCGAGACCACCGGCGGCGCCGCGGTCCGCGAGTTCCCCGACCGCGGGGAGGCCGGGGACGGCCTGACCCAGCGCCAGCGCCGGGTGCTCGAGGTCATCCGCGACTCGATCGAACGCCGCGGCTACCCGCCTTCGGTCCGCGAGATCGGCGAGGCCGTCGGGCTCTCGTCCGCCTCCTCGGTCGCCCACCAGCTCTCGGTGCTGCAGCGCAAGGGCTGGCTGCGTCGCGACCCGAACCGGCCGCGCGCTCTCGACGTCCGGCTGCCGGGCGAGAACGGCACGACCACGGCCACCGACACCGCACCCTCGGCGCTCGCCGCCGCGGGTGCGGGCAGCGGGGTCGACGAGGCGGGCGCCCCCGCCCCGACGTACGTGCCCCTGGTGGGCCGCATCGCGGCCGGTGGCCCGGTGCTGGCGGAGCAGGCGGTGGAAGAGGTCTTCCCGCTGCCGCGCGAGCTGGTCGGCGAGGGCACGCTCTTCATGCTCAAGGTCGCCGGCGACTCGATGGTCGAGGCCGCGATCTGCGACGGCGACTGGGTGGTGGTCCGTCAGCAGCCCACCGCGGAGAACGGCGAGATCGTCGCCGCCATGATCGACGGCGAGGCGACCGTGAAGACCTACAAGCGACGCGACGGGCACGTGTGGCTCATGCCGCACAACCCGGCGTACGCGCCGATCCCGGGTGACGACGCGACCGTCCTCGGCCGGGTCGTGACGGTCCTGCGCCGGGTCTGAGCCCGATCACCGGGCCGGCGGCGACGATGCCGCCGTCGGCCCGGTCACTCCCGCCGTCGGCGGAGCTTCCCCCCGACCCAGACGAGCACGGTGGCGATGCCGGCGGCGATGATGCCCGCCGTCACCGGGGGCACCCCCGGAGCAGCCGTCGCCAGCTCCCCGGTCGGGGCAGGCCCGGACGCCGCACCGGCCGGGCCTGCCGCAGCCGCCTCCCCGGTCACCGGGACCAGGGTCACCGGTGCGGGCAGGCCCTCGCTGGCGACCAGCAGGTCCCGGTTGTTGGCCGCGAAGGTGATCGCCTCGCCCTGGGGCGACTCCGGGAGCGGGACCCGGATCGGGGCGCCCGACAGCGCGCCGGCCACGTCGGAGCCCTCCAAGGTCCAGACGTAGGCGTCGGTGTAGGTGCGCAGGGCGATCCGCTCCCCGTCCGCCGAGACCGCTCCGCCGGTCACCAGCAGCTGCCCGGCCCGGCCGACCGGACCGCCCGGCGTGCCGGTCAGGGTGAAGCCCAGCCCGACCACCCTGGTCATCGGCACGGTGGCGCCGTCGGCCAGGAGCGCGTCCGGGCGGTAGACGCCGGATGCACCGAGCACCTCCTTGGTCACGATGTAGGGGGTGCCGTCGGGCGCCAGCAGCAGCGCTTCGGCGTCGTGCGCGCCGTCGGGGTAGGTGAGCCGGGTCAGCGTGGTCCCACCGTCGGGCCGGAGCCCGATCAGCGCGACGGTCTCCCGGACGGCGTTGTTGTCACCGATGTCGGCCAGCCAGAGCGTGCCGTCGGCGGCCAGCGCGAGGTCCTCGGGGTCGTAGGGGTCGACCTCACCCGACCGCACCTCGGCGACGGCGCAGGCGGCGTCCAGGACGTACACCTCGGCCCGGTCGCCGCCGTCGTTCATCGCCAGCAGCGTCTCCCCCGCGCTGGCCAGCCCGGAGATCTCCGGCAGCCGCGGGTCGGTGATCGTGCAGCGCGTGCCGGGAGCCGCCTCCTCGGCGAGTGCCACGGAGACGGGCAGGACCGCCAGCAGGGCCGCCGCAGGCAGGGCGAGGACCGCGGCGTCCGCCAGACAACGGCGGCCGGCGCGGCTACGCGTGCGTGCGGCCCACTCTGGCACGAACCCAGCGTGACACCACGGCTGCGTCCAGTGCGTGAACCACGCCCAACAGCACGATCCCGACGGCCGCGCCGACGACTGCGTCGGTGACCCAGTGGAAGTTCAGCGCCACCATGGCCACTCCCGTGGCCAACGGCCCCAGCACGCTGAGCAGCCAGGCGGCTCGCTGCACGCCGGCGGGCAGCCCGTAGCTGACCGCCTGCCAGCGGGCGACGCCCCACATCAGCACGGCGTTGGCCACGTGCCCGGACGGGAAGCTCTCCCCGTCCCGGTGGAAGTACGACCCGGGGTAGGCCGGGGCGGTGCGGCCCGTGCCCCACTTGAACGCGTAGACCACCGCGGTGAGCAGCACCAGGGCCAGCAGCACGCGCACGAGCGGCGCGACCGTGCGGTGGCGCCAGAACAGCCAGGCCACCAGCGCGGTGAGGACCAGCAGGATGGTGACCCGTCCGCCGGCCTGGGTGAACACCCACACCGGCCAGTAGGCGGCCGAGTCGCGCAGCCCCCAGGCCCCGATCTGCTCCGAGATCGCGACGTCCAGCCGTTCGAGGCGGCCACCGACGAGGAGGTCGACGGTGACGCCTGCGGCGAGGAGCACGGAGGCGAGCACCAGCCACCACGGCGGACGCCCCACGCCGACCACCGGACGGGCCCGGGAGGGCGGCCCACCGGTGGCGCCGTCGCTCACGCGCACCGCTCCGCTCGCCACGGCGTCACGGTACCGGCACCGTGACCTGACCGTGATCGAGCGGGGACACCGCTGGCGGCGCGACCCGTCACGGGTCGCGCCGTCCGACGGTGCCGTGCAGCCGGGTGGTCAGCCGCCGGCGACGGGGGTGGCGAACCCGTCGAGCGCCGCAGCCAGCCCGTCGTCGACCCGAGCGGTGAGCCGGGTGCCGTCGGCCTCGTGCCGCTCCTCGAGCACCTCGCCGTCCCGGTGCACCCGGGCGACCAGGTCGCCCCGGTCGTAGGGCACGAGGACGTCGACGTCGATCTGGGGGTGCGGCAGCCGGGCCGCGACGATGTCGCGCAGCGCCTCGATCCCCTCGCCGGTGCGGGCGGACACCCACGCGGCACCGGGCAGCGCCTGGCGCAGCGCCAGGACGTCGTCCTCGCTCATGGCGTCGATCTTGTTGACCACGATCAGCTCGGGCACGGCGGCGGCGTCGATCTCGCCGAGCACGGTGTGCACCGCGTTGATCTGCCCGATCGGGTCGGGGTCGGCGCCGTCGACGACGTGCAGCAGCAGGTCGGCGGCGGCCACCTCCTCCAGCGTCGACCGGAAGGCGTCGACCAGCTGGTGGGGCAGGTGCCGCACGAAGCCGACGGTGTCGGTCATCGTGAACTCGCGCCCCTCCGGGGTCTGCGCCCGGCGGACCGTCGGGTCCAGGGTGGCGAACAGCGCGTCCTGCACCAGCACGCCGGCATCGGTGAGCTGGTTGAGCAGGCTGGACTTGCCGGCGTTGGTGTACCCGGCGATGGCCACGCTGGGGGTGGCGTTCCGGTCGCGGGAGTTGCGCTGGGTGGTGCGCGCGGTCGCCATGCCGGCGATCTCCTTGCGCAGCTTGCTCACCCGGGCCCGGATCCGGCGTCGGTCGGTCTCGATCTTCGTCTCACCGGGACCACGGGTTCCGATTCCGCCACCGCCGGCGACGCGACCACCGGCCTGCCGGCTCAGCGACTCACCCCAGCCGCGCAGTCGCGGCAGCATGTACTGCATCTGGGCGAGCTCGACCTGCGCCTTGCCCTCCCGGCTGGTGGCGTGCTGGGCGAAGATGTCCAGGATCAGTGCGGTCCGGTCGACCACCTTGACCTTGAGGATCTTCTCCAGCTGGTTGAGCTGGCCGGGGGCGAGCTCCCCGTCGCAGATCACCGTGTCCGCACCGGTGGCCGCGACGATGTCCCGCAGCTCGGCGGCCTTGCCCGAGCCCACGTAGGTCGCCGGGTCGGGCTTGTCCCGGCGCTGCATCAGCGCGTCGAGCACCTGCGAGCCGGCGGTCTCGGCGAGCGCGGCCAGCTCGGCCAGCGAGCGCTGGGCGTCGGCGACAGTGCCCTCGGTCCACACGCCGACCAGCACGACGCGCTCCAGCCGGAGCTGGCGGTACTCGACCTCGGTGACGTCGGTGAGCTCGGTGGAGAGCCCGGCGACGCGGCGGAGGGCTCCGCGCTCTTCCTTGATGTAGGAGCCCGTGGTGTCGTCGGGGGCGTCCCAGGGGGTGGCCGCGGCGGGGCTCGGGTCCTTGGCGCGGGCACGCGCCGCCTTGTCCACCCGGGCTTCGGCCTCGTCGAGGATCGCGCGGTTCTGGGCTGTCGTCATCGGGTCCAGCGTGGCACGCCCGTCGGTGCGGGGCGAGTGAGTTGTCGTCATCACGGGGTGCAACGCCTCAGCGCTCCGGATGCATCCCCAGGTAGAGCGACCACCGCTCGCCTGCCGGGTCGGCCGGGCGGCGGGCGTACTCGTCCAGCAGTTCGTGGAGCCGGTCCCGGAGCTCCGCCAGCGCCTCGGGCGCGAGCTGCAGCCCCAACCGGGTGCTCTCCAGGTGCGCCTCCCCCACGGCGGCGACCTCCTGGAGGAAGGCCGCGAGCAGGACGTCGGACCCGGGCGTGGCCGCGCCGGAGCCGTCCATCAGCCAGCTCTTGCCGGTGGCCCGGTAGGGCACCTCCCGGGCGCCGCGCCTGCCGCGCCGCGGCGGCTCGGCGGCGAGGAAGCCGGTGTCGACCAGGGTGCGCACGTGGTGCAGCACGGTGGCCGGGTTGCGGTCCAGGCGGGCCGCGATCTCCTTGTTGGTCAGCGCCTCGTGCAGGCACAGCCGGAGGACCCGCAGGCGCAGCGCCGAGGCCAGCGCCCGCGCCTCGGCGTCGGTGGGTGGACGGCGCGGGCCGGACGCCCGCCCGGTCGTCGCGGGCTCCCCCTGGTCGCTCATCCCGGCCAGCGTAGGACGACGCGCCCGCCAGTGATTGACATCCCCCAATCACACGACCACGCTCGCCCGGTGAGCAACGACCGGAGCCTGGTGCGGCACCCCGACTTCCGCCGGCTGTGGGCCGCGGAGACCGTCAGCCAGGTGGGCACCCAGGTCACCCTGCTCGCCCTGCCGGTGCTGGCGGTCTCCCTGCTCGACGCGACGCCGCTGCAGATGGGGTACCTCACCGCGCTGGAGACCGCGGCCTTCCTGCTCATCGGCCTCCCGGCCGGGGCGTGGGTGGACCGCTGGCGGCGCAAGCGGGTGCTGGTGACCGCCGACCTGGTGCGCGCGGTCGTGCTGGGCACGCTGCCGCTGGCGTACCTGCTCGACGTGCTCACCCTCGGCCAGCTGTTCGTCGTCGCGGCCCTCACCGGGACGGCGACGGTCTTCTTCGACGTCGCCTACCAGAGCTACCTGCCCGCCCTCGTCGACCGCGACCAGCTCGTCGACGGCAACGGCAAGCTGGAGGCCAGCCGCGCCGTCGCCCAGGTGGCCGGGCCGGGGGTCACCGGCGTGCTGCTGCGCGTGATGAGCGCGCCCGTCGTCATCGCCCTGGACGCGGCGTCCTTCCTGCTGTCGGCGTTCTTCCTCGGCCGCATCCGCCGGCCCGACGTCGTCCCCGACCGCGCCGGCCGCCGGTCGTTGCGCGCGGAGATCGGCGAGGGGCTGTCCTTCGTCGTCCGGCAGCCGCTGCTGCGCCGGATCGTGGCCTGCACCGGCACCTCCAACCTGTTCTCCTCGATCACCACGACGCTGCTGGTGCTGTACGCGCTGCGGGAGCTGGAGCTGTCGGAGAGCACGCTGGGGCTGGTCTTCTCCGCCGGCGCGGTGGGCGGGCTGGTCGGTGCGGCGACCGCGGCCCGGTTCGCGCGGCGGGTGGGCGAAGGGCGGGCGATCCCGCTGGCGATCCTGGTGGCCCTGCCGTTCACCGCGCTCACCCCGCTCGCCGCCGTCGGGGCGCCGCTGGTGCTGCTGACGCTGGGGCAGCTGGGCTTCAGCTGGTCGGTCGTGGTCTACAACGTGACCCAGGTGAGCTTCCGCCAGCGGCTCTGCCCCCCGGCGCTGCTCGGCCGGATGAACGCCTCCGTGCGGTTCATCGTCTTCGGCACCATGCCGCTGGGCGGCCTGCTGGGCGGGGTGCTCGGCACCTGGCTGGGAGTGCTGCCGGCGCTGTGGATCGCCGCCGCCGGGCAGGTGCTCGCCGCCGGCTGGGTGGTGGCCAGCCCGCTGCGGCACCTGCGGGAGCTGCCGGGAGGGCCCGACGACCCCGCCGTCCCGGTCGTCGGGTTGACCGGGCCGGCGCCGGGTAGCCCGCCGGGGACCTGACGCCCATCCAGGGAGGACGACGATGACCAGCCCGAACGAGGAACTCGACGACCCCGGCCGCGACCCCGTCGGCCTCACCCCGCCGCGCAACCCGTTCGGCGGCGCCGACCAGGACACCGGCCGCGGGGAACCGCGCGGCACCGGCAACGTCGGGCCGGGCGACAAGCCCGAGGCGCCGACCGACGACCCGGAGACCCGGGCCGACGAGCCGGACCGGCCCTGACCCTCAGCTGGCCAGCCACTCCGGGGTGAGCACCCCGGTGGCGACGACGACGGCGGGGCCGGCGAGCACCGTCGTCGTCCCGTCGAACTCCACCGACAGCCGGCCGCCCGGGACGTCCACCGTGACCGTCCCGGCGGTCCGGCCACCGGCCTCCAGGGCGGCGAACGCCGCGGCGCAGGCCCCGGTGCCGCACGAGCGGGTCTCCCCCACCCCGCGCTCGTGCACCCGCAGCCGGATGTGCGCACTGGCCCCGCCCGGGGCGTCGCCGGCGGCCAGCACGTTGACCAGCTCGACGTTCACGCCGTCGGGGAAGAAGTCGGCGTCCACCCCCGGCAGGACGGTCAGGTCCAGGGTGTCGACCGGGACGTCGGTCAGCGCGGCCAGGTGCGGGTTGCCCATGGAGACACCCAGGCCGGGGAACTCGGCGCCGCCGATGCGGGCGGCGCTGCGGCCGAGCACCCGGGCCGGGCCCATGTCCACCCAGTAGCCGCCGTCGGGGCGGGCGCCCACCCGGCGGGGGCCACCGCGGGTGCCGACCAGCACGCCGGCCTCGGCCACCGCGCGGTCGAGCAACCCCTCGGTCAGCAGCACGTGCAGGAACAGCCGGACGCCGTTGCCGCACATCTCGGCGAACGAGCCGTCGGCGTTGCGGTGGTCCATGAACCACTCGCACTGCGGGAGCGCCTCGCCCAGCACGGCGGCCGCGTCCGGCACGTGCCGGCTCGGCACCACCCGCAGCACGCCGTCGCCGCCCAGACCCGCCCGCCGGTCGCACAGCCGGCGGACCAGCGCGGCGTCCAGCCGCTGCTCCGGCCACACCGAGCCGTCGGGGTCGGGCAGGACGACGAAGTCGTTCTCCGTGCCGTGGCCGAGGAGGACCCGGGGACCAGCGCTGTCGATCACCGCCCGATCGTACGGTCGGTGATCGCGGTGGCCACGGCGTCGGCCAGGTCTGCCCGGGCGGCGTCGAACCAGGCCGTGGCCGCGTCGCGGCGGAACCAGGAGCGCTGCCGGCGGACGAACCGCCGGGTGGTGGTGACCGTGCGCTCCCGGGCCTCGTCGGCGGTGAGCGCGCCGTCGAACTGCTGCAGCACCTGCGCGTAGCCCAGCGCCCGGGAGGCGGTGGGGCCCGCGCGCAGCCCGTCGGCGGCCAGGGCCGCCACCTCCGCGACGAAACCGGCGGCCCACATGGCGTCCACCCGGCGGGCTACCCGGTCGTCGAGCTCCTCGGGTGCCCGGTCCAGCCCGACGGTCACCGACGGGTAGCGGGGGCGGGGATCGGGGAGCCGGGCGGTGAACGGCTGCCCGGTGAGCTCGATGACCTCGAGGGCGCGCACCACCCGGCGGGTGTTGCTGGGCAGGATCGCCGCCGCGGCCGCCGGGTCGAGCCCCGCCAGCCGGTCGTGCAGCGCCTGCGCCCCCTCGACGGCGAGCTCACCGTCCAGCCGCGCCCGCACCCCGGCGTCGGTGCCCGGGAAGTCCAGCTCGTCCAGGACGGCGCGCACGTACAGCCCCGACCCGCCGACGAGCAGCGGGACGGCGCCGGCCGCGCGCAACCGGTCGATCTCGGTGCGCGCCCGCTGCCGGTACTCCGCCACCGAGGCCGGCTCCCGCACGTGCCAGAGGTCCATCAGGTGGTGCGGCACCCCGTCGCGCTCGGCGGTGCTCGGCTTGGCGGTGCCGATGTCCATGCCGCGGTAGAGCTGCATGGAGTCGGCGTTGACCACCTCGCCGCCGAGCCGGTGGGCGAGGGCGACGGCGAGGGCGGTCTTGCCCGTGGCCGTCGGCCCGACCACCGCGACCACCGGCGGCAGCCCCGCGGACTGCCCGGTCACCGGGCAGTCCAGGAGGCGACGAGGTAGCCGACCCCGAAGGGCGCATCGTCGTGGCGGAGCTCCGCGGTGACCGGCCTGCCCAGCAGGGCAGCGCCCACGGCCCGCCAGACCGGCACCCCGGCGGCCAGCAGGCGGGCTCCCTCGGCGGCGTCCAGGTCGGCCAGGACCGCGGCGTCCCCGGAGGCCAGCGCCGCGGCGACGGCGGCGTCGAACGGCGCGGCCGCCGGGTCGAGGGCACCGGGCGCCTTCTCGCTCCGCCGCGCCGACCCGTCCCCCATGGCCAGCACGCCGACCGGGCCGGGGAGGTCGCGCAGCACGCCCGCCAGGTCGTCGGGGCCGACACCCAGGCGGGACCCGGTGTGGCCGGCGTCGTCGAGCAGCTGGGCGCCGACCAGGTGCGGCAACGGCGGCCGGCGCCCACCCGGTCGCACCCGCCCGGCGAAGGGCACCTCCCGGTCGACGCCGAATCCGCGCAGGTCACCGCCGTCCCCGGGGCCGAACCGCACGCCGCCGGCGCCGTCACCGACGACGACCACGACCTCGGGGCCGGCCTCCAGCACGGTCTGCACCGCAGCCGAGACCGCGGCCCGCAGCACCGCGAGCGCGGAGCCCGGCGAACCGGTGACGACGGGCAGCAGCACCGGAGCCTGCGGGCAGAACGCCAGCGTGACCGGAGAGGGAGGACTCACGCCAGGCAGTGTCGCGCAGGCATCGTGGGACACTGCTGGCGTGTCGAGCACGGAGAACACCGGAGACCGGACGCAGCAGGCCACCCCCGACGTCGAGGAGCACCCCGAGACGGCAGCGACCGCGGTCGCGCCGGTCGACGAAGGGCCCCTGGCCGCGACCCCGGACGCCGCCGTCCCCACCGGCGCCGCCGAGCAGGGTGAGGCGGTCCAGGAGACCCCGGCGGCACCCGACGCCGCCGCGGCTGAGGAGCCGTCGGTCGCGGTCGCCCCCGTCGACGAGGGCCCCCTGGCGGCCACCCCCGACGCCGCCGTCCCCACCGGCACCGAGTCCCCCGCCCAGGCGGTGACCGACACCGCCGACACCCCGGCTGCCGAGGCCCCGGCCGCCGCAGAGACACCCGGCACCGAGACACCCGGCACCGAGACACCCGGCACCGAGACACCCAGCACCGAGACGCCGGCTGCCGGGACGCCCGGCGAGACCCCTGCCCCGGCGCCCAAGCCCGGCCGCAACCGGGGTCGTGGCCGTGGCCGCGGCGCCGGCGCCCCGGCCGCCGAGCCGCTGGTCGTCCCCGCCGTCACCCCCTCCGACCCGACCGAGTGGGGCCGGGTCGACGAGGAGGGGACCGTCTACGTGCGCACCGCCACCGGCGAGCGCCCCGTGGGCTCCTGGCAGGCCGGCGCGCCCGACGAGGGCCTGGCGCACTTCGGCCGGCGCTACGACGACCTGGCCACCGAGGTGGCCCTGCTGGAGGCGCGGCTGGCCGCGCACACCGGAAACCCCAACGAGATCAAGACCAAGGCCGAGGAGCTCGCCGAGCAGATCCTCACCTCGGCCGCGGTCGGCGACCTGGACCACCTCGCACTGCGCGCCCGGGCGATCAGCAGCATGGCCGAGACCGCCGTCGCCGCGAACCGCCGGGAGCGGGCCGCCCAGCGCGCCGTCCTCGTCGAGCGCAAGGAGTCCCTCGCCGCCGAGGCCGAGCAGATCGGCGCGGAGTCCACGCAGTGGAAGGCCGCCGGCGACCGGCTCAAGGCCATCGTCGAGGAGTGGAAGACGATCAAGGGCATCGACCGCAAGACCGACGAGGCGCTGTGGCAGCGCTTCGCGGCCGCGCGGGACGCCTTCGGTCGTCGCCGGGGTGCGCACTTCGCCGAGCTGGACAAGCAGCGGGGCGAGTCGCGGGCGGCCAAGCAGGAGCTCATCGCCGAGGCCGAGCGGCTGTCGACCTCCACCGAGTGGGGGCCGACCAGCGCCGCGATGCGCACCCTGATGGACCGCTGGAAGGCCGTGCCGCGGGTGGGCCGGGACACCGACGACGACCTGTGGAAGAAGTTCCGGGCCGCCCAGGACGTGTTCTTCGCCGCCCGCACCGCCAACGACCAGGCGCGCAGCAGCGACGAGCTGGCCAACCAGCAGGCCAAGGAGGAGCTGCTCGCCGAGGCCGAGAAGCTCGACCCTTCCAACCGGGGCAACCAGAACGCGCTGCGCAAGATCCAGGAGCGCTACGACGCCATCGGGCACGTGCCCCGTGGCGCCATGCGGCAGCTCGAGGACCGGATGCGGGCCGTGGAGGAGAAGTTCCGGGGCGTCGCCGACGCCTCCCGCCCCCGGGTGCAGCCGGAGAACCCGCTGCTCACCTCGATGCGTGAGGCCGTCACCAAGGCCGAGGACCAGCTGGCCAAGGCCCAGGCCGCCGGCAACGCCAAGCGGATCAGCGAGGCGGAGGCCAACCTGGCCACCCGCCGCGAGTGGCTCGCCGAGGCCGAGAAGGCCGCCGGCCGCCGCTGACCCCCACCCCGAGCCGCCGTCGGCCGGGGAGCACCGCCCCGAGGGCCCGTCCGTTCACCGGACGGGCCCTCGGTGTTTTCCGGAACGGTCGTGTAGCCCTGAGGTCGCCGGGTAGGTCGTGGACGACGGAATGCGCCGCGCTGCATGCGTGCGCGCCCCTCCAGCTCACCCGGGCGTTCGGCACCTGCTGTTCGCCGCCCCCCAGGGAAGGAGCACCACCATGAAGGCCATCGTCTACCGAGGCCCCAAGAACGTCGCCGTCGAGGAGGTGCCGGACGCCACGATCCAGGCGCCCACCGACGCGGTCATCCGGATCACCACCACCAACATCTGCGGGTCCGACCTGCACATGTACGAGGGCCGCACCTCCGTCGAGGAGGGCAAGGTCCTCGGCCACGAGAACATGGGCGTCGTCGAGGCCGTCGGCGACGGCGTCGACCGGATCAAGGTCGGCGACCGCGTGTCGGTCCCGTTCAACATCGCCTGCGGCAGCTGCCGCAACTGCACCGAGGGCTGGACGTCGTTCTGCCTGCGCGCCAACCCCACCGAGGGGATGGACGGCGCGGCGTACGGCTACGCCAACATGGGCCCCTACGACGGCGGGCAGGCCGAGTACCTGCGCGTGCCGTGGGCGGACTTCAACCTGCTGCACCTGCCCGAGGGCAGCGAGCACGAGAACGACTTCACGATGCTCTCGGACATCTTCCCGACCGGCTGGCACGGCGTGGAGCTCTCCGGCTTCCAGGTCGGTGACCGGGTGGCGGTGTTCGGCGGCGGCCCGGTCGGGCTCATGGCCGCGCACAGCGCGATGATCCGCGGCGCCTCCGAGGTCTTCGTCGTCGACAAGGAGACCGACCGGTTGGCGCTGGCGGAGAAGTACGGGGCCACCCCGATCGACTTCAGCGCCGGCGACCCGGTGGAGCAGCTGATGCAGGCCACCGGCGGGCGCGGCGTCGACCGTGGCGTCGAGGCGGTCGGCTACCAGGCGCACGACTCCGACGGCGAGGAGCACCCGGAGCTGGTGCTGGACAACCTGGTGCAGGTCGTCCGCGCCACCGGTGGCATCGGCGTCGTCGGCGTCTACATGCCGGAGGACCCGGGCGCGGGCAGCGACCTGGCCAAGGAGGGCCGGATCCCCTGGCAGTTCGGCACCTTCTTCACCAAGGGCCAGTCGATGGGCACCGGGCAGGCGCCGGTCAAGCGCTACAACCGGCAGCTCCGTGACCTGATCATCGACGGCAAGGCCAACCCCGGCTGGATCACCAGCCACGAGCTGGGTCTGGACCAGGCCGTCGAGGGCTACCAGCACTTCGACGACCGGGACAAGGGCTGGACCAAGGTCCTGCTGCACCCCGGCAGCTGACCCGTCGGCCGTGGGTTCGATCAGGTGACCTGATCACTGGGCGTCCCCCTGCACCAGCTTTGGTGCAGGGGGACGCCTTTTGATCAGGGCACCTGATCAAAAGGCGCAGGGGTGAGGGCGCTGGCTCAGCCGCAGGCGGGAACGGCGGCGGGCAGCGGCGCGGGGACGCCGATGCCCGGCATGCCCAGCGCGACGCCGGGCGTGGTGGGCCGGGTGCCCGCCTCGGCGGCGTCGCCGGCCCGGGTCCGGCGGTGCGAGAGCAGCGGGCCCTCGGCGACCAGGAAGTGCGGCTTGCCCTCGGTGACCACCGTCTCGACGACGTCGCCCGGGCGGACGCCGGCCGCCGCGTCGAAGTGCACCAGCCGGCCGTCGCGGGACCGCCCGGAGAGCCGGCCGCGAGCGGCGTCCTTGCTGCCCTCCCCCGCCGCGACCAGCAGCTCCACGCGGGTGCCGACGAGCGCCTTGTTCAGGTCCCAGCTGATCTCGTCCTGCAGCGCGGTGAGCCGCAGGTAGCGCTCCTGGACGACCTCCTTGGGCAGCTGGTCGGCCATCTCCGCGGCCGGGGTGCCCGGGCGCTTGGAGTACTGGAAGGTGAAGGCGCTGGCGAAGCGGGCCTCGCGGACGACGTGCAGCGTCTGCTCGAAGTCGGCCTCGGTCTCGCCCGGGAAGCCGACGATGATGTCGGTGGTGATCGCGGCGTCGGGCATCGCGGCCCGCACCCGGTCGATGATCCCCAGGTAGCGGTCCTGCCGGTAGCCACGGCGCATCGCACGCAGCACCTCGTCGGAGCCGGACTGCAGCGGCATGTGCAGCTGGTGGCAGACCGCGGGGGTCTCGGCCATGGCGGAGATGACGTCGTCGGTGAACTCGCGCGGGTGCGGGCTGGTGAAGCGCACCCGCTCCAGGCCCTCGATCGCGCCGGTGGCGCGCAGCAGGTCGGCGAAGGCCCCGCGGTCGCGGAACTCCACCCCGTAGGCGTTCACGTTCTGGCCGAGCAGGGTCACCTCGAGCACGCCCTGGTCGACCAGCGCCTGCACCTCGGCCAGGATGTCCCCGGGACGGCGGTCCTTCTCCTTGCCACGCAGCGCCGGGACGATGCAGAACGTGCAGGTGTTGTTGCACCCGACGCTGATCGACACCCAGCCGGAGTGGGCGGAGTCCCGCTTGGCCGGCAGCGTGGACGGGAAGACCTCGAGCGCCTCGGCGATCTCGACCTGCGCCTCCTCGTTGTGCCGCGCCCGCTCCAGCAGCGCCGGCAGCGAGCCGACGTTGTGCGTGCCGAAGACGACGTCGACCCAGGGGGCGCGCCGGACGATCTCGCCGCGGTCCTTCTGCGCCAGGCAACCGCCGACGGCGATCTGCATGCCGGGGTGGGCGTCCTTGACCGGGCGCAGGTGGCCGAGGTTGCCGTAGAGGCGGTTGTCGGCGTTCTCCCGGACCGCGCACGTGTTGAGCACGACGACGTCCGCGTCGGTGCCTTCCGGAGCTGCCGAGTACCCGGCCGACTCCAGCAGCCCGGACAGGCGCTCGGAGTCGTGCACGTTCATCTGGCAGCCGTAGGTGCGCACGAGGTAGGTCTTGCCGTTCACCACCGCATCGTACGGAGGACCGCGCCGGACCCGGTGCCCGCAGCCAGGTCCTGCGTTCGACCGACTCCGGAAGGTGACCGGGACGACCCCCACCGGGTGAACTCCGGGCCCGCCGGCAGCTTCGTTACAGGTTCGTGATGGCTTCGCGACGTTCCTGCGGCGGGAGCCACCTAGGGTCACCCGCTGTGACCGAACGTCCGACCGGAGAGCCTCTCGTCCGCCTGTCCGGCGTCAACAAGTGGTTCGGCGAACTGCACGTCCTGCAGGACATCGACCTGACGATCGACCGCGGCGAGGTCGTCGTCGTCATCGGCCCCTCCGGGTCGGGCAAGTCGACGCTGTGCCGGACGATCAACCGGCTGGAGTCGATCGAGCAGGGCGAGATCACCATCGACGGCCAGCGGCTGCCCGAGGAGGGCAAGGAGCTGGCCCGGCTGCGCGCCGACGTCGGCATGGTGTTCCAGAGCTTCAACCTCTTCGCGCACAAGACCGTGCTGGAGAACGTGACCCTCGGTCCGGTCAAGGTCCGCAAGCAGTCCAAGGCCGACGCCGAGAAGCGCGCCCGCGAGCTGCTCGACCGCGTGGGCGTGGGCCACCAGGCCGACAAGGTGCCCGCCCAGCTGTCCGGCGGCCAGCAGCAGCGCGTCGCGATCGCCCGGGCGCTGGCGATGGACCCGAAGGTCATGCTCTTCGACGAGCCCACCTCCGCGCTGGACCCGGAGATGATCAACGAGGTCCTCGACGTGATGACCGGGCTGGCCCGTGACGGCATGACGATGGTCGTCGTGACCCACGAGATGGGCTTCGCCCGCCGGGCGGCCAACCGGGTGGTCTTCATGGACGGCGGCCGCGTCGTCGAGTCCGCCACCCCGGAGGAGTTCTTCACCAACCCGAGCTCCGACCGGGCCAAGGACTTCCTCTCCAAGATCCTCAACCACTGATCCGCCGCACCACCGACGAGAGGACCCCCTCATGCGCATCACCCGCTACGCCGCTGGTCTCGCGGCCCTGGGCATCGTGCTCACCGGCTGCTCCAGCGAGGCCGGCAACCAGGCCGAGGAGGCCGCCGAGGGCACCGCCGAGGTCGCCGAGGACGTCGAGTTCGAGGCCGGGACGACCATGGCCGAGCTCGCCGAGGCGGGCTCGATGACCGTGGGCACGAAGTTCGACCAGCCCGGGTTCGGCCTGCTCAACCCCAGCGGCACCCCCGAGGGCTTCGACGTCGAGATCGCCAAGATCATCGCGGCCGAGATGGGCATCGCGGCCGAGGACATCGAGTGGACCGAGACGGTCTCGGCGAACCGGGAGCCGTTCATCGAGAACGGCCAGGTCGACATGGTCGTGGCCACCTACACGATCAACGACGCCCGCAAGGAGCGGATCGACTTCGCCGGCCCGTACTACGAGGCCGGGCAGGACATCATGGTCGCGGCGGGCAACCCGCTGGGCATCGAGGGCCCCGAGGACCTGGCCGGCAAGAACGTCTGCTCGGTCGAGGGCTCCACCCCGGCGGAGACGATCCGCACCGACTACCCCGAGGCGCAGCTGACGCTCTTCGACGTGTACTCCAAGTGCGCCGACGCCCTCACCAACGGCCAGGTCGACGCGGTCACCACCGACAACGTCATCCTGACCGGCCTGGTGGCCGGCAACCCCGACGGCTTCGAGCTGGTGGGCAACCCGTTCACCGAGGAGCCCTACGGCATCGGCATCGAGAAGGGCGACCAGGAGTTCCGCGACTTCATCAACGACACCCTCGAGCAGGCGTACGAGGACGGCACCTGGGCCGCCGCCTGGGACCGCACCGCCGGTGCCATCAGCGACACCGAGGCCCCCGAGCCGCCGGACGTCGACCGCTACTGACCGTTCCATGACACCGCCGGGTGGGGTCAGCCCCCGCCCGGCGGTGTCACGCTCCCCCAGCCTCGAGAGGAGGCGCTGTGCAGTTCTTCGTCGACAACTTCCCGCTGCTGCGGGACGCCTTCCTCACGACGCTGAGCCTGTCCCTGCTGGGCGGGCTGCTCGCCCTGGTGCTCGGCACGCTGCTCGCCGCGTTCCGGGTCAGCCCGATCCCCCCGCTGCGCGGGCTGTCCACCTTCTACGTGGAGACCTTCCGCAACACACCACTGACCGTGGTCTTCTTCTTCATCATCTTCGGGCTGCCGCAGATCGACTTCGCCCTCAGCTTCTACACCGGCTCGGTGCTCGCGGTGGGGCTCTACACCGCGGCCTTCGTCTGCGAGGCGGTGCGCTCGGGCATCAACGCGGTGAACCCCGGCCAGGCGGAGGCGTCCCGGGCCATCGGTCTCACCTTCGGCCAGTCGCTGCGGGAGGTCGTCCTCCCGCAGGCGTTCCGCACGGTGGTCCCACCGCTGGGGAACGTC